>NZ_JBQEPA010000011.1:0-185036 GCF_052056495.1 Phyllobacterium sp. 22229
GGGAGCCGTGGCATGAGACGCGCGCTCGCCGCGGTTTTGCTGTTGCTGACGGCCCTGACCTTTGCGGCGACCGGCGCACGCGCCGTCTCGCCCGACGAGATGCTGGCCAACCCGGCACTGGAGACACGGGCGCGCACGCTTTCCACCGAGCTGCGCTGTATGGTGTGCCAGAACCAGTCGATCGATGACTCCAACGCGGATCTCGCCCGGGATTTGCGCGTGCTGGTACGTGAACGGCTGACGGCGGGGGATACGGACGAGCAGGTGCTCGATTTCATCGTCGCCCGCTACGGTGAGTTCGTCCTCCTGAAGCCGCGCCTGATGCTGAGCACGATCCTGCTGTGGGGATTTCCCGTTGCGGCGCTGATTGCCGGTGCAATCGCCATCGTGGTTTCGATTCGCCGCCGCCGCCGTTCCCCTCAGGAAACGGCGCCGCTGTCCGACAGCGAAAAGAAGCAGCTCAAGAAACTCCTGGCTGCTTCCAACGATTGATCCGCAACCACTATTTGCGATGTGCGCCGATGACCGATTCCACATTCTGCCGGTGGACCGGCTCATAGGGCGCGTAATAGGTGAGCACGCCCGAGCGGAAATCGTCGGCCGTAAACGCCTGCAGATCATCGCCAGCCAGCTCCGGCTCGTTGCGCAGGCGCATCAGCTTGCTGACATAGCGCCCCGTGGCGGCAATCAGTTCCGGTCCATAGCCGCCAGCCACGATCACATTCTCCGCGCCGTGATTGGGTAGGATTTTTTCAATATCCCAGGTTGAAATCCGTTCCAGATCGAGCAGGTGGTTTTCCAGCCGCTCCGGTTCCGCCACATAGGTGATCGGCTCTTCCAGCGTGTCGCCCGCAAACAGCAGCTTCAGATGCGGCAGGATCATCACCGTGCCGTCATGGCTGTGAATATCCACGTGGCGCAGCTGCACGGCGATATCGCCGACATTCAGATCGCGCTCGCCCGTAAAAATGCTGTTGGGCATCACCAGCGGCCGGATGGGCGGCGTGCCGTTCTCCAGCCGTTCCCTGTTGCCGGTGAGCGCCTTGGCCGTCAGATCATTGGCGATGATCTCGCAATCGGCGAAAACGGCATTGCCAGCCACATGGTCCACATGCCAGTGGCTGAGCACCACGCGGATATGGCGCACGCCTGCCTCCTGCAGCGCGTTGCGGATCAATGCCGCATGCTGGTTTGAAATACTGGTGTCATAAACGAGAGCTTCCTCGCCGGAAACGATGGCGTAGGAACACAGGCCGAGTGTATAGGCCCCGTCATCCAGCCAGTTTGGATCGGCGGAATAGGCGCGCGCGCCCTCTATCCTGCCATCGTAAAATGCATAAACGCCCGGATAGGGCTGGTGCGTACGCATTGTAGATCCGAGCGGCGGCATTGATGGCATATGGACTATCCTCCAGTGACTGACGAATCGCAGCGCCAGAAAATTATCTTACAAATTTGTCATGTTGCGGAAATGGCGGCGTAACGTTCTTATCTGTATCACTGTTGGTTATTAAACGGTCGGATTTCCGATCGGGCGTCCAAGGAGAAAGTTTTATGTCTAACAATCGTACGTCCTCCACTTACCGCAAGGGCATTGCTGCCGCGCTGCTCGCTTCGGCGCTCGCCGGGGGACTGCTGGCGACTGGCCCGCTCGCTGCCGTTGTGCCTGCGCAGGCTGAAGCCGTGCGTGTTGACGGCTCGCAGCAGCCCGGCTTTGCAGATGTCGTTGAAAAGGTGAGTCCCGCTGTTGTCAGCGTCCGGGTGAAGAGTTCGGTCCAGCAGACCGCCGATGACGGGTCGGGCATTCCCGGGTTCGACCAGCTTCCCGACAATCATCCGCTCAAGCGCTTCTTCTATGAATTCGGCGGTCCGAACGGCCAGCGCGGCATGCAGCAGCGCAAGGGTCCGCGCGATCACCAGAACCGTCCAGACCGCATGCGCCCCACCGCTCAAGGGTCGGGTTTCTTCATTTCGGAGGATGGCTATCTCGTCACCAACGACCACGTGGTCGAAGATGGCAGCACCTATACGGTTGTTCTCAATGACGGCACCGAACTCGATGCCAAGCTGATCGGCAAGGACAAGCGCACCGATCTCGCCGTTCTCAAGGTCGATGACAAGCGCAAGTTCACCTACGTGTCTTTCGGCGACGACAACAAGATGCGTGTCGGCCAGTGGGTCGTTGCGGTCGGCAATCCGTTCGGTCTCGGCGGCACGGTGACGGCCGGTATCATCTCGGCCCGCGGCCGCGATATCGGGGCCGGTCCCTATGACGACTTCCTGCAGATCGATGCGGCGGTCAACAAGGGCAATTCCGGCGGGCCGGCTTTCAACCTGAACGGTGAAGTCGTCGGCATCAACACCGCAATCTACTCGCCGTCCGGCGGCAGCGTCGGCATTGCCTTCGCCATCCCGTCGACGACGGCCAAGATGGTCGTGGACCAGCTGATCAAGACCGGCACCGTATCGCGCGGCTGGATCGGTGTGCAGATACAGCCCGTCAGCAAGGAAATTGCCGAATCGCTCGGCCTTTCCGAAGAAAAGGGCGCGCTGGTTGCCGAACCGCAGTCCGATGGTCCTGCCGCCAAGGCCGGTATCCAGTCGGGCGACGTGATCACCGCCGTCAATGGCGACACGGTTTCCGATCCGCGAGATCTGGCCAAGAAGATTGCCGCGATCAATCCGGGCAAGGATGCCGAACTGACAGTCTGGCGCAAGGGCGAGGCCAAGTCGCTCAATGTGTCCATCAAGTCGATGCCCGGCGATGACAAGCAGGCATCGAACAAGGACAGCGGCGGCAAGCATCAGGACCCGGCTTCGGTGCTGGATGATTACGGCCTGACGGTTGTTCCTTCCGACGATGGCAAGGGTGTCGTGGTGACCGACGTGGACCGCTCCGGCGATGCCGCCGACAAGGGCATCACGACCGGCGACATCATCGTCTCGGTCAACAACAAGCCGGTCAAGAGCGGCTCCGACATCGATGCGGCGATTGCCGAAGCGACGAAGAGCGGCCGCAAGGCAGTTCTCCTGCAGGTGCAGACCAATGACCAGTCGCGGTTCATCGCTCTGCCCATCAACCAGGGCTAACCGGTCCGGATGGGATTGCAGCGGCGCTGCACCTGTCCCCCGTTAGCGCCAAAGCAAAGGGCAGCAGATTGTCGACAGATCTGCTGCCCGCTTGCCGTAAAGGGTGCCATTGCTATGGTGCTTACCTCCGTCTCAAAACCGGCTTAGTATAATTGCCATGAAGATTCTCGTTATTGAAGATGACCGTGAAGCGGCCCGTTATCTGGAAAAGGCCTTTGCCGAGGCGGGTCACTCCGCCGATCTGGCGGGGGATGGCGAGACCGGCTATGCCCTGGCCGAGCAGGGCAGCTATGATGCGCTGATCGTTGACCGCATGCTGCCGCGCCGTGACGGTCTGTCCGTTGTCGCGGCCCTGCGCGCCCAGGGCATCGATACGCCGGCACTCATTCTTTCCGCGCTGGGCCAGGTGGATGACCGGGTGACCGGCCTGCGCGCCGGCGGCGATGATTATCTCACCAAACCCTACGCATTCTCGGAATTGCTGGCGCGCATCGAAGTGCTGCAGCGCCGTTCCAGCCCGAAAGAGGCGGAAACCATGTACCGGGTCGGCGATCTGGAACTCGATCGCCTGTCCCACACGGCCAAGCGCGCCGGGCAGGCCATTGTCCTGCAGCCGCGTGAATTCCGGCTGCTGGAATATCTGATGCGTCACTCCGGTCAGGTGGTGACCCGCACCATGCTGCTCGAGCATGTCTGGGATTATCATTTCGACCCGCAGACCAATGTGATCGACGTGCATGTCTCGCGCCTGCGCGGCAAGATCGAGAAGGGTTTCGACACGCCCCTGCTGCACACGGTGCGCGGCGCCGGCTATATGCTCAAGGCTGGCGGAATCGATGCATGAGCCGATTTTTTGCCATGATGAAAATGACAGCCGTCCGGCTGTCAGCGCTGTATCTGCTGCTCTTTACCGTTTGCGCCATCGTTCTGGTCTTCTACATGACCAGTCTTTCCGTCAATCTTCTCACATCCCAGACTGAGGCCGCCGTCAACGAGGAGGTCGAAAGCGTCGGCCAGTCCTATCAGCGTGCGGGTATTGCCGGTCTTGTGCGCTCAGTTGACCGGCGCAGCCGCCAGCCCGGCGCCTATCTCTATCTCGTCGCCGATCCCGCCGGACGCATCGTCGCCGGCAATGTCCAGAGTATCGAAGCGGGCGTTCTGCAGACCGATGGCTGGATCGAGAGGCCGATTGCCTATGAACGCTACGGCGAAACCAGCAGCGATCCGCAGGTGCACACCGCCATCGCGCGGGTGATCGTCATGCCCAATGGCATCCGTGTCATGGTCGGCCGCGATCTGGGCGAGCCGGAAAAGATCAGGCTCGTGGTCCGGCGCTCGCTCGGCGCGGCGCTGGGCATCATGGGCATCGGCGCATTCCTGATCTGGTTTTTCGTCGGGCGGCGCGCATTGCACCGGATCGACGAGGTTTCCGCCGCGTCGCAGCGCATCATGGGCGGCGATCTCGCCGGACGCTTGCCCGTCAGCGGTTCGGGTGATGAGTTCGACCGTCTGGCCGCCAATCTCAACGGCATGCTGGCGCGCATTCAGGAATTGAACGAGGGGGTGCGCCACGTCTCCGACAATATTGCGCATGACCTCAAGACACCGCTGACCCGCATGCACAACCGGGCGGAATCGGCCCTTGCCAATGCCACGACCACCAAGGCCTATCGGGCTGCGCTGGACGGGATGATTGCCGATTCAGACCAGCTGATCCGCACCTTCAATGCCATTTTGATGATCTCGCGGCTGGAATCCGGTTATTCCTCCGAAACGATGGAGCTGTTGCCGCTCTCGACTGTTGTGCAGGACGTCTACGAGCTGTACGAGCCGACGGCTGAAGACGCGGGCATCCGCTTCGCGCTGGGTGCGGAGGATGCAACGCCGGTCCGCATCAACCGCGAATTGGTCGGGCAGACCATCTCCAATCTCGTCGACAATGCCATCAAATATGCCGGCGGCGGTGAAAAGCCGGTGGAAATATCCCTCGCTGTGGAAAAGCAGGACCACACCATCCGGGTGATTGTCGCGGACAATGGCCCGGGCATCCCGCCCGATCAGGTGGATCGGGCCACGGAGCGTTTTGTGCGCCTTGAGGAAAGCCGTTCGCAACCGGGGTCAGGACTGGGTCTCAGTCTTGCCAAGGCGGTGATGAAATTGCACGGTGGTACTCTGGAATTGCAGGACAATGCTCCGGGGCTGCGCGCTGTGCTCGCTTTCCCGGTGGGGGAGGAGACCAAATGAATGTCAGGACCAGGGCATCCGGCCTTGATGATGCAGCGTTTTTCGCCCGCGATCTGCGCCCGCTGACACCGCTGGACAAGAAGGCGGCTGCCGCCTTTCTGGCCGAACTTGCCGGCAGCGCAGCCGACAAGGAATGCCCTGCCACCGCCGGTGTGAAGGGCCATGCACAGGCGGCGGTCTTCCTCGCGGCTGTCCTTGACCTTTCGCCCTATCTGCGCACGGTCTTCATCCGCCGCCCTGCCATCCTGGAACCGCTGTTCGCCATGCCGCTGGCACAGCGTCTTGAGGCGCTCATGCAGAGCGTGGCGGCAAGCTCGGAAGCGGAGAATGTCACCGAAACCGGCATTATGGCTGTCCTGCGCCAGCTGAAGCTGGAAGGCCATGTGCTGATTGCGCTGGGCGATCTTTCCGGCGTATTCGATACGGCAGAAACAACCCGCTGGCTGTCGCGGCTGGCGGAGGAAAGCGTGCGGGCGGCGGTGCGGTTCCTGCTGCGCGATGCGCATGAGTCCGGCAAGCTGAAACTCCCTGACCCCGGCCATCCGGAAAAGCAGTGCGGCTGGATCATCCTCGCCATGGGCAAATTCGGCGCGTTCGAACTGAACTATTCCTCCGATATCGACCTGATCGTCTTCATTGACGAGCACAGCCCGGCCATTCCCGATCCCTATGAATGCGTCGAAACGTTTTCGCGGCTGACGCGGCGTCTGGTACGCATCCTGCAGGACCGCACCGCCGACGGCTATGTCTTCCGCACGGATCTGCGCCTGCGCCCGGATCCGGGGTCAACCCCGCTGGCAATTCCCGTCGGCGCAGCGCTCAACTATTACGAGGGGCGCGGCCAGAACTGGGAACGCGCGGCCATGATCAAGGCGCGGCCCGTCGCCGGTGATATCGCGGCGGGCAAGCAGGTGCTGGCGGAGCTTGCGCCCTATGTCTGGCGCAAATATCTCGACTATGCGGCCATTGCCGACGTGCATTCGATCAAGCGGCAAATCCATGCCCATAAGGGCCACGGCGAAATTGCCGTGCGCGGGCACAATGTCAAGCTTGGCCGGGGTGGCATCCGCGAAATCGAATTTTTCGTGCAGACCCAGCAGCTGATTGCCGGTGGCCGTTTTCCGCAGCTGCGCGGCTCGCGCACGGTGGACATGCTGGCGGCGCTGAACGGCCTTGGCTGGATCAGCGCGGAAGCACGCGACACGCTGGTGGAGAAATACGGGTTTCTGCGCGATGTGGAGCACCGCATCCAGATGATCGCCGATGAGCAGACCCACATGCTTCCCGAGGATGACGAGAATTTCCTGCGGGTGGCTCACATGATGGGCTATCGTGACGGCGAGACCTTTGCCGCCGATTTCCGCCAGTCGCTGAAAACCGTCGAGACACACTATGCAGCGCTGTTCGAACAGGCGCAGGAGCTGGCGGGCGAGGCCGGCAATCTGGTGTTCACCGGCGATGTCGACGATCCCGACACGCTGGAAACCCTGACAAAATTCGGCTTCGAGCGCCCGAGCGATATCTGCCGCGTCATCCGCACCTGGCATTTCGGCCGCTACCGCGCCACCCAATCGGCGGAATCGCGCGAACGCCTGACTGAACTCACGCCGGTGCTGCTCAAGGCCTTCGGCGCGACGAGCCGGGCCGATGAAGCGCTGATGCGCTTCGACGAGATGATCAAGGGCCTGCCCGCGGGCATCCAGCTGTTCAGCCTTTTGCAGTCCAACCCGCGGCTGCTTGACCTGCTTGTCCTGATCATGGGTGCGGCGCCGCGCCTTGCCGACATCATCACACGCAAACCGCATGTCTTCGATGGCATGCTCGACCCGGCCATCTTCGCCGATATCCCGACCCGCGCCTATCTGGCCGACCGGCTGGAAAACTTTCTCGGGCCAGCCCAGGTCTATGAGGATATTCTCGATCGCCTGCGGATTTTTGCAGCCGAGCACCGCTTTCTCATCGGCATCCGGCTTCTGACCGGCGCCATTGACGGTATTCGGGCCGGCAAGGCTTTTTCCGATCTCGCTGATCTGGTCATCGACCGGGCCCTGCAGGCGGTGATTGACGAATTTGCCAGCAAGCACGGCGTGGTGTCGGGCGGGCGCATCGCCATTCTGGGCATGGGCAAGCTTGGCAGCCGCGAGCTGACGGCGGGGTCCGATATCGATCTCATCCTGCTCTACGACCATGATGCGGATGCCGAGGAATCCGATGGCGAAAAGCAGCTGGCACCGTCGCAATATTATATGCGGCTGACCCAGCGCCTGATTGCAGCGCTGTCCGCCCCGACGGCGGAGGGCGTTCTCTATGAGGTGGATTTCCGCCTGCGCCCCTCCGGCAACAAGGGGCCTGTGGCAACGCACATCGATTCCTTCCGTAAGTATCAGCGTACCGAAGCCTGGACCTGGGAACACATGGCGCTGACCCGGGCGCGGCCGGTGGCGGGCGATACCGCGCTGTTCGGCGAGATCGAGACGGATATCAGCGCCATTCTCGCGCTGCCGCGCGATCCGGCCAAGATCGCCAAGGACGTGGCCGAAATGCGGGCGCTGCTGGAAACCGAGAAGCCGCCGCGCGATGCCTGGGACATGAAGCTGATCCCCGGCGGCATCATCGACCTCGAATTCATCGCCCAGTTCGCCGTGCTTACCGGCAATGTCGAGGGCCCGATCATTGCTCATTCGACGGCGGAGGTGCTGACGAAACTCAAGGCGGGTTTCGCCGCGCCCGACGTGACGGATCAGCTGGTGGGGGCGGCCAATCTCTATACGGAACTGACGCAGATCATCCGGCTTTGCCTGAACAGCGACACGCGGCGCGAGGATTTTCCGCCCGGCCTTGGCGATTTGCTCTGCCGCGCCTGCGATCTTCCCGACCTCGGGCGGGTGGAAACCCATCTGGAAGACACGGCCAAATCGGTCCGCAAGACATTCAATGCAGTGCTGCGTGAGGCACAAAAGAAAAACTAACTGGAAGATATCTGCTTGAACTGATATAAGCTGCGGCCTATATTCAGTCATGAGTTGGACAGTTCTTGAACATCCGGATTTTTCCAAAGAGCAAAAATTGCTCGATCCGGATGTCGCAGACAAGCTGGATGAAGTGCTCATCGCTCTTGCGAAGGTAGGACCGCACTTGGGACGGCCGCTGGTCGATACGCTTTATGGTTCGAAACACCCGAACATGAAGGAAATCCGCTTCTCGATCAAAGGCGCGTGGCGCTTCGCTTTTGCCTTCGATGCCGAACGGCAGGCGGTGATCCTGATTGGCGGCAACAAGGAAGGTGTGAGCCAGAAGAGATTTTACAAGCTTCTCATCAAGGAAGCGGACAAGCGCTTTGATGAGTGGCTGGAAGCCGAGGAATGAGGCAATGACAAAATTCAGGAAATCGGAATTTCAGTCCGCAACGGACCGGATCAAGTCCTTGCCGGAGGCGCGTCAGGACAGGATTCACGCCGGGGCGAACGTCATCATCGAAGCCATGCACCTTGCCGAAGTTCGCAAGGCGCTCGATGTGACACAGGTTGCTCTCGCGGAAGCAAGCGGCCTGCAACAGGGCGAAATCTCCCGGATCGAAAACCATACGGAAAATGTGCAGCTGAAGACGCTCGAGAAGTACGTGCTGGGCCTTGGAGGGACATTCAAGATTGTGGCTGATTTTCCCGATGGCACGCATGCGGAAATTCCGCTGCGCTCGGGCAAGCCCGTCAAATCACGCATCAAGATGGAAACGCATTGATCCCGTAGAGCGTTCTAAACCGGCCATTCCTCCCGCACCGGGCCGATGGTCCGGGTGGGGATGCGCACGGAGACGATGGTGCCGACGCCCTCGGTCGAACGGATTTTCAGCGCGCCGCCATGCAGCTCGGTCAGCGAGCGGGAAATGGCAAGCCCGAGGCCCGAACCCGTATGCGTCTTGGTGAACTGGTTTTCCACCTGTTCGAACGGCTGGCCGATCTTCTTCAGCGCCGATTTCGGGATGCCGCAGCCCGTATCCTCGATGGTGAACACCAGCGCGCCCGACACTTTGCGCGCCCGCACCGAGATGCGTCCGCCCGTATCGGTGAACTTTACCGCATTTGACAGAAGGTTGATCAGGATCTGCTTGATCGCCCGCCGGTCGGCATTGAGCGTAACGCTGTCGGCGATCTTCGTCTCGACCTTCACGTCCTTGTTGAGCGCCTGCAGCGAGACGACGCGCACCGTCTCGTTGATCAGCGGGCAAAGGTCGATCTCTTCACGGTCGAGCGAGAAGTGACCGGCTTCGATCTTCGACATGTCGAGAATGTCATTGATCACGTTGAGCAGGTAATTGCCGCTGGTGTGGATATCATGCACATACTCCTCGTAGCGGTCGGAACCGAGCGGCCCGAACGTGCCGGAATGCATGATTTCGGAGAAGCCGATGATGGCGTTGAGCGGCGTGCGCAGCTCGTGCGACATGTTGGCGAGGAATTCGGATTTCGCCCGGTTGGCGGCCTCGGCGCGTTCCTTCTCCACCGCATATTTGCTGTTGAGTTCGGTGAGTTCGAGCGTGCGCTCGATTTCGGATTTGCGCGCAAGGCTGAGGTCGTGAATGGTCGCCATCAGGCGCCGCTCGCTGTCCACCAGCCGCTCCTCGTGCACCTTCAATTGGGTAATGTCCGTGCCCACGGAAACAAGCCCGCCATCCTGCGTGCGCCGTTCATTGACCTGCAGCCAGCGGCCGTCCGCCAGCTGCCGTTCGAAGGTCAGGGCGCCGGCACGGCCATGCTCGTTGGCCATGCGCTTTTCAAACGCAACCGCACGGATGCGCGGCTCCAGTTCATCCCGGCCGATGCCGGGAAGCAGGCATTCATTGGCGAGGCCGGAATATTCGTTAAACTTGCTGTTGGACATGACCAGGCGATTGTCCGCATCCCAGAGAACGAAGGTTTCGGAAATGCTCTCGATGGCCTCGCGGATGCGCTGGTCGGCCTGTGCGGTCTGCTGGGCAAAGCGGTGCTGTTCGCTGACATCGACGGCAACGCCGACGAGATGCGTATCGCCGACAGTGGCATCGGCAACCTGCGCGCGCACCCGCATCCAGACCCAGTGGCCCTCGGCGTGGCGCATGCGGAACACCCGGTCGATCTGGCTGATCTCACCCGCCGCCACCTGGGCGGCCAGGCTGTAAAGCTTGTCGTCGTCCTCGTGGATGATGGACGAGATATCGCCGAGCGACAGGATCGCGTCATAGGCTTCATAGCCAAGCATTTCATACATGGACCGCGACCAGTAGACCCGGCCGCGCGCCATGTCCCAATCCCACAGCCCGCAGCGCCCGCGCGCAAGCGCCGTATCCACCCGCGCCTGGGTGTGCTGGTAGAGCGCATCGGCATCCTGCGCCCGGGCCGACTGGCTGAAATAGGCATAGAGGACCACCAGCATGATCGCGGCGGTTCCGGCGAAGAGCGTGACATTGACGGATATCATCCGCCGCCATTCGGCAAAGATTGCATCGACCGGATGCATGACGAAGACGGAATAGCCGCCGCTGCCGGTCCGGCTAAAGGCGGCAAGACCCTTCGTGCCGTTCATGCGCACTTCCATCACCCCGGCGCGCTCGCCGAAGAGGAACAGCGGCTGGCCGTCGGTGACGAAGCTTTCGAGGTTCTTGTCGCGCCAGCGGTCGCCGCCATCCGACGAGGCGACGATCTTCGATTCACCCGAGGCAATGGCGATCCACATGCCATGCGGGATGAGGTCGTTGGAGCGCATTTCGGCGATGATGTTCTGCAGCTCGCCGCTGTCGAGTTTCTGGCCGGCCTTCATGCGGTTGTCGATGATGCTCGCCATGTGGCTCGCGGCCAGCGCCAGCGTGGCGCGGGCTGTCCGCTCCGTATCGTCGCGCCAGGACAGGAGCGACATCGCACGGGCTGTTGCAAGGATGATGAGGAAAACAATGATCAGCGGCGGAATGGCACGGCGCAGGTAAGGCTCGGCCGCCAGCAGCTTGCCGTAGGCAGGGTCAGCGAGAAGTTTGATATGACCGGAAAGACGGGTGCGCCCCCGCGCAGTCTCCCGCTTTCCGGCATAATCCTTCCCCGTCGGCGCGCGATACGCGTCCGCATTTGCCATCGAATGGCCCCCTCAATTGCCTTTATAATCAGTGATTTGCTTCGCCACGCCGCACATCCGAAGCACCTGTAGTGAATCAAAACTGATTCGGTGTGTCCAGTCCTTTTGTTAAATATTTAGCAATCATTGTGGCAGGCATGAATCAGTTTTGCAGCCGGTTCGACTAAGCCTTTGAAAAGACTCCAAGTCCGGAAAAGGCCGGCGAGGGGTAAAACGATGCCCCGGCCGGTGGATAACCGGCCGGGGCATCAAAACGGGGAAGAGGCAGCCGAATCTTGAGGTAAAACCGGCGCGAAGCCGGCTCAGGCAAGCGTCCTTTGAACGATGTCGCTGACGTCGGCGGAGAGGTCCTTGACCACGGCAATGGAGGCCAGGGCCTCACGCGCATGCTCGCGCCGCACCGCCTCGAACGACCGCCAGGACCGCATGGCGGTCAGGAGCCGCGCCGCGAGCTGGGGGTTCTTCTTGTCGACGGTCAGGATCGTCTCGGCGAAGAACCTGTAGCCCTCGCCATCGGCACGGTTGAACCCGGTCTGGTTGCCGCTGGAGAAGGCGCCGATGAGGCCGCGCGTGCGGTTGGGATTGTCGAGCGAGAACAGTTTGTGGGTCATCAGATGGCGGACGCGGGCCAGGGCGCCTTCGCCCGGCTGGGTCGCCTGGACGATGAACCATTTGTCCATGACGAGGGCATCATTGCCGAAGCGGTCCTCGAACGCCTTGAGCGCACTCTTTGTCTGGCTGCTGTCGCCGAACCGCTGCACGAGCACCGCCAGTGCCGCAACGCGGTCGGTCATATTGTCCGCATGGTTGAACTGGGCCGCCGCGCGTTTCGGGCTGCCGTCGGCAGTGCTGAGATAGTCGAGCAGCACGTTACGCAGCGAACGCCGGCCGGCGCTGGCCGCATCGGGCCGGAACGGGCCGCTGTGGTCAAGATCGTCATACAGCTGATCGAATTTGGCAGCATGGATTTCGGCAACGGCGCGAATGAATGCCTCGCGGCTGCCGAGGATCGCATCGGGATCGATATTGCTGCCAAGTTCCCGGGCGATATCGCTTTCCGATGGCAGGCCGAGGCACAGCGCCCGGAAGGCCTCGTCGAGAGTGCCGTTGAAGGCGATTTCGCCGAG
The DNA here is from genome assembly GCF_052056495.1 of Phyllobacterium sp. 22229. NCBI lineage: Bacteria > Pseudomonadati > Pseudomonadota > Alphaproteobacteria > Hyphomicrobiales > Phyllobacteriaceae > Phyllobacterium > Phyllobacterium sp. 22229. Next base: position 12,561 of record NZ_JBQEPA010000011.1, read on the forward strand.
AAGCTTGATCGACGAGCTTTCGATGGTGGCGGATTTGCCGCCGCGCACGCGCTTGGCATTGCTGGTCAGTTTGGCCGTGAGCAGCTGGGTCAGCGCCTGCCAGCGGTTGACGGCATCGCCGTCGTGCCGGGCAAGGAAGGTCAGATCGGAGCGGGTGAGTTCGCTGGTCATGGTGACCGGAGCGGAGAAGCCGCGCAAGAGCGACGGCACTGGCCGTTCGGTGATGCCGGAAAAGCTCAACCGCTCCTTGCGCTTGAACAGGTGGATGACATCGCCCTTGACCGTGCCGCCCTTGACCGATTTCGGCTTCAGCTCGCGCCCCTTGGCGCCCAGCAGGGCAAACTGCACGGGGATGTGCATGGGCTTCTTCGACGACTGTCCGGGGGTGGCTTTCAGCGATTGTTCGATCTCGATTTCAAAGGTCTGCGTCGCCTGGTCGTAATCATAGGTGACGGCAAGGTTGGGTGTGCCCGCCTGATCATACCACAGGGCAAACTGGCTCAGATCCTCGCCGGAGGCATCCTCGAACACCTTGATGAAGTCCTCGATTGTCGCCGCGTCGCCGTCATGACGCTCGAAATAGAGGTCCATCCCCTTGCGGAAGAGTTCGGCGCCAAGGATGGTGCGGATCATGCGCACGACTTCCGAGCCCTTTTCATAGACGGTTGCCGTGTAGAAATTGTTGATCTCGCGGAACTGGCGCGGGCGCACGGGATGGGCGAGGGGCCCGGCATCTTCCGGGAACTGGTGGGCCTTGAGGCCCTTGACCTCGGCGATGCGCTTGACGGCGCGCGAGCGCATGTCGGCGGAAAATTCGTGGTCGCGGTAAACCGTCAGGCCTTCCTTCAGGCACAGCTGGAACCAGTCACGGCAGGTGATGCGGTTGCCCGTCCAGTTGTGAAAATATTCATGGGCGATCACCGCTTCGATGCCGGCATAGTCGATGTCGGTCGCGGTTTCGTGGTCGGCGAGCACATATTTGTCGTTGAAGACGTTGAGCCCCTTGTTTTCCATCGCGCCCATGTTGAAGTCGGACACGGCGACGATGTTGAACACCTCGAGATCATATTCGCGGCCGAACACCTCCTCGTCCCACTTCATCGAGCGCTTGAGCGCATCCATGGCATAGAGCGCGCGCGGTTCCTTGCCGTGCTCCACATAGATGCCAAGATCGACAGGACGGCCAGAGGCGGTGGTGAAACGGTCGGTGATGACGCCGAGGTCGCCCGCCACAAGTGCAAAGAGGTAGGCAGGCTTGGGATGGGGATCGTGCCAGACGGCAAAGTGCCTTCCATCGGGAAGGGCGCCCTTTTCGCCCGGATTGCCGTTGGCCAGAAGCAGCGGCGCTTCCCCGGCATCGGCTTCGACGCGCACCGTATAGACCGACAGAAGGTCGGGACGGTCATAGTAATAGGTGATGCGGCGGAAACCCTCCGCCTCGCACTGGGTGCAGTAGACGCCGCTGGAGCGGTAGAGGCCGGTCAACTGGCGGTTGGTTGTCGGATTGACCTGCGTGGTGATCTGCAGTTTGAACGTGCCGCTCTCGGGCAGGGCACTGATTTCAAGGCGATCCGGCGTTGCGACGTAAGCATTGTCGCCCAATGCAACGCCATCGATGCTGATGTCGAGGAGTGTGAGTTCGTCACCGTCAAGGACAAGCGGTGCATCGGCGGCAACACCCGGCCGGCGTTCGATATGCAGTGTCGACCTGACGATGGTGCGCTCCGCATGGAGCGAGAATTCGAGATGGGTTTCAGGAATAAGAAAATCGGTTGGCTTGTAATCTTCAAGATGAAAGATCTGGCCGGTATCGGTACGCATTGGGAAACTGTCCTTTTTGTGGTGCCGGACCGTAGCCGTGTTTGTCCCGCCACACAACAAAGCGGCCGGTTTTTTCCGCGTATGCTGTTGCTTTTGTTCACTTCCGTATGTGCTTGAAACATGCAACGTGATCGCATTGGTATCTGGAAGGATTCTTCAAAGTAACCTATACAGATATATCAATTCTGTTTCTCTCCGTTCGCTCCCTCAAGGAATACCAGTCGTGACAACTATCGTTCACCAGAAAGACGGTGGACCACCCCTCACGGATAAGGTGCGCAGCACCAATGTCATGCTCGGAATTGGCCTCAAGGTCGCTTCGGTCTGCGTCTTCGTCTGCATGTCCAGCCTGCTCAAGGCGTCGGACGGCATCCCCGCGGGACAGCTGGTGTTCTTCCGCTCCTTCTTCGCCATCTTTCCGGTCATCGTCTTCATCGCGTGGCAGGGCCAGCTGAACGTCGCGTTCAAGACCAATGAACCCTTCAGCCATTTCTGGCGCGGTTTTGTCGGCGTCAGCGCCATGAGCGCCAGTTTCTACGGCCTTACCAAGCTGCCGCTGCCGGAAGCGATTGCCCTCAGCTATGCCACGCCTCTGCTGACCGTATTGTGCAGCGCGGTCTTCCTGCGCGAGACGGTGCGGCTCTACCGCTGGAGCGCGGTGTTTGTCGGGCTCATCGGCGTGCTGATCATTCTCTGGCCGCGCATGACCTTCTTCACCGGCGAAAGCGAATTCGGCGGCGAAGAGGCCGTTGGTGCGCTGGCTACCCTCTGCGGGGCGGGGCTCGCGGCCATTGCCATGCTGCTGGTGCGGCGTCTGGTCCAGACCGAACGCACCCCGACCATCGTCGTTTATTTCTCGATTGCCTCAAGCGTGATCGCTCTGGTCAGTCTGCCTTTCGGCTGGGTCTGGCCCACGCCGGTGCAGGCGACATTCCTGGTCATGGCCGGGATTGCCGGCGGCGTGGCGCAAATCCTTTTGACCGAGAGCTACCGGCATGCCGACATGTCGACCATCGCGCCGTTTGAATATACGTCGATGCTGCTCGGCCTGGTCATCGGCTACATGCTGTTCGGCGATATTCCGTCCAGCGAAATGATGACGGGTGCGGTCATCGTCATCAGCGCCGGCATCTTCATCATCTATCGCGAGCGCCAGCTCGGGCTTGCCCGGGCGAGGGCGCGCAAGGCCTCGACGCCGCAGGGCTGACCTAGTCGTCCTTGGCCGTGCTGATGGCCGGGTTGAGCTGAAGGGTTTCCGGCGTCTGCGGCCTGTCCGGCGCGCGGTAGACGAAATCCGGCCGCTCGGATGGCACCTGCCGGGCCCGGCGCAGGCTGCGCCAGAAGGCGTAGGAACCATAGGCCGCATAGCAGCCCGCCATGGTCATGAAGAACCCGGCGGGGCCAGTGACATCCATCAGCCGTCCGGCAATCTGCGGGCCGATCATGCTGCCGATGCCATAGACGATCAACAGCCCGCTCGAGACTTTGACGAATTCGCTCGGCTCGGCAAAATCATTGGCATGGGCGACGTTGAGCGAATAGATCGGAAACAGCACCGTGCCGAAGGCGAACATCAGGGAATAGATGACCCAGGGGGTAACAGGCTGCACGATGATCATGGTCACGGACAAAAGCACACCGACCATACCGGCCACCACCATCACATAGCGCCGGTCGACAAAGTCGGAGATGCGCCCGATGGGATACTGGAAGATGGCGCCGCCGATCATGGCGCTGGCAACCATCGTGGCGATATCGAAGGTCGACAGGCCGATTTCGCGGCCATAGATCGCTGACAGGAAATTCCACGCGCCCGCTATGATGCCGGCAATCAGCGAGCCGATCATCGCCGCGGGCGATTTGCGGTAGAGGCCGGGCAGGTCGAGCGAAACCTCGGTCAGCGGCCGCGGCGACTGGGCATTGGATAGCCCGGTTGGCACGAGGGCCGCCGCATAGATCAGCGCCCCGATCATGAACAGCGCCTGTGTCGCCGGATTGCCGAACGGCAGGATGTATTGCCCGACCAGCAGGCCGATCATCGACACGATCATGTAGATTGAAAACACCATGCCGCGCGTGGCGTTGGTCACGCGCTCGTTCAGCCAGCTTTCAATCACCATGTAGCTGCCGGCCAGCGAGAAACCGGCAAGCGCCCGGAACAGGGTCCAGGCCCAGGGATCGATGATGAGCCCATGCAGAAGCATCGACATGCTGAGCAGGGTCAAAAGAACGGCAAAAACGCGGACATGGCCGACGCGGCGCACCAGCCGCGGAACGACAATGCAGCCGCCGGTGAAGGCGAGGGCATAGCCCGTGCCAAGCCAGCCGACCGTGGTCGGCGACCAGCCTTCCATCCCGGCGCGCAACGGCAGCAGAATGCCTGCCAAACCTCCGGCGGTCAGCATCAGAAAGGTGCTGGTCAACAGTGCCGTGATCGGCAAGAGCTGGCGAAACATGTGGGTACCCTGCGTTTCTGCACCGGAAAGTACAGGTTTCACCGGGCTTCAGAGCCGGAAATTACGACACTGTCATTCCAGTTTTGCGGCATGGCATATGGATTATTGCGTGAGGGCGCGCAACTGCATTTTGGCGGCAATGAAATCACGCCAGGCAAAGCGTTTCTGGGCCGAATTGCGCAGGAGATAGGCCGGATGCAGCGTCGGCATGACGGGGATGTCGATGCCCGCTGCGGTCCGATGGGTCTTCCAGTTGCCGCGCAGCCGCAAAATGCCTTCCGGCGCATGGGTCAACGCCTTGGCGGCAGGCCCGCCGAGGGCAACCAGCAGTCTGGGGGCGGCAAGTTCGATCTGCCGTTCGAAGAAGGGGCGGCAAATCTCGGTTTCCAGCGGCGTCGGCGTACGGTTGCCCGGCGGGCGCCAGGGAATGGTATTGGCGATGTAGACGCCGGTGCGGTCAAGGCCGATGGCGGCGAGCATGCGGTCGAGCAATTGTCCGGAACGGCCAATGAATGGCACGCCTTCCAGATCCTCCTCGCGTCCGGGCGCCTCGCCGACGAACATGATGGGGGCGTGCGGATTGCCGTCGGCAAACACCAGGTTCTTGGCGGTGAATTTCAGATTGCAGCCGTCGAAGGATGCGAGTTGCTCGCGCAACTGTTCAAGCGTCGTGGCGCTCGAGGCGAGCTGGCGCGCCAGCGCAATCTTGGTGTCGTCGGGAACGGAGGTCTTGTTCAAAGCCGGCGCTGCCACCGGTTGCGGCTCCGGCCGTGGCCGCTCGGCCTGCGGTGCGGCTTGGCGCGTTGCAGCAGGCGGCGGCTGAACAGGCTGGCGGGCGGGCTCCACCGCGGCAAAGCGATCGACCGGCACGTCTTCGAGCGGTGTGTCGGCACCGGCTTCGGCATAAAAGTGCAAGAGTTCACGCAGGTCGGGCAATGGCTGATCCTTGAACCCGGATTGGAGCGGGCCTTCCCTTCAAGTCGCAAATTGCGCGCGTGATTGCAAGGTCAGGTGGAGGGAATGCGCGGCTCCTGCACCAGATAAAATATGCGCTTGGGGGTAAAATCGCCAATGGGGAAATCCATCGTCACATTTGCCTTCGGGTCTACCTTGCCATCATGAAACAGCATGCGGTCATAGGGCTCGAAATCATCGTCGTAGGCGGCAAACAGATTGGAGTGAATCATCCCGGTCAGGTCGCAGGGCTGGCAGAAGGAAAGCCCGTCACTATAGTCACTCGGCTCCCCAAGCAATGACTGCAATTCGAAGAAAAACTCCTGCCACGGACGGCCGCTGCCGTTGACGGCCCGGATCTGCAGATGGAACAGCAGGCCAAAACCCTTGGGCGCGAATCCTGGCTGGCCCACGCTGGCGTTGCGAATGACGAGCGTGACCGGAACGATATCATTCAGCTCTTCGGTGATGACGATCGGATCTTCGGTCGTGCCGGTGCCGGTGACCGAACGGATGCTGAACCCGCCCATTTCATCGGAAAAACTATAGGGCCCAACGGTCCATTTTTTCTGCTCTTGCGCCGCAGAATGGGTGAAAATCATGGTGACAGCCAGAACGCTGCCCATTGTCCAGATCATCCAAAGTGATCTCATCCCGTCTCCGCTTGTTGGTTATCCCCGATCCACCAGCAGTTTTTTATGCGAGACATTTCAATTGACGCGAGTATGAACGAAATGTGTAAAGGCGCAACTGGGTCCATCTGCAGGCAAATGCCTCTTGCCCGCCCTTGCTGTCACAGCCGTTATCCTGTTCCCGAGCCTTGGAAATTCCGTCGTATAGGCGGCCGAAATATTGACGTTTACGTCAAGGTAACTTATAAATTGTGGAAATGGTCGTAGGATGAGGGCAATTGGCCGCATCTTGAATGGATGCTAGCCTCTGTCATACGGCTATTGTTGCGTTACAAATGGGAAAAACACAGGCGAAGTGTTTGCGGGGCATAGCATTCAGGAGGACTTCATGAGCGAGACACACGAACTTCCAGAGCGGGAGAGCATGGAGTTTGATGTCGTGATTGTCGGCGGCGGCCCATCGGGCCTGTCTGCGGCGATCAGGCTCAAGCAGATCAATCCTGAACTGTCGGTCGTCGTGCTGGAAAAGGGTGGCGAGGTCGGAGCCCACATTCTCTCCGGCGCGGTCGTTGATCCCATCGGCGTTGACAAGCTGCTGCCGGGCTGGCGGGACGAGGAGGGGCACCCCTTCAAGACACCCGTGACAGCGGATCATTTTCTGGTTCTGGGACCGGCGGGCTCCGTCCGGCTGCCGAATTTTGCCATGCCGCCGCTGATGAACAATCACGGCAATTTCATTGTTTCGCTCGGCAATGTCTGCCGCTGGCTCGGCACCAAGGCCGAAGAGCTGGGCGTCGAGATTTATCCCGGATTTGCCGGTTCCGAAGTTCTCTATGACGATAGCGGCGCGGTCATCGGCGTGGCCACCGGTGACATGGGCATCGAAAAGGACGGTTCGCACGGCCCGGCCTATACGCGCGGCATGTCGCTGCTCGGCAAATACACGCTGATTGCCGAAGGCGCGCGCGGCTCGCTCGCCAAGCAGCTCATCAGCAAGTTCAAGCTCGACGAAGGCAAGGAACCGGCCAAGTTCGGCATCGGCCTGAAGGAGCTCTGGCAGATCGATCCGGCCAAGCACAAGCTGGGCCTCGTGCAACATTCCTTCGGCTGGCCGCTTGACCTGAAGACGGGCGGCGGTTCGTTCCTCTATCACCTTGAGGACAATACGGTGGCTGTCGGCTTCGTCATGCACCTCAACTACAAGAATCCCTATCTGTCGCCGTTCGAGGAATTCCAGCGCTTCAAGACGCATCCGGCCATCCGCGGCACGTTCGAGGGCGGCAAGCGCCTTGGCTATGGCGCACGGGCGATCACAGAAGGCGGCTGGCAGTCGGTGCCGAAACTGTCCTTCCCCGGCGGCGTGCTGATCGGTTGCTCGGCTGGTTTCGTCAATGTGCCGCGCATCAAGGGATCGCACAATGCCATGCTCTCGGGCATGCTGGCGGCCGAACATGCGGCCGAGGCACTGGCGGCGGGACGGGCCAATGACGAGCTGATCTCCTACGAAAACGCCTGGCGCACCAGCGAAATCGGCAAGGACCTGAAGCGCGTACGCAACGTCAAGCCGATGTGGTCGAAACTCGGCACTGTCGGCGGCGTGGTGCTTGGCGGCATCGATATGTGGCTGAACACGATTTTCGGCGGCTGGTCACCCTTTGGCACGTGGAAGCACGGCAAGTCCGACGCGGCATCGCTGGAACCGGCAGCCAGGCACAAGCCGATCGCCTATCCCAAGCCCGATGGCGTCTTGACCTTCGACCGGCTGTCCTCGGTGTTCCTGTCCAACACCAACCACGAGGAAAACGAACCGGTCCACCTCATCGTCAAGGATCCGGCGCTGCAGAAGTCATCGGAACACGATGTCTTTGCCGGGCCATCGACGCGCTATTGCCCGGCGGGTGTTTATGAATGGGTCGAGGAAAGCACCGGCCCGAAATTCGTGATCAACGCGCAGAACTGCGTTCACTGCAAGACCTGCGATATCAAGGACCCGAACCAGAATATCAACTGGGTGCCGCCGCAGGGCGGTGAGGGGCCGGTCTATACCAGCATGTGATGAAGAGCCCGGTTGATCCGGGCTTTTTACTGGCCCTGCAGCAGAGGCTCCGTGGCATCGCGGCCAAGCATCACAGTCTGCAAATCCGGGCCGTCATCAGCTGCCGCATCGATTGCGAACCGCAGAAGCAGCGGCAGGTGATCCGAGCCGGCCGGCCCGAGCGTTTCGACGCTCGTGCCCGATATGCGGCTTGATACGAGAATATGATCAAGCGGCAGGCCGACCCATCTGGCCGCCTTCGCCAGCGTGCCGTTGATCAGCCAGCTCGGGCGCAAGCCATCCGCCGGCATGGTTTTGCTGGCCACGGCGATCTGGCGAACGGTTTGGCTCCACGGTGCCGCATTGAAATCACCGGCAACAATCATTGGTCCCTGCAGCCGTTCGAAATAGGGCCGCATTTCCTCGACATTGTCGGGTTGCGCAAATGGCCAAGGCCAGTCCAGGTGCAGGGCGGCAACCAGTGCCGTGCGTCCGCCGAAATCAATCCGTGCGAGGCCGGCAAGGGCGTTGCCGATGCATTGCGGCGTCGTGCCCAGCGCAAAGGGGCGGCGGGAGAGGATCGCCACGCCGCCGATGCGTTTGCTGCTGGGGCAGTAGAGATTGTAGGGATACCGCGCTTCGATCGCCGCAAGCTTCGCCCGCCAGCTGTCCGAAACCTCCTGCAGGGTGATGACGTCGGGGCTCTGCTGCGCAATCAGACGGATAGCCTGCGTCTGGTCGGCATTGTCGAAACGAAGATTCAACTGCAGCAGCGTGTATTGCGGCTGGCTGGATGGCGCCGCGGCTGGCGGCGTTCCCGCTGACGCGGGTGCGGGAGCAGGGGCCAGCACGGTCGACAGGGCCATGACCGCCAGAATGATGGTCATCAGACCTTCCCGCCACAACCCCATGAAAAGGGCTGGCAGTGCCGTGAGGATCATGAGCGCGGCGAGGTGCATGCGGAAGTGCGCAAAGGCATCGAAAACCGGATGCACGGCACCGAAAAATCCAAGCACCAGCGGCACCGACAGCAGGACCGGTACAAGCACGGCCGCGAGCTTTATCCAGGATGATTTTGTCGTTGTGGTCATGGTCACGCATTAAACGGTCAATTGCGACGCAATCAAGATGCCGAATGCCGGATCGCATTCTCCGCTCCTTCCGTGACGGACCATCACCGCAACTCTCACATGCACACCGCCTTCAAACTTCAACCCTGCATTCGTTGCTGTTTGTGCGGGATTTGCGAAGTTGCGGATTGAGTGATCCTGAGTTTGAGAGTGAAGCAGCATGCACCGAGCCAGCCGGTGCATCGAGAAGATGGGCCTCTCGACCATGGCAATGGCCTTGCTCTCAAAACTGGAGGTGAAGCAATGTGGTATAGACCGCTTGTTATCACTCTGGAAATGAAAAGAACCCGGAGCAGTTGGACACTGACCCTCCGGGTTCGATTCATTATCTAGAAAACGGAGGTGGGTGAAAGCCCATCTCCACTCCAGAAGAATACGGTATTCTGGCCCAAATTCCAAGCCGATTTTCCGTCGATGATCCGCCTATCACCTCAAAACAGCCTGCTGAAACAACCATGAAATGCAGAGCTTCTCAGCGCTCAACCCTGCATTCGTTGCTGTTCTCGTGGAATTTGCAAAGGTGCCTGTCACGCAGGTATTTGAGAGTGAAGCAGCATGCACCGAGCCAGCCGGTGCATCGGGAGGATGGGCCACCCGACCATAGCAATGGCCTTGCTCTCAAAACTGGAGGTGACGCGATGTGGTATCTGCCGCTGAGCATCACACTGGAAGTGAAAAGAACCCGGACTAGCTGGACGCTGGTCATCCGGGTTCAATTCACTATCTAGAAAAAGGAGGTGGGCGAAAGCCCATCTCCACTCCAGAAGAATACGGTATCCTGGCCCAAATTCCAAGCCGATTTTCCGTCGATGATCCGCCTATCACCTCAAAACAGCCTGCTACAACAACCGTGAAATGCAGAGCTTCTCAGCGCTCAACCCTGCATTCGTTGCTGTTTTCGTGGAATTTGCAAAGGTGCCCGTCACGCAGGCATTTGAGAGTGAAGCAGCATGCACCGAGCCAGCCGGTGCATCGGGAGGATGGGCCACCCGACCATGGCAATGGCCTTGCTCTCAAAACTGGAGGTGACGCGATGTGGTATCTGCCGCTGAGCATCACGCTGGAAATGAAAAAAACCCGGAGCAGCTGGTCACTGATCCTCCGGGTTCATTTCATATCCTAGAAAAAGGAGGTGGGCGAAAGTCCACCTCCACTCCAGAAGAATACGACATTCTGTCCGTACTTCCAAGCAACAATTGCCAAATCATCAGGCCATCCGCCGAGAAAAGCTCGTCTCTACTACTGAAAGGCCATCTCGAAGAAGCTGCGCAACTTGCGCGAGTGCAGTTTTTCGGGCGGCATTTCCGCCAGCTTCTCCAGGGCGCGAATACCGATCTGCAAATGCTGGGCCACCTGACGCTTGTAGAACTCCGTTGCCATGCCCGGCAGCTTCAATTCGCCATGCAGCGGTTTGTCGGAGACGCACAGCAGCGTTCCATAGGGCACGCGGAAGCGGAAGCCGTTGGCGGCAATGGTTGCCGATTCCATGTCGAGTGCAATGGCGCGCGATTGCGACAGCCGCTTCACCGGTCCGCGCTGGTCGCGCAGTTCCCAGTTGCGGTTGTCGATGGTGGCAACCGTACCCGTGCGCATGATGCGCTTCAGGTCGTAGCCCTCAAGTCCGGTGACTTCAGCGACCGCCTGTTCGAGCGCCACCTGCACTTCAGCCAGCGCCGGGATCGGTACCCAGACCGGCAGGTCGTCGTCAAGCACGTGATCCTCACGCACATAGGCATGGGCCAGCACATAGTCGCCGAGCGCCTGCGTGTTGCGCAGCCCGGCGCAATGGCCGAGCATCAGCCATGCATGCGGCCGTAGAACGGCGATGTGGTCCGTGATGGTCTTGGCGTTGGACGGGCCGACGCCGATATTGACCATGGTGATGCCGGCATTGTCTTTCTTCGCCAGATGATAGGCAGGCATTTGCGGCAGCCGTCCAATCGGTACGCCCGACGTCGGTGCATCGTCACCGGCTTCGGTGATCAGGTTGCCCGGTTCGATGAACCGCTCGTAGCCGCCGCCGCCCTCGGCCATCAGCCGCCGCGCCAGGGCACAGAACTCATCGATGTAGAACTGATAGTTGGTGAAGAGGACATAGTTCTGGAAATGCACCGGGCGGGTCGCGGTGTAGTGCGACAGGCGATGCAGGGAATAGTCCACGCGCTGCGCCGTGAACGGCGACAGCGGCATGATCCCGTCAAGATCGTCGGTCTCATATTCGCCATTGACGATCCGATCGTCCGTCGCGTTGAGATCGGGGACATCGAAGAGATCGCGCAGCGGGCGCTGGAACGCATCGGCAACCGAGGATTCCACATAGGTGCCTTCGAGGAAGGCAAAGTGAATGGGGATCGGCGTGGTCGATTCCTGTACGGTCACCGGGCCGCCATGATTGCGGATTAGCAGCCTGATCTGTTCTTCCAGATAGTTTTCAAAAAGGTCAGGCCGGGTGATGTTGGCAGAGTACTGGCCGGGCGCAGAGACGTGGCCGAAGGCAAGGCGGGAGTCGATCTGCGCATAGCTTGATGTGGACAGGCGCACTTCCGGATAGAAGGCGCGAAAATGGGTGTTGTTCTCCACTTCGCCCTTGGCGACCCTGTCGAAGCCATCGCGCAAAAACTGCGTGTTCCGCTCGTAAAGGGCGATCAGCGCCTGTACGGCGGCTTTCGCGTCGGTAAATTCCTCGGGTTCAACATGGGGCGGCATGCTGATGGCGACGGGTTTCTTTGTTCCGATTCGATTGTTCATGCCCTTAATATAGTGAAAACGGATGTCAGTTGGGAGATGGCAAAAAGCCTGAAATTTCAATTCGTTTCAGAGCTCCCGTCAAAGTCCGCGAAAATCGGGTTCCGGCTATTGCGATCGGGCATCGGGCACCTATGTTTGACCGGATAGACTTTGCTCCCGGGAGATCGATATGACGACGCAGACCAAGCCGATTGAACTCTATTATTGGCCGACACCCAACGGCTGGAAAATTTCCATCATGCTGGAGGAGCTTGGGGTTCCCTACGATCTCAAGCTGGTCAATATCGGCAAGGGCGAGCAATTCGAGCCGTCATTCCTCAAGATCGCGCCCAACAATCGCATGCCCGCGATCATCGACCCGGAAGGGCCCGGGGGCGAGCCGATCTCCGTGTTTGAATCCGGTGCCATCCTGCAATATCTCGGCCGCAAGTTCGGCAAGTTCTATCCGCAGGACGAGCGCAAGCGTGTCGCCGTGGAAGAGTGGCTGTTCTGGCAGGTCGGCGGCCTCGGGCCGATGGCGGGGCAGGCACATCATTTCCGGCAATATGCGCCTGAAAAGATCGAATACGGCATCAACCGCTACACCAACGAGGTCAACCGTCTTTATGGTGTGATGAACCGGCGTCTGGAAGGCCGGGACTATCTTGCCGGTGACTATTCCATCGCCGATATGGCGTCATTCGGCTGGGTTGTCTCCTACGCCAATCAGGGGCAGGATCTCAATGATTTTCCCAATCTCAAGCGCTGGTTCGAGACCGTAGCTGCACGACCGGCTGTTCAAAGGGGCAGGGATCTGGGCAAGGAAGCGCGCCGTAATCTTGCCGACGACAAGGAAGCGCAGAAAATCCTGTTCGGCCAACGGGCGCGCTGACCGGGAAGCAGCTGCAGAAAATCATCAAATCCCCGGATTTGCCGCTGCAATCCCGGGGATTTCTCATGATGTTACAGGTGCCGGATTTCTGCCGGCGCCTCTCCCCAGTTGTCATGCAGGCCGTCCTGATATTCCAATGGGGCCGCCAGCAGCTCCTCCAGCGAAAGGTCATCGAGAACGGACAGGTTGACGGCATAGAAGGGTCCGCCCATCACCTCCAGATTGCCCTGTCCGAACGGCTTGACGCCGCAGGTCCTGCAGAAGGAATGCGTGATGGTTTTGCTGCCGAACTGATATTGCGTGAGATTGTCGGCACCTGCGAGAATCTGCAGCGCATCGCCACCGATAAAGGCTTTCCAGAACCGCAGCTTGCCGCAGAACGAGCAATTGCATTTGCTCGTACCGGCATCGAGATCGATGCTGCATTCGAAACGCACGGCCTGGCAATGACAGCTGCCATGATAGGTTTTTTTCATCGGATAGCTCCTGGGTAAATCAGTGGCAGCACGCGTCATCGGCGGATTTGGCCGTGCCGGCATATTCGTCATGGCGCTTGACCCAGTTCTTGCCGAGGCCGTCGAGATCGGGCGTGCCATCCCAGCCCTCCTGCCGGCCCAGCGGCGTCAGGTCGAGATAGTTGTAGGTGCCCAGCTGCAGGTCGCCGCCGCGGCCATAACTTGAATAGGTGTGGTAGACGGTATCGCCGTCGCGCAGGAAGACGCTTGTTCCGGGCTGCTCGCCCCGCATGAACCAGGGCATGCCCTTGCGTTCATATTCCTCGGCCGTTGTGTAGTTGTAGACGGGCGGCATGACGGCCTCATCCAATGTCACGTGAAAATCATAGTTGAAATCACTGCCGTGAGACGACACCCACGGGAATGTCCAGCCCATGCGTTTTCTGTAGGCTTCGATTTCGGCGAGGGGCGCGCGCGATACAACCACCAGCGTGGTGTCACGGGCGTGCAGGTGCGCCAGATTGCCGATACTGTCGGCAAGGAAGGAGCAGCCGGGGCAGCCTTCGCCTTCGCCCGGTCCCAGCATGAAATGATAGACGATCAGCTGGCGGCGCCCCTCGAACAAATCGTACAGGCCGAGCTTGCCCTTCGGCCCCTCGAACACATAATCCTTTTCGATCTGCACCATCGGAAGCGCACGGCGCTCGCGGTTCAGGGCATCGCGCTGTCTGGTGAACGCCTTTTCCTTCAGCAGAAAGGCCTTTCTGGCCTTGTCCCACTCGGCGCGGGAAACAACCTTGCGGTCGTCAGGGTGTGCATGGGTGTTCATCGTTTCCTCCTTGATATTGGTTCAAGCGATAATCAGTCCATAAGCGGGGGCATACGCTCCTCAGTGAAGACGGCCCAGCGGCTCGACATAGGCCTCCAGCCGTTCCATGCATTCGGTCCAGCCATTCTCATGCGAATCCCGATCTTCGGCGGAATCGAACGGTGCCTGGTGGAAGACGAGCTTTGTGCGTTGTCCCTGTGCGCTCAGGGTGACCGTCACCAGCGTCTGCGGCCCCTGCAGTCCGTCGGTGTCCTCCCAGGCAAAGGTGAAGACGATCCGCTCCGGCTCGACGATTTGCGTGTAGTGGCCGACCATCCAGGCCTCCTCGCCATCGGGAGAGCGGATGGACGAGCGATAGGCGCCGCCCTCTTTGAAATCCATCTGGCAGCTCGGGCAGGTGAAATTCTTCGGTCCCCACCAGCGCATGACATGTTCCGGCTGCGACCATGCCTTGAAGACAAGCGCTACAGGTGCATCGAGGATCCGGACGATTGTCAGTTCGTGATCATTGTCTCTGCGGGCCAGCGCTGCGGTCATGATTGCTCTTGCTCCCTGTGGCGAACCGTTTGCTCATAACTGATAGGTTAAATAACCTGATGGTTTATTACACTTTGATTTTGCCAAGGTCAACATTGCCGGGGCTCACTTTTTTGCGTCACACATTTTCCTTGGAAAGCGCCACATCTGGCATCAGTTTCCGCTCCGGCAAGGACCGCCTTGCGATTCACGATGTCGGAGATGGAGATGAAACATGTCAGGTCATATTACACGCCGCGCTGCACTTGTTGGGTCGATGCTGGTTGTTCCGGCTCTATCGCTGTCGATCAGGTCGGCCGGCGCGGCGCAGGAATGGGATTTCGAAACCGCGTTCAAAGACCTGGAGAAGGCAAGCGGTGCACGCCTTGGGGTTTCGGTGCACGATACGGGCAGCGGTAAACGCATCGGCTACCGCGAGAAAGAGTTGTTTGCCATGTGCAGCACGTTCAAGTTCTTTGCCGCCGCTGCCATTCTTTCACGGGTGGATCAGAAGAAGGAGAAACTCGACCGGGTCATCCGATATGGGAAGTCCGATCTTGTGACCTATTCACCCGTTACCGAAAAGCATGTGGCCGACGGCATGACGCTTTCGGCCATTTGCGAGGCGGCCATCACCTGGAGCGACAATGCTGCTGGAAACCTGATGCTCGATGCGCTGGGCGGATCGCATGGGATGACGGATTATGCGCGCGCCCTGGGTGATACGATCAGCCGGCTGGACCGGCGCGAGCCTGAACTCAATGAAGCCAAACCCGGCGATCCGAGAGATACAACGACGCCCGCCGCCATGCGTGAAAATCTGGAAAAGACCGTTCTCGGGACCGCCCTGTCGGAACCGTCGCGCAAGCAGCTCACCGATTGGCTGGTCGGCAACAAGGTTGGTGACAAGCGTCTGCGGGCAGGGCTGCCAAAAGACTGGAAGGTCGGCGACAAGACTGGAACCAGCGACAGCGGCATGGCCAATGACGTTGCGGTGATCTGGCCACCTGATCGCAAGCCCATTGTGCTGACCGTCTATCTCTATGATCCCAAGGGGACGCCGGACAGCCGCAACCTCATTCATCAGAAGGTGGCGCGCCTCGTTGCGGACCATATCTGACACGGACAAACAAACCCCCGCGGGAGCCGTGCGCTCCCGCAGGGGGCAGTGGTTTGAAAATTACTGGCGTGTCAGGCTTTCGCTCTTGCAGATGAGCCCGCCCAGAACGCAGCCGGACAGTGACAGGGTGTTGCCGCTGACGCTGGCCTTGCCATTATAGGTCTTGCCCTCGTCGAGCTTGTTGACCTGCCCCTTATAGGTCCCGCCCTTGCCGGACATCTCGCCGATGGATTTGCCTTTGTATTCACCGGTCAGCACCGTGCCGCAATACTTGTCCGCTCCGCAGGACGAGTATTGGATAAGCGTGCCGGTCGGCCGCTTCCACGTGCCGACGATCGGTTCTTCGGCCAGTACCGGACCGGCCATCAATACGACGCTGGCGCATGCCAATAAAAACGTGCGATTCATATGTTCCTCCCGATAAGGGTTGTGCGGCAAATGGGATCTCTCCTCGTCCATTTGCATGTCCCTTACGTAAACGTAATTCAAAAAAACCGTGAAAGGAAGCCTTGTGTGCGCCCGCAGCCGGGGTTTTTTGCATCCGGGCGGCGTGGAACGGCGGGGAGATTCCAGCCTGAACGGAGGCAAGCCCGGCAAAAAGAAGCTGCGCCTTGGTTAGCAAAGGCTTGAAATCGGATAACGGCATTTTAAGCGAATTTGATCCAAATGCCTGCAATTGCTGGGGCGATATATTTAATGAATTCCGAAGTTTACCAGTTGTTTTTGTTTTGTTTGGCTCCAGTTAATCATGCCCCTTAACAGCAATTTGAGGGCTGTGTGGCATTCTCGAAAACATCGAAAGAGCACGCCAAAACAAACAAATCAGGCGGTTCTCAGAAGTCTAACAGGGCTTATCGGTTTAAACAGGGACTCGGTAAAATGGCACGCTTTGATCTTCAGAATATCGATGCCGGACATGTCGGCGGCACCGCGGAAACGGACATCCTTTTCGAAATGGGCATCATGTATGCCACGGGCCGTGACTGCGCCGTTGATCATGTCGCCGCACACAAATGGTTCAACATCGCTGCAATCAAAGGCAGCGAACGGGCTGCGGAGCTGCGGGCCGAACTGGTGAAAACCATGACCAAGGCCGATCTGGCGACCGCCATGCGCGAAGCCCGCGAATGGATGACCACGCACTGAATGGCCGATGATTGGCGCGCGTTGCGTGGTTCGACACGAAAGAGTGGTTCCCTAGGGAATTGCTCACCCCATGGGTTGGAACGCATCGCGGATCACCTTGGCCATGCCGTCAATCGCCGGGCTCGTCATCCGCGGATTGCGGCGCAGCACCACATTTGATGAATCAATGACCGGGAAACCCTCCGCATCGGTCAGTTCACGGCAGCCCGGCGGAATATTGCTGCGCGCCAGCGGGGCGATGGCAAGGCCAGAAACCGCGGCTATTTTCAGCCCACCGCCCGTATCGCAGCTATAGGCCACGCGATAATCGATCCTGTTGCGCTCCAGCGATCCGATGGCGAATTTCCGGCACCAGTCCGACCGCTCATAAATCGCGATGGGTACGGGCGCGATTTCATGCACGCAATGCACCTCCGACGTGACCCAGACGGTGGGGTCGACAAACAAAACCTCGCCGGTTGTCGGCGGCTCCCAGTTGAAGATGACGGCAAGGTCAAGCTGATCGGCATCCAGCGCGGCCAGTTGCTGCGCCGAATATCCGCATTTGACCGTTACCTCCACCTGCGGATGCTGGCTGGCAAAGGCGGCAAGCGCGCGCGGCAGCACCGTATAGCCATATTCTTCGGGAATGCCGATCCGCACGGGGCCGCCGAGCGGCTTGGCCCGGATCGCCGCCATGGTTTCATCCAGCAGCGCGACGATGCGCTGCGCGTTGACGAGCAGCGCTTCGCCCTGGGCGGTCAGCGCAACGCCGCGTGAGCCGCGGGCAAAAACGCTTTCGCCCAGAACCTCTTCAAGCCGCTTGATCTGAATGCTTACGGCCGATTGCGTGCGTCCGATCTTTTCCGCCGCGCGGGTGACATTTCCGGCCGTTGCCACGGCCAGGAATGTGCGCAGCAGGTCACTGTCAAGCGGAGGATTCATGCGGCACCTGTGATTAAAATTTCGAATGACAGGCATAATTTCTATTCGTTTGATGTATGTCAATGCTTGGGTCAAGCATGGTGGTCGTTCACCATTCGAGACCAGTGCCATGCCGGTTTTCCGCCTGATTTCAAATCTTTGGAAGGTTGTGCAAAGCGCTGATCGGGAAGCGCGCCAACTCGCGGCCCTGTCACGCAAGCCGGATGAACATTTGCTGCGCGATGCTGGCGTCACGCGGCAGGACGTGGCCGGGATCGCCCGCTATTATCGCCTGAAACGGCTGCGGGCATACCTGCTGCGCGGGAACAGACGTCATCGCTGACGGCGCAGCCGGACCGGCGCTCACACTCTTCTTTGCGATTTCCACATTATTGACGCAATCAGGACGAGATTATCGGATTGATTGCAACCTAGCCGTTAGACTGCGTCGCGATGTGGTAGATCGTTGTTCGCAGGATAGGGTTGCAACCCAGCACGTTTTGAATTGCTGTGCTTTAATCGAGGAGGGGTGCAAAATGAGGGGCAAGAGATGTGCTTTATGACCTTAAGGTAATTATTGAATTTTTATTGTAAATATTAAAGAATATGTAGATTAAAATATATTAGTTATTATTATTTACAGAATTGATTATGTATTAAATATTATTATCTAGTTTATTTTATCTTTGTGGTGTGAATTTCTGTGAGATGCTATGATTAAACTTGTCATGAAAGTTATGATAGTTAATTCGAATTAATGTGGTTTTTTAGTGAGTCTTTCGCAACTCTTAGGGGTTGCGAACACTGGGATATCAGTTAAGTAAACGGTTTATGGAATTTTCTGATTCTTGAAGAAGACGGGGAAGTTATGCAGGACGAGCTTGGGGCATTATTATCAAAGTTGAGCCATGCTCAAAAAGAGTTGATAATTTTGACTGCAAAGACCAATAGTTTTCCTGACAATAACACCCTGAGAAGGATAGCCACGCTGGCGTTGAATATTTCCGCCGTGGAAGCCCTTATCGCCGATACGCAGAACCGCGACAAGCGCGCGAAAATGACCAAGGCAAACGATTAGAGCCTTTGCTGCTTCAACGGAACTGGTTCCATTGAAGCAGCAAAGGCTTGAAACGGCATGCTGCCGTTTGCCCGCGAGGGCGGGGTCCATGCCGTTTGTTCAGGTCAATCTTCTCTTTTCTGCGATCAGACGCTGGCGGGACCCGTGCGGGTTGCTTCGAACAGGAACCAGTGGCGGCGCTCGGATTCATCGATGTAATTCTCGATGATGCTGGTTGTGGCGCTGTCATGATAGTCGCTGCAAAGCTCGTGCACCTGGCGCAGATAGCTGATGAAACTCTTGGTATCGTCGCGCAGCTCGGCCAGCATGTCCTCCGGCGTGACGAAATTGGCGTCATTGTCGAGCAGGCGCTGCTGGGCGGAAATCTGCCCGATGGAACGCAGGGTTGTCCCGCCGATCTTGCGCACGCGCTCGGCCAGGACATCGGTCATGTCAAAAATCTGCGCAGCCTGTTCGTCCAGCAGCAGATGGTAGTCGCGGAAATGCGGGCCGCTCATGTGCCAATGGAAATTCTTCGTCTTCAGATAGAGGGCGAATGTATCGGCAAGCAGCGCGTTGACGGCGGCTGCGATGTCACGGGTTGCCTCTGCTCCGAGGTCACTGGGGGTTGCGGTGGGCGCGCGTTTGATCGTCTGCAGTGATTTGGTAGCCATGGTCGATCTCCTCTGCTGTGAACGGGAAATTCCTGCGACTGAAGTAGGCGGCTGGTGCTGGTTACAGATATACGACTAGCACGACTGTTTGTCATTTCTGCTTCAAATCTTGGTCAACACGGCAGCTTCCGTCTCTTCAAAGCGGACAAGGGCTGTCTTCTCCTTGACCTGCGATCCCTCGCTGACGATCTCGGCGATCCTGCCGTCATGCGGGGCGGTGATGGAGTGTTCCATTTTCATGGCCTCCAGCACCAGGAGAACCTGCCCCTTCTTGACGAGATCGCCGGCGGAGACCCGGACGGATTTCACCAGACCCGGCATGGGTGCGGTCAGCCGGTCGCCCGCGCCGCCCGCCTCTTCGGCCTGCTGCAGGGGATCCGGCACCGCGAAGGTTGCCACGACGCCCCTGGCGATGATTGCGATGCCTTGCGGGATTGCAGCGGTTTTCGCGCGCAGGTTGATGCCCTTGCCGGTGATATGCCAGCCATTCCCATCGCGCCGGACCCGCAGGTCAAGGGTGTCATCGGGCGCGGTGACCTCGAAACGGTCATCGCCCAGAACCGCAATGCCATAGCGGGTGATATGGCCGGGCTCGCCCAGCGTCACCGGATATTGCGATGGCGCGAGATGGCTGTAGCCGCGCAGGGCTGTCCAGGGATCGTCGGAGACGACCTTTGTCAGGAGGCCGCTGGCGTAAAGCACGGCCAATTCCCGGGCACCCGCGGGCATGGCCACGGGAACGACAAGGCTGTGAAGGTCGCGGTCGATCAGCCCCGTATCGACATCCCCGGCGGCAAAGCCCGGATGGCGTGCCAGTGCGGCCAGAAACGCCGCATTGGTGACCGTTCCCGCAATCTCCGTGTGCAGGAGGGCATCTTCCATGGCACGCAGGGCGCTCGCACGATCGTTCGCGTGGACGACGATCTTGGCAATCATCGGATCGTAATAGGGGGAAATGGTATCGCCCGGACGAACGCCGGTTTCGATGCGCACCGTACCTTCCCGGACAGCGGCGGGGAAGGTGAGGTGATGCAGCGTGCCGATGGCCGGCAGAAAGCCCTTGGCCGGGTCTTCCGCATAAAGCCGCGCTTCGACGGCATGGCCATTCAGCGGAATCTGCGCCTGCGTCAGCGGCAGGGGTTCGCCTGCCGCCACGCGCAATTGCCATTCCACCAGATCAAGCCCGGTGATCATTTCGGTCACGGGATGCTCGACCTGCAGGCGCGTGTTCATTTCCATGAACCAGAAACCGTCCGGCCGCAGCCCCTGACTGGCATCGACGATGAACTCGATCGTGCCCGCGCCGGAATAGTGGATGGCCTTGGCCGCCTTCACGGCAGCATCGGTCATCGCCGCGCGCATCTCCGGCGTGATGTCGGGAGCAGGGGCTTCCTCGATCACCTTCTGGTGGCGGCGCTGCAGCGAGCAGTCGCGCTCGTAGAGATGCACCGCATTGCCGTGATTGTCGCCGAACACCTGCACTTCGATATGGCGCGGCTTGGCGACGTATTTTTCCACGAGCACCCGGTCGTCGCCGAAGGCGCTCTTGGCTTCGCGCCGTGCGCTGCCCAGTGCTTCGGCGAAATCATCGGGGCTGTCGACCTTGCGCATGCCCTTGCCGCCGCCGCCCGCGCGTGCCTTGATCAGCACGGGATAGCCGATCTCGCGCGCCTTGGACGCGAGCACGACGAGTTCCTGCGCTTCGCCGTGATAGCCGGGAACGACAGGCACGCCGGCCTTTTCCATCAGCCGCTTGGCGGCATCCTTAAGGCCCATGGCACGGATGGAATCCGCCGAGGGGCCGATGAACACCAGTCCGGCCTTGACCACGGCATCGACAAAGCCGGGGTTTTCCGACAGGAACCCATAGCCCGGATGAATGGCTTCGGCGCCCGTATCGATGGCCGCCTGAATGATGCGGTCGGCGCGCAGATAGCTTTCCGATACGGAGGAGCCGCCAATATGCACGGCCTCGTCGGCCATCGCCACATGCAGTGCATCGGCGTCGGCGTCGGAATAGACGGCGACGGTGCCGATGCCCATCTTCTGCGCCGTGCGGATGACCCGGCAGGCAATTTCACCGCGATTGGCAATGAGGATTCTGGAGAACATTGTTGTCATGGTTTTTCTCCTTACATCCTGAAGATACCGAATGTGGTATCCTCCACGGGTGCATTCAGGGCTGCGGAAAGTGAAAGGGCGAGAACCTCACGGGTTTTGGCCGGGTCGATGATGCCGTCGTCCCACAGGCGGGCCGAGGAGTAGAGCGGATGGCCCTCGCGCTCGTATTTTTCCAGGATCGGCGCGCGGAAGGCTGCCTCGTCGCTGGCTGGCCAGTCACCGCCCTTGCGCTCGATCCCCTCGCGCTTGACCAGCGCCAGCACCGTTGCCGCCTGTTCGCCGCCCATGACGGAAATGCGGGCATTGGGCCACATCCACAGGAAGCGCGGCGAGAAGGCGCGGCCGCACATGCCGTAATTGCCTGCCCCAAACGAGCCGCCGATGATCATCGTCACCTTGGGCACGCGCGCCGTGGCAACCGCCGTCACCAGCTTGGCGCCGTCCTTGGCAATACCGCCCGCCTCGTAGGAACGGCCGACCATGAAACCGGTGATGTTCTGCAGGAAGACCAGCGGAATGCCGCGCTGGGTGCACAGCTCGATGAAGTGCGTGCCTTTCAGCGCGCTTTCGGAAAACAGCACGCCATTGTTGGCGATGATGCCGACCGGCATGCCGTAGAGATGGGCAAAGCCGGTGATCAGGCTGGTGCCGTAATTCTGCTTGAACTCGTCGAATTCGGAACCGTCGACCACGCGGGCGATGACTTCGCGCACATCATAGGGCTGGCGCAGGTCGGTCGGCACGATGCCGTAGAGTTCACGCGGATCGTAAAGAGGCGGACTCACTTTGCGAAGGTCGAGCCCTATCTCTTTCTTTCGATTCAGGTTTCCGACGATGCGCCGGGCGATGGCAAGCGCATGGGCATCGTCCATGGCATAGTGATCGGCAACGCCGGACTCGCGCGTATGCACCTCGGCGCCGCCAAGGTCCTCCGCTGTCACATCCTCGCCGGTCGCAGCCTTCACCAGCGGCGGGCCGGCAAGAAAGATGGTCGCCTGGCCTTTGACCATGATGGTTTCTTCCGACATGGCCGGCACATAGGCACCGCCCGCCGTGCACGATCCCATGACCACGGCAATCTGCGGAATCCCCGCCGCCGACATGTTCGCCTGGTTGTAGAAAATGCGGCCAAAATGTTCGCGGTCCGGGAAAACCTCGTCCTGGTTCGGCAGGTTCGCGCCGCCGGAATCGACGAGATAGATGCAGGGGAGGTTGTTCTGCATGGCGATTTCCTGCGCGCGCAGATGCTTCTTCACGGTGAGCGGATAATAGGTGCCGCCCTTGACCGTGGCATCGTTGACGACGATCATCACCTCCTTACCGGAAACGCGGCCGATCCCGGCGATCAGTCCGGCCGACGAGATTGTGTCGCCATACATGTCCCAGGCAGCAAACTGGCCGATTTCCAGAAAGGGCGAGCCGGGATCAAGCAGCTGAGCCAGCCGGTCGCGCGGCAGCAGTTTGTTGCGCGCGGTATGGCGCTTGCGTGCTTCGTCGGTGCCGCCCTTGCTCACCAGCGCAGCCTTGGCCTTGATGTCGTCGACAAGGGCGCGCATGCGCTCCGCATTGGCGGCAAAGGTTTCGGATGTGGTGGTGATCTGGGACTGAAGTATGGTCATGTATTCTCCTATCGGATCACTTCGATGTGGCAGCCGACATCAAGGTCAGCCCAGGCGCGGTCGGTGGTGATGGCAGTGGCGCCTTCCCGTATGGCAAGAGCAAGGCAGGCACGGTCGCCGAGTGAAAGACCCTTGTGACGGGTTGCCGGACGGAGCAATGCGGCGGTCAGCGCGAGATCTTCGTCATGATCAGCGAAGGTAATTCCGTGTGAGCCAAGAAAATCGAAGGCGGCGCGCGCAGGAACGTTTCCATCGGCACAACGTGTCAAGATTTCGGTCAGATTCACGGTTGAACACAAGGCGCCCTTTATCCGGCCAACGGCGTGTTCAACGCGCGGCTCCTTGAGGAAAATCGCCAGAACAATTGATGCGTCCACGACCACTTTCATACTAGCGACGCGGCTCCTTATCCGGAGACGGTTCGTTTGCACGCTCCATCGCTTCCCGATGCAGGCGATCAAATCGTTCGTCCGAAGCACGCTGTTCGGCGAGCCTGTCTGCAATGAATTCGTCGACGAAGCTTACGCCGGGCTTCCTGAGTTTGCTTGCTATGGCTTGTACCCGTTTGAGCGCCATCGTCGCCGATATAACATGCAGGACGCCGTCCACGACACGCAGCGCGACACCTTCGCCCGGTGAAAGCTCCATGAGTTTGCGCAGCTCTGCCGGGATCACGAGCCGCCCGCCTTCGCCGACCGTTGCACTGATGGTTTTCGATTCAATTACCGGCGGTTGTGTAGGGGAATGGTCAAATTTGTGAGGCTCCTCTTCGAAGCCTTTGGCGCCTTTATCAGAAACCATGTCGAACTCCTCACGCCACAATGGCAGAAATCTGCCATCATTCATAAAACATGGCAATTCTACCAAAGAATGACATAAAATAGAATTCATGCCATTCACGCGCTCTCCCCGAACATTTCGCGCCCGATCAGCATGCGGCGGATTTCACTGGTGCCTGCACCGATTTCGTAGAGCTTGGCGTCGCGCAGCAGCCGTCCGGTCGGGTAATCATTGATGTAGCCATTGCCGCCGAGCGCCTGGATGGCTTCGAGCGCACACCAGGTGGCCTTCTCAGCCGCATAGAGAATGCAGCCGGCCGCATCCTTGCGTGTGGTCTCGCCGCGGTCGCAGGCCGCAGCAACCGCATAGACATAGGCGCGCGAGGCATTCATCGTCGTGTACATGTCGGCAAGCTTGCCCTGCATCAGCTGGAATTCGCCGATCGGCTGGCCGAACTGCTTGCGCTCATGCACATAGGGCACCACCACATCGAGGCAGGCGGCCATGATGCCGAGCGGACCGCCGGCGAGCACGACCCGTTCATAATCGAGGCCGGACATGAGGATGCGCACGCCCTTGCCCTCTTCGCCGAGCACGTTCTCGAACGGGATCTCGCAATCCTCGAACACCAGTTCGCAGGTGTTGGAGCCGCGCATGCCGAGCTTGTCGAGCTTTTGCGCCGTGCTAAAACCCTTGACGCCTTTCTCGACCAGAAACGCCGTCATGCCGCGCGATCCGGCGGCGGGATCGGTCTTGGCGTAGACAACAAGCGTGTCGGCATCGGGACCGTTGGTGATCCACATCTTGTTACCGTTCAGCACATAGCGGTCATTCTTCTTGTCGGCCCGCAGCTTCATCGACACGACATCGGAACCGGCACCGGGTTCGGACATGGCGAGTGAACCCACATGCTCGCCCGAACACAGCTTTGGCAGGTATTTCGCCTTCTGCGCGTCCGTGCCCCAGCGGTTGATCTGGTTCACGCAGAGGTTGGAATGCGCGCCGTAGGACAGGCCGACGGACGCCGATGCGCGGGAAATCTCCTCCACGGCAATGGCATGGGCGAGATAGCCGAGGCCCGAGCCGCCGAAATCCGGGTTTGCCGTCATGCCGAGCAGGCCGAGCGCGCCCATTTCCTGCCAGAGATGCATGGGGAACTGGTTGGACCGGTCGGTTTCGGCGGCAAGCGGCGCAATGCGTTCCTGCGCGAACCGGTGCACTGTCTCGCGCAGCGCTTCAAGATCGTCCGAAAGTCCAAATCGCAGACCTGACTGATACATGCTAATCTCCCATGTCCTTTGTCGTGAAGTTCTTGGCGCCCACAAGGCGCAATCCCATAGTGACGTATTTTTCCGCAATCTGCGTGACAGTAAGCCTGTCGTCCGGGCGAAACCAGACATTCACCCCGGTGGTCATGGCGATGATGGCCCGGGTCGTCAGCGGAATATCGTCGATATCGAATTGACCGGATGTGCTGCCCGCCTCGAGGATCAGCCGCAACTCGTTCTCATAGACCGCCCGCAGCGCCACCAGTATGGCCAGCTTCATCCCCTGCAGGCTGCGCAGTTCCATATTGGCAATGTGCACATCGTCGCGGCGCTCCACATGGTAGCGGATGTGAAAGCGGATGAAGGCGGCAAGACGTTCGAGCGGCACTGTCACGTCCCGGCTTTCGGCTTGCCAGGCCGCCAGCAGCCGGTCCATGTGGTCGCGCATCACGGCAAAGAGCAGGTCCTGCTTGGTGGGGTGATAGCGGTAGAGGGCGGCAGGCTGCACGCCGACTTTCTCCGCCAGCTGGCGCATCGACATGGCCTCATAACCCACCTTGGCAATCAGCCGCCGTGCCGCGGTATGAATCGCTGCCTGAGTCTTTTCGCCGTCTGAGCCGATTGTTCGCGCCATGCGGCATTAATAAAACGATCGTTCAATTCATTCAAGCGGGAAATTCAACTGCCGGTACCGGTTTTCACAACTGCGAGGTGAAGGATATCAGACGAAGTGATGAGAGGCGCCTGGTGGTGGCGCGGCGCAAAATCGGGTAGATTCAGTTTATTGCCAGTCTTCACTATGCCTTTGCCAGTCTTCACTATGCCTTTGATTGAATAGCGTTTTTCAAAAGACTGAGAGTTGAAATCCATGGTTGGTCGAGAATTCAAACATCTGTTGCCTGCGCTGGCCGCTGCAATTGTTCTGCTGGCAGGGGGTGTGCCGGCGCAGGCTGTTTCAATGAAGGAATGCAGCGCAAAGTACAAAGCCGCACAAGCGGCGGGCAGCGCGAAAAGCTGGAACGAATTCCGCAAGGAGGAATGCGCGAAAGCGCCATTTGCGGCGGCGGCGGATGAGGCGCAGGGGGCCGGTACGCAGGCCGCGCCAAAGGGCAGCGAGACGGCCGGGGTGACGAAGTCGCCGGTGTTTCCAAGCGCTGTCTCAAGCAAGTTCGCGGCGGAGAAACCGGCCAGGGCGCGTATGCATACGTGCCTGGAGCAGTATCACATCAACAAGGACAACAACACACTCGGCGGCATGCGCTGGATCGAGAAAGGCGGTGGTTACTACAAGCTTTGCAATGCCAGGCTGAAGGGGACGACGTGATCTGCCCGGCTCGGCCAGGTTGAGCGCGGACAGACAGGCGATTATTACCGCTTGAAATCGAGGGCCCGGAGACCCGTGGCGGCGATGAGCAGCCAGCCAAGGATGAGCAGTGTGCCGCCTGCAGGCGCGGCGTAGGGGAACAGGCGGTCGCCGGTGATGTCGCGGGAAGCGAGATCACCGATGAACAGGATGAGGCCGAGCAAAAGCGCGAGGCCGCCGCCATAGGCCGCGCGGCTGATTTTCGCCAGGATTGCAAGGGCGAGGAAAGCCGGGGCATGGATGAACAGGATGGGGGCAATCGTGCTCATATGGGCGCTGGCGCTGTGTGCGGCGGCGGCATAGGCGGCGATGCCGGCGGCGCCGATGAGGCCGCCAAGGGCCGCGAATGTCCGGTTGATCGCGTGCCGGTGTGGGGTGCCGCTGTTGGTATCACCAGGGCGGGTATCGCCATTCAAAGCCATATTCGGTTCCAGTCCATGTCGGTGCAGTTCTGATCTGCTCTCGCAGTCTGCGATCCAGATTTACTTCAGTGCAGCCAGTGTCTCGGTGAGCTTTTCCTCGAACAGGCCCAGTTCCTCGTCCAATCCGACACTGACACGAATGCAGCGGTCAAGCACGGGAGCCATGGGCTTGCGGACGAAAATGTCGCGCTCGATGAGGCCGCTCAGCACGCTGGCGGCATAGGTGCCATCGCGTCCGCAATCGATGGTGACGAAATTGGTGGCGGACGGAATGGCAGCGAGGCCGTTCCTGGCGGCGATGGCGGCAATGCGGTCGCGCCCGGCAATGATCCGCGCTACCACCGCATTGAGATAGGGTTGATCGGCAAGGGCGGCCAGCGCTGCGATCTGCACCATGCGGTTCATGCCGAAATGGTTGCGGATCTTGTCGAAGGCGGTGATCTGGCGCTCCCCGCCAATGGCGTAGCCGCAGCGCATGCCGGCGAGGCCATAGGCTTTGGAGAAGGTGCGCATGCGCAGCACATTGGGCCGCGAGACGTCGATGGCGGGCAGGGCGGAAGCCGGGGCGGTCTCGCCATAGGCTTCGTCAAGAATCAGCAGGGTGGTTTCGGGCAGGGCGGCGATGAAGGCGCTGATTTCCGATGCCTCGTGCCATGTTCCCATGGGGTTGTCGGGATTGGAGAAATAGACCAGCGGCGCCTTTTCGCGAATGACGGCATCCAGCAGGGCATCGAGGTCTTCCCGGTCATTCCGGTAGGGAACCGTCACAAGCCGCCCGCCGAACCCGGCCACGTGAAAGTTGAAGGTGGGATAGGCGCCGAGCGAGGTAACAACCGGCGTTCCCTCGCGCACATACTGGCGAACGGTCAGCCCCAGCAGGGTGTCGACGCCTTCGCCGACCACGATATTGCGCGGGGTGACGGCGAGATGGGCGGCGAGTGCCGCTTTCAGGTCGAAATTCTCCGGGTCGCAATATTTCCACACCTCCGGCGCCGCGTCGCGCATGGCTGCGATGACCGATGGTGCCGGTCCAAACCCGCTTTCATTGGCGCCAAGCCGGGCGCGGAACAGCCGGTTGCGCTGGCGTTCCAGTGTTTCCGGTCCGACGAAGGGCACGGTGGAGGGGAGCGATTCAATCAGGGGTGTAAGCTGCGGTTCCATGGCCACAGCGATAGCATTTTTTCCGGCGGTGAAAAGCAAAACCTGTCTGTTATTTCGGTGTGACAGGATTGAGTTTGCGCGCCTGCCGGTTTGCCACCGGCTTTATGCCAACCCATAGGGCCGGAAGCAGCGCCGCCGCCAGCACCCACCACATCGGGCGGATCGAATAGGCGAAGGAAAGGTTGGCCAGCAGCACCCGCATCGGCGGAATTCGGGTGGCGAGCGCGAACCACGCATATTCGGCCAGCGCGGTTGCAAGCGCCGCCAGCACGGCAATGGCGAGCAGCGTCCACGGCGAAGACAGGACAACCCCCCGCGCATGGGCAAAGCGGTAGAGCAGAAGCACAATGAGAAAACCCGCCATCAGCGTTGCCTGCGTGACATCGGCCTTCGACTGCATGAAAAAGTGCAGGACGCCGAGCGTCGCCAGCGGATAGGCGAGCGCGTGCAGCCGGTTCCAGTTCCTGCCCATGCGGCGGATCATGCCATCGGTGGAGGTCACGCCAAGCGCAACCAGGCCTAGCAATGCGGTGAAGCCGATCAACAGGTAGATGCGCAGCCAGATCTCGCTGGCCACCCGCAGCAGATTGCCGTTCTGGTCGGCGATATAGAGCGAAAAATGCAGGGCCGCATAGGCGAGGGCGGTGAGGCCAAGGATGCGCCGGATCAGGATAAGCCTGTTCCAGCGGGTGATATGGCGCAGCGGCGTTATGGCGAGCGAGATCAGGAAAAAGCGGATCGCCCAGTCACCGGTCTGGTGGATGGCTTCCGTGATGGGCCGCGGTCCGAGAATATTGACCTTATAGCCCGTGGTGATGAACACCAGGGGGATAAAGGCAGCAAGGAGGGCTGCGATTTTGATGGCCGACAGTTTTCCTGCCCGGTCATTCCATGGAAACTTGCTCACGCCGCTGCTTTTCCCTGATCAGATGGCTCCTTACATCCACAGGAATCCGGCGCTGACAAGACAACAAGCCGTGAAAATGCCGGGATATGTGGAGCAGGCCATCCCGCCGCTCAGTCTGCCGGGCCGGCAAACAGAATGAGGTTGCCGTCCGGGTCGGACACGATGAAGTTTCGCGCGCCCCACGGTTCCTTCTTCAGCGTCTGGTGAAAGGACACGCCCGCCGCCTGGAAATCGAGAAAGAGCTGCTTGATCTCGGCGGCGCTGTCGACGGCGATGGCGGCGGAAAGCAGATGTTCCCGGCTGCGGATATCGCCGTTAAAGACGGGCTCGCAGACCAGCCGCAAGGCAAGCTTGGCCCGGTCGCGGCCGAGCTGTCCGTAGAAGGGTGGTTCGCCATAGAGGAAATCAACGGCGAAGCCGAGCTTGCCGGTATAGAAGTCGCATGACCGCTGGATATCGGCGACGAAAAGCTGGGCAGCGATGGAACTGAGGACGGCGCGCGGCGCGGGTTGTTGGCTGGGTGTGCTCATGGTCTGGGCTCCTGATAGGAGCGCCTGCCACCCTTCGAAACCCCGCTGGCGTGCCACAAGTTCCTGCGCATCGCTGAGCCTGAATGGCCCATCCAGCACATCATTGTCATCGAGATGCCGGAACCGCGGCAGGGCGGCCCGGATTTCGGCGGCAACGGGATGATACCGTTCACGATGCCAGCGCAGATACTGCTTGGCTTGCTTTCTGAGGTTTTCGAGGTTCGGCATTGGCGCATCTGTTGTCAATTGACGCAGGCGGGCATTGCCCTTTCGGCCTCGTGCCGATGCGCCCTACGCAGCCCGGCAATAGTCGTGCGAACGGGCGGCCTTTGTCAAGACGGGCCGGCAACACAAAAAATCCGCCGGCGGGAGGCCGGCAGATGCGCAGGAAGCAATGGTGGTCAGGGGCGCTGGGTCGCCAGCCAGCGGTCGGCGCTGGCCCGGCCGAAAACCCGGGCGCGGCGATTATATTCCGCCGTCAGCTGCCGCCGGCTCTCCTCGCGCGCATAGGTCCGCTTGGCGGGGCGGTTCTTGCGGATGCGCGTGGACATGGCATCCTGTTCGGCGCGGGAGCGTGTGGCCTGGGCATTGGCGCCTGGCGCAGTGGCACTCGGGGTGTTGGCACCGGGGGCAGTGGCATTGGGCGTACCTTGTGCCTGGCTTTCAGCAGCAAAAAGACCCGCAGCCACCGCTACGGCAAAAAACAGGCTTCGCATCAATATTGTCCTTTTTGATTCGTCTGTGTTTTGACGGGTGCCAAAAGAGTTCACGACCTTTTCGTGAAGTTTCAAAACCCGTCAAGGGACATCGCTGTCCCTGTTTATATCTTACCAGCGGTAATGGCGGCCCCCATAGATAATCAGGGGTGGCGAATTGAACCGCATGTCGTCGAATTGGGCCCGGTTTGTGGCGCGGCGGTCCAGCTCCAGGTCGAGCAGGCAGCGGGAAAAGGCGTCCGTTCCTCGCTTGAAACCATAGGACGAACAGGTCCGGCCATCGATGGCGCGGCGCTCTTCCGGGGTAATGGTCTGGCATCCGGCAACGAACAGAATGAGAAGCAACACGGAACAGGTTGCACGTTTCATCGGGCTCTCCATGTCGCCGTTATGAGGTGAAAGACGGCGACCAAATCAATTCAATGCACCGAGATTATCACAGAGCACCCGCCCGTGTTATCCCAATTGATTGATTGCATGGAGGAATTGCCGGATAAACGAAATACCCTGAAAAAGAAGGCTCAATCAGATGACGAGGACCCCGGCGAGCATCACGATAATGATCATTCCTGCCAGCAGGGGCAGGATGGACATGTTGGTTTCCGCCGGTTTGGGTTTCAATACCAATTTGGCAAAGTCAGCAGCACCGTGGCTGCGATTTCGGTGACCACAAGGAACACGACCAGAGGGAAGAACCCGTCGCTGATCTTTCTGTTGTCATTGGCTGGTGCAACGCTTGTCAAAGTCTGCTCCTGATTTAAACGACCTCCGCGGAACGCGAAACCCGGTCATGCTCGTCAGTGCCGATAGTCGGCTTGGTCACGCAACTGTAACAGTTTGAAACTTTTTGTCACCCCAAAAAGCGCTTTCCGGTGCCAAACGTCTTTGTGAACGGCCCATTCAGTGGGGTTTTTGCCGGTCAATGCCGAAGAAAACAATGTGGTTTCAGTGACTTGATTCGCGCGGTGCACAGGCGGGAAAACCTGCGCACCGCGCGTGTTTTTTCTACTCGGCCGGAACCGGGGCGGGATGAACCGTGGCCGAATTGTGGCCCGATTCGCCATCGAAGTGGCTTCCCTGACTCGCATGCTTGAGCGGCCGGTTGCCGGTCATCGCGCGAACGAGCACGTAGAAGACCGGTGTCATGAACAGGCCGAACAGCGTCACGCCGATCATGCCCGAGAATACCGCCACGCCCATGGCGCTGCGCATTTCCGAACCTGCACCTGTCGACGTGACCAGCGGAACCACGCCCATGATGAAGGCAAGCGAGGTCATCAGGATCGGGCGCAGCCGCAGGCGGCTGGCTTCGATCACCGCCTTGAACGGCGTCGATCCCGCGAACTCCAGTTCCCGCGCGAATTCCACGATCAGGATGGCATTTTTGGCGGAGAGACCCACAAGCACGATCAGCCCGATCTGTGTGAAGACGTTGTTGTCACCGGCCGTCAGCCAGACGCCGAAGAGGGCGGCAAGCAAACCGAGCGGAACGATCATGATGATCGACAGCGGCAGGGACAGGCTTTCGTATTGGGCCGACAGCACCAGGAACACCAGCAGGATCGACAGCGGGAAGATCAGATAGGCGGAATTGCCGGCAATGATCTCCTGATAGGTCAGCTCCGTCCATTCATAGCCGATGCCGGCCGGGAAGGTCTCGGCGGCGATGCGTTCGACGGCAGCACGCGCCTGTCCGGAAGAGAAACCAGGCGCTGCGTTGCCGTTCACATCGGCGGCAAGGAAGCCGTTGTAACGCATGGCGCGGTCGGGTCCAGCGCTCGACTCCACCTTGAGCAGGGCCGATAGCGGGATCATTTCACCCGACCCCGAGCGGACCTTCAGGTCGCCAATGTCTTCCGCCTTCGCCCGGAAGCCGGAATCGGCCTGCATGCGGACCGAATAGGTGCGGCCGAACTTGTTGAAGTCGTTGACATAGACGGAACCGAGATAGATCTGCAGCGTGTTGAAGATTTCCGGCAGCGAAACGTTGAGCTGGCGTGCCTTGGCACGGTCCACATCGGCGTAAAGCTGAGGAACATTGATCTGATAGCTGGAGAACAGGCCGGTGAGTTCCGGAGCGGTGGCCGCCTTGGCAAGGAATGCCTTGGTGGCATCGTCCAGCGCCTGATAGCCGAGGCCATTGCGGTCCTCGATCTGGAACTTGAAGCCGCCAATGGCGCCCAGGCCCTGCACGGGTGGCGGCGGGAACACGGCACTGAACGATTCCTTGATGCCGAACAACTGCATGTTCAGCGCCTTGGCAATCGCACCGGCGCTCAGGTCCGGCGTCTTGCGCTCCTCGAATGGCTTGAGCGAGACAAAGACGATACCGGCATTGGAGCTGTTGGTGAAGCCGTTGATCGACAGGCCGGGGAAGGCAATGGTGCTCTGCACGCCCGGAATCTTCAGGGCGATGTCACCGATGCGGCGAACGACAGCTTCCGTGCGGTCAAGCGTTGCACCATCCGGCAGCTGGGTGAAGCCGACGAGATACTGCTTGTCCTGCGGCGGCACGAACCCGCCGGGAACACTCTTGAACATGAAGGCCGTCGCGCCGATCAGCAGGATATAGATGCCCATCATCACCGTTTTGCGCGAGATGACCGCGGTCACGCCGCGGCTGTAGCCGTTGGCGCCGCGCGTGAACACCGCATTGAAGCCGCGGAACAGCCAGCCCAGCGTCTTGTCCATGAACCGCGTCAGCGCATCCTTCGGCTCGTCATGGCCCTTCAGAAGCAGGGCGGCGAGGGCCGGGGACAGGGTCAGCGAGTTGAAGGCGGAGATGACGGTCGAGATGGCAATGGTCAGCGCGAACTGGCGGTAGAATTGCCCGGTCAGGCCGCTGATGAAGGCCAGCGGCACGAAAACCGCCACCAGCACCAGCGCGATGGCGATGATCGGACCCGACACTTCGCGCATTGCCTGAACGGTCGCCGCGCGTGGCGCCAGGCCGTTTTCGATGTTGCGCTCGACGTTCTCCACCACCACGATGGCGTCATCCACGACGATACCGATGGCAAGCACGAGGCCGAACAGGCTCAGCGCATTCACCGAGAAGCCGAAGAGATGCATGACGGCGAATGTGCCGATGATCGAGATTGGAACCGCAATCAGCGGAATGATCGAGGCGCGCCATGTCTGCAGGAACAGGATGACCACGAGAACGACGAGCACCACGGCTTCCAGCAGCGTATGCACGACGGCCTCGATGGAAGCACGGACGAACTGCGTCGTATCATAGACGATCTCGTAGCTGACGCCTTCCGGCATGGTCAGCTTCATCTCGTCCATGACCGCACGCACCTGGTCGGCGATCTGGATGGCATTGGAGCCCGGCGCCTGGAAAACGGGGATGGCGACGGCCTGCTTGTTGTCGAGCAGCGAGCGCAGGGAATACTGGGCAGCGCCAAGCTCGATGCGGGCGATATCGCGCAGATGCGTGATGGCGCCATTGGCAGCGGTCTTCACGATGATCTGGCCGAATTCTTCCTCGGTCTGCAGGCGGCCCTGCGCATTGACCGACAATTGCAGGTCGACGCCGTTGGGGCTGGGCGAGGCGCCGATGACGCCGGCGGCGGCCTGGACGTTCTGCGCCCGGATTTCGTTGAGGACATCCGTTGCCGAAAGGCCGAGTTCCGCTGTTTTCTGCGGATCGAGCCACACGCGCATGGAATAGTCGCCCGAACCGAACAGCTGCACGTCGCCGACACCATTGATGCGGGCGAGCCGGTCCTTGATGTTAATCAGCGCGTAATTGCGCAGATAGGTGATGTCATAGCGGTTGTTGGGCGAGATGAGATTGACCACCAGCATCAGGTCCGGTGAACTCTTCACCGTGGTGATGCCGAGGCTGCGCACCTCCTGGGGCAGGCGGGGTTCGGCCTGCGACACGCGGTTCTGCACCAGCTGCTGTGCCTTGTCGGGGTCGGTGCCGATGGCGAAGGTCACGGTCAGGGTCATCTGGCCGTCCGTCGTCGCCTGGCTGCCCATATAGAGCATGCCTTCGACGCCGTTGATTTGTTCCTCGATGGGCGTCGCCACGGTTTCGGCAATGACCTTCGGGTTGGCACCCGGATATTGCGCCCGCACCACGATGGATGGCGGCACGACATCCGGATATTCCGAAACCGGCATGGCCGTCAGCGCGATCAGGCCGCCAAGGAAAATCACGAAAGACAGAACGCCCGCGAAGACCGGGCGGTCGATGAAGAAATTGGAGATATTCATATCACTATCCGCCTGCCCGTTGCGGGGCTTTGATGCGATTACTGTTGTGTCTTGGCCGGATCGGTGGCCAAGGCCTGCAAATTGTGCGCTGCAGCGCCCATGGCGACCATTTCAGGAGCGACGAGCGAACCGGGACGAATCCGCTGCAGGCCGTTGACGACGATCTTTTCCTCCGGCTGCAGGCCGCTGGTGACGATACGCAGGCCTTCTGCCGGTGCCCCGAGCGAAATCTCGCGGTATTCGACGATGTTCTTGTCGTTGACCACCATGACGAACTTCTTGCTCTGGTCGGTGCCGACGGCCTTTTCATCGACAAGCAGCTCCTGCTTCTCATTGGCCGTGCCCATGCGTAGCTTGGCAAACTGGCCCGGCATGAACTTGCCGTCCGCATTGTCAAACACCGCCCGCACCTTGACCGTGCCGCTGGCGACATCGACGCTGTTGTTGATCAGCTGCAGCTTGCCCTTCACGTCGCTCTGGCCGTAAACGTCCATGACGACGGGGATGCGGTCGGAGAAATCGCGGCTGTTGAGACCCTGCGGCAGGTCGGCAAGCGCCTGGGCCACGGTGTTCTCATTGGCTTCGAAGCTGGCATAGATCGGGCTGATCGAGACGATGGTGGTCAAAAGCGGCGAGCTGGGGCCGGAGGCGATCAGATTGCCTGCGGTGATTTCGATGCGGCCGACGCGCCCGCTGATGGGTGCGCGGATTTCGGTGTAACCGAGGTTGAGCATGGCGGTCTTGAGACCGGCCTGAGCGGCTTCGAGATCGGCCTGAGCGCCGCTCTGCACATTGCTGCGCTGGTCATAATCGCTCTGGGACACGGTGCGCGAATCAATCAGGCGCTTGCCGCGTTCCAGTTCGTTCTTGGCGAAGGACAGTTTTGATTCGGCGGCGCTGACGGCGGCCTTTGCCCGGGCGACCTCTGCTTCATAGGGCGCCGGATCGATCTTGACGAGAAGGTCGCCCTGCTTGACCAGAGCGCCTTCCTTGAAAGCGACGGACTGGATCGCCCCGGCGACGCGCGAGCGCAGCTCGACATGGTCAATGGCTTCGAGACGTCCGGAGAATTCGCTCCACCGGGTGATGAGCTTCGGCTGGACAATGGCAACGGAAACCGGGGTTGCAACGGGAGCAGCCTGTTTGCTGGTTTCGGCATGGCTCTTGCCAAGGTCGAACAGCTGGGTGGAGCCCGCGGCTGCGAGCGCCACAATAAAGCCGCCGGCATAGAGTGATCTTTTATAAGTGCTGATTGACATCGTGGTCATCCTGCTTTGAAAGTTGTATCGCCATTGGGAGTGGCTAAACCAAATTCGATCGTTGACGATCGATACCGATCGGTATAAAACGAGATATAAGGCTGCGGTACAGCGGCTGTCAATTGGATTTTATACCGAGCGGTATATTTCTTCTAGGGAGTCTTGTCCATGGGACGGCCGAGGGAATTTGATGCCGATGAGGCACTGCAGACTGCGCTCGAACTTTTTTG
Organism: Phyllobacterium sp. 22229; assembly: GCF_052056495.1. Classification (NCBI taxonomy): domain Bacteria; kingdom Pseudomonadati; phylum Pseudomonadota; class Alphaproteobacteria; order Hyphomicrobiales; family Phyllobacteriaceae; genus Phyllobacterium; species Phyllobacterium sp. 22229. Next base: position 48,511 of record NZ_JBQEPA010000011.1, read on the forward strand.
GCGCAAGGGCTACGAGGGCACATCCATCACAGACCTGACCGACGGCATGGGTATCACCAAGCCAAGCCTCTACGGCGCCTTCGGCAACAAGGAAGAACTGTTCCGCATGGCGCTCGAGCGCTATGAGCAGAATTACATGGCGTTTTTCTGGAAAGCGCTGGAACAGCCGGATGCGCGCACCGTCGCCATGGATATTCTGCACGGCTTTGCCGATGCGCAGACCTGCGATTGCAACCCCTCGGGGTGCCTGGGAATCAATGCGGCCATGGGCTGCAGCGATGCCGCCGCCGCCATCCAGAAGACCATCATCGAAAAGCGCAATATGGGCCAGAAGGCGCTGGCGCGGCGTTTTGCCCGGGCGAAGCGCGAGGGTGACCTCAAAACCGAGTGCGATGCGGAAGACATCGCCCGGTTCATCATGACCATATCCCAAGGTACCGCGGTACAGGCATCGAGCGGAACCGCGCGGGAAGAGCTTTACAGGCTGATTGATATCGCCATGCGCTGCTGGCCTGGCTAAAGCACCTAAACCAGACGGTGGCGGAACAGCCACGACGAAACCGGCAGTGTCACCACCGAAATGCCGATGAGCGCCAGCATTTCCGGCAGGAGCTGGCGAATGCTCGCGCCTTCCAGATAGACCTGATGCGTGATGCTGATGGCATAGCGCAGCGGATTGATCAGCGTGAAATACTGCAGGATATCCGGCATGTTGCCGATGGGGGCTGTCAGGCCCGACAGCAGCATGAACGGCATCAGGAGCACGAAGGAGAAGATCATCGCCTGCTGCATGTTGGCGGCCAGCGATGACAGGAAAAGCCCGATGCCGACTGCCGCCGCCAGAAACAGGATCAATCCCATATAGAGGATGAGGTAGGAACCGGCGAAGGGGATCTGGAACCACAGCTGCGCGACGAGTAGGATGAGCGTCGCCTGGGTGGTTCCCACCATCATCGACGGCAGGGCCTTGCCCACCATGATTTCGGAGGGGCGGAAGGGCGTCACCAGCAACTGGTCGAGCGTGCCCGCCTCCCGCTCGCGCGCCACGGACATGGCCGTCAGCATCATCGTCATCATCATGGTGATGGTGCCGATCAGCGACGGGATCATGTTCCAGCGCGTTTCCAGGCTCGGATTGTACCAGGCGCGTGTCGTCACGGTGATTCCGGTATTGGCGGCCTGGCCGTTCTCCGCGCGCCAGCGATGGGTGAAATCGGTCACGATGGCGCTGACATAGCCCTGCGCCGTGCCCGCCGTGTTGGAATTGCGCCCGTCGGCGATAACCTGCAACTGGGCGGGTTTTCCGGCCATCAGGTTCTTTTCAAAATCCTGATCGATGACGAGCACCAATAGAACGCGCCTGTTGTTGATGTAACCGGCGATATCGCCTGTCCGCTGCAGCGTCGCCACACGGGTGAAGGTGGCGGAACCATCGAACCGTGCGGCCAGCGCGATGGAGGCGGCGCTGTGATCATGATCGAGAAGGGCGTAGGGCACATCGTTGAGGTCGTAGCTTGCGGCATAGCCGAAGACGAGGCATTGCATGATGGGCGGAACCACCAAAACGATGCGGCTCTTGGGGTCTTTCAACATGGCCAGCAGTTCCTTGCGGATAAGGGCGATGATGCGGAAGAGCGACTGGATCATGGCTGCCTTACCCGAGTTTCTTGCGTGTTGCCCGCACGGACGCGGCCATCAGCACCGTTGCCATCACCGCGAGCACCGCGGCGTTGGGCAGGATCACTCCCCAGATATCGCCGGCGAGAAACAGGGTCTGCAGCACGCTGACGAAATAGCGGCCAGGGAAAATATAAGTGATGCACTGGATGACGAGTGGCATGCTGCGGATGTCGAACATGAAGCCGGACAGCATCATTGCAGGCAGGAAGGTGACGACGAGGGTGACCTGACTGGCGACGAATTGGCTCTTGGTCACCGACGAGATCAACAGGCCGATGCCGAGCGCCACGATCAGATAGAGCATCGAGACGATGACGAGTATCCACAGTGAGCCGCGCAGCGGCACATGGAACAGGATCTGGCTGCCGGCAACGGACAATGCCAGCCCGAGCATGCCGAGAATGAAATAGGGAATGATCTTGCCGAGCAGGATTTCGACCGGCCGCACCGGTGTAACGAACAGGGCTTCGAAAGTGCCGCGCTCCCACTCCCGTGCCATGACGAGCGCGGTCAGGAGCGCGCCGATCAGCGTCATGACCAGCACGATCAGCCCCGGTACGAGGAAATAGCTGCTTTCATTGGCTTCGTTGAACCAGAGACGTGTCTGTATATCCACGGAAGCGCCATTGCCTGTGATCCTGCCTTCCGCCGCCTGCCGCGCCAGCCACGTGGCAACCGCCCCTTGCGCATAGGCCAGCGAGATGCGTGCCGTATTGGCGTCGGTGCCGTTGACGACAATCTGGATGTCGCCATTGCCCAGCGCAACGTTTCGGGCAAATTGCGGCGGAATGCGCACGATGCCGCTGACGGTCTTGTCCTTGAGCAGCCGCTCGGCTTCCGCCATGGTCTTGACCGGATGGGTCTGGAAATAGTCCGAAAGCTCGAACCCCGACACCGCGCCGCGCGCCTCTGCCGAATTCTCTTCCATGACAAGGGCGACCGGCAGGTTCTTCAGATCGAACGACAGGCCGTAGCCGAACAGGATCAGCAGCATCATCGGCATGACGATGCCGACCGCAATGCTGCTGGGATCGCGGATCACCTGCCAGGATTCCTTGCGCACCAGCGCCAGAATGCGCCGCAGGCTGCCATGATGCTGGACCGGGGCGGGCGTGCTCATGCGGCCTTGCCCCTTGCTTCAGCGGCGCTGCGCGATTCCTCGACAATGGCGATGAACGCATCCTCCATGTTCGGCTCGCGTCCGGCCTGCGGCTTGGCGTGGGCGCGAATGTCGGCGGGCGTTCCCTCGGCAAGGTTGCGCCCGGCGTCCATGATCATGATCCGGTCGCAATATTCCGCTTCCTCCATGAAATGGGTGGTGACGATGACCGTCACGCCCTGTTCCGACAGCGCGGTGATGCGCCCCCAGAATTCGCGCCGGGCGAGGGGATCGGCACCGCTCGTCGCCTCGTCGAGGAACAGGATATCCGGTTCGTGCAACAGCGCAGCGGCCATGGCCAGCCGCTGCTTGAACCCGCCGGGCAACTGGCCGCTCGGCAGTGTCGCCAGTTCACCGAGTTCAAACTGCTGCTTGGACCAGTCGATGCGCTCGCGCTTTTTCGCACCGCGCAGGCCATAGGCGCTGGCGAAGAAATCCAGGTTCTCGTCCACCGAGAGGTCGCCATAGAGCGAGAATTTCTGCGCGACATAGCCCAGATTCTGCCGCGCTTGCGCCCGCGCCGTACGCAAATCCGCGCCTGCAACCCGCAATGTTCCACTGGTTGCAGGAATCAGTCCGCACAGCATGCGGAATGTCGTGCTCTTGCCCGCGCCGTTCGGGCCGAGCAGCCCATAGATCTCGCCGCGCTTCACCTGGAAACTGACGTGGTTCACGGCGGCAAAATCGCCGAACATGCGCACGAGATCATGCACTTCGACGGAGATTTCGTCCCTGCGTGCCGGGTCTGCCGAGCGCCGCAGCTCCAGGCTGCTGGAATGGCCTTCGCCCGCCACGGCGCTGAACAGCACCATGAAGCCGTCCTCGAAGCGCGGCGGCGTTGCGGTCAGTGCCACCGGCCGGCCGTCGATGCTGAGTTTACCCTTGAAACCCGGCTGCCGGACGATGCGCACCTTGCCTGCCTCCGGCACGGCATCCACCACGCCGTCATGGCGGAAAAGCCGCGCCTGCAGCGAGCGGGCATTCATGCCGTCCTGCGGCGCGGCGATGAACACATTGCCTTTCGCGCGGGCGGTGATCTCGTCGGGCTTGCCCTGCGCCAGCACCTTGCCCAGATGCATGACGACCGCATGGTCGCAGAACTCGGCTTCGTCGAGATAGGAGGTGCTGACGATGACCGTCAGGCCGTCTTCGCGCACCAGTTTGAGCACGATCTCCCACAATTCCCGCCGCGACAGCGGATCGACGCCGACGGTCGGCTCGTCGAGCAGCAGCAGCTCGGGCGAGCGCACCAGCGTACAGGCAAGGCCGAGCTTCTGCTTCATGCCGCCGGAGAGCTTTCCCGCCAGCCGGTCGGTGAAGCGGCCAAGATTGGTCATGTCCATCAGCCGCGGATAAATCTCGCGGCGCTGGTCCGGGGTGATGCCATGCAGCTCCGCATAAAGATCGAGATTTTGCTGGACGCTCAGATCCTCATAGAGCCCGAATTTCTGCGGCATGTAGCCGATACGGTTCTGCACCGCCTGCGGATCGGCGGCGACATCGATGCCGAGCACCGCGAGTTCGCCGCTTTCCGCCGCCATCAGCCCGGCCATCAGGCGCAGGACCGTCGTCTTGCCCGCGCCGTCGGGCCCGACAAGGGCGGTCACCGTCCCGTGCCTCGCTTCAAACGAGACATCGTCGAGCGCCTTGACCGTTTCGCCGGTATCGCGGTGGAACGTCTTGTGGATGGACCGCGCCGTGACGGGGGAGGCTGGCGCGGCGGCGGTCATGGTTTTGTGTCCGCTTCGGGTGCCGCCGTGTGCGGCGCGGCCTCCGGCAGCAGTTGCACAGTGGCGGGCATGCCGAGCCGCAGCACATCCTTGCGGTCCTCGACAAAGACACGCACCTCATAGACGAGGCTGGTGCGCAGGTCCGTCGTCTCCACCGTTTTCGGGGTGAACTCCGCCACCGGCGAGATGAAGCCAACCCAGCCGTCCAGCGGCTGATCGGGAAAACTGTCCGTGGTGATCCTGGCCGACATGCCGGGGCGCAGATGGCCGAGATTGGTTTCGGAGACATAGGCGCGCACCCATTTCGTGCCACGCGTTGCCAGTGAAAACACCGGCTTGCCGGGCGCTGCGATCTCGCCCGGTTCCATCAGCCGCGAGCGCACGACGCCGTCAAATGGCGCAAACAGCTGCGCATCGGCAAGCTGCTGTCGCATGAGCGCCAGTTGCGCCTCGCTGCCGCGCAACTGCGCCTCGCTCTGGCTGATTTCCTCGACGCGCGGCCCGGCGATGGCCAGCGCCAGCGCACTTTGCGCCACGTCCACCTTGGCGTTGGCAACCGCTGCCGCCGCGCGCGCCGTATCAAGGTCCTGCTTGCTGGCGGTGGCATTCGCCGTCAGTACGCTCTGGCGCTCGAACTGCGCCTTGGCGTTCAGCGCATCGGCCTGCGCCGACGCCAGATTGGCGCGTGCCTGGGCGATTTCCTCGGGCCGGCTGCCATTTTTCAGCTGGAGCAGCGCGGCCTGCTGGGCGGCAACCGTTGCCTCCGCCTGCTGCACCTGCGGGGCAAGGCGGCTGGTATCGAGCCGCGCCAGCACCTGGCCCTTGCCCACCACATCGCCTTCTTCGGCCAGCACCTCGGCAATCCGCTCCGATCCGTTGAAGGCAAGCGATGCCTGCCGCAGGTCGACATTGCCGTACAGCGTCAGTGCGTCATTGCCGGACGAGGGGCGATAATACCACCAGGCCGCGCCGCCAAGGCCGGCAATGAGGATCAGCGGAATGAGAATGCGAAGAATTTTGCTCATGCGCCATCATACAGGCCGCCCGTGCATTATGTCAAATTTGAATTTCAATTTGAACTTTTAATCCTTTCAAATCTGGGTTACTGTGCGGGCATGATACGCAAGACACCTCGAAAACTTCCCGGACGGCGCGAAGACGGCGCTTCGACCAAGGCCCAGATTCTGGAAGCGGCGGGCGAAATTTTTGCCGAAAAAGGCTTTGACCGCGCTACGGGCAAGGAGATTGCCGGGCGGGCCGGGAGCAATTCCGCCGCGGTGAATTATTATTATGGCGGCATTGAAGGACTGTATGCCGAGGTGCTGGTCGAGGCGCACCGGCGGCTCCTGACCTACGACCGGCTGGTGGCGCTGGCACAAGGGCCGGGGGCTTCCATCGACAAGCTGAAAATCCTCATCGGGCTGATTGCCGGGACAATCACCGCGCCGGCGTCGTCCTCATGGGTGCTGCGGGTGCTGAGCCGCGAGATTCTTGCGCCATCCCAGGCCTTTCCCGTGCTGCTGCAGCAGGAAGTTCTGCCGAAGAAACAGGTGGTGGCCGGGCTTGTCGCCGATATTCTCGGCGTTCCGGTGGAGCATCCGGCGGTGGGGCGGTGCCTGCTCAACATCGTGGCGCCCTTTGCCATCCTGCTCGTCGGCAACCGGCAATTGCTGTCACAGGTGCTGCCGGAGCTTCAGTCGCCGGAACCCGGCCCGCAGACCGCCATCATCGCCCATTTCCAGCGCTTTGCCCTGGCCGGGCTGGAGGCGGCAGCGGCAGAGATCAAAAGGGAGGCGCATTGAGCTGAGGCGTCATTTCAATGGTGAAAGTTTGTGCGATTTCATTGGCAGTTCAAACATTGAGCCGCCTTTCATAGTCGATGCAGTCGTTTCAATCGCTGGCCAAAGCACAATCAACCGTTCGGCTTGTTTGATAACTGGAGCTTTATAAAGCCCCGGAGACAAGAACATTCCGATGATGCGAGATGATTGAAAGACCGATTTTTCAGCTTTGTTGCGGGCAATTCTACGATCACCCGATATCAGGACCCATCCGCCCTGCGCACTCAAAGCTTTTATCAATTCCACGTCTTTGATATTCGGTGGAAATTTATCGCGTAATGCGACGATCTCATACTGTTCACCAAACAGTGCCTGAAGGCTCCTTGGAAGCCGGGGAGACATATTGTGGTCAAATAGGACCCTCACGCTGCGAGCGATTCCTCAAAGGCTACTGCATCTCGCACAACTGTTAGAGGTATTTCGTATAGTTCTGCCACCGCTTTCTCGGAGCCTTCCGCTTGAACGGCTTGGGCTAACGCAATGGTGGGAATGTTGTACACAGCCGTCGTAGGTTGTCCGAAAACAAGTTCAGGATCTACAATGATTGACTGTTTACCTTTGAATGGACGCCATCTGCGCACGGCATCGTTGTCAATATCAAGGTCCTTAAAAGTACGCTCGATCACGGCTTTGATCGTGTATTGCTTTTTCTTGAGGTCGAGTAAACTACCGTCTCCAGCCAGATTTGCACTGTCTAAAAAGATTGTTTTACCGTCCGTTTGAAATCGCCGTGTTGAGAATGGATGTTCGGCATGGGCGCATTCTTTCGCATAGTCCAAACAATGACGAATCGTCTTCAAACCAAGCCCGGCATCGGTAAATGCCTTTACGAATTTCAACTCGATGAGATCCCGAAATCCAAGTTCGATCTGATCTTCAAATTGCGGCAATTGAGGTTTCCACAATGGCTCCATGTGAAAGGTTTCGCCATTATAAGCGTAGTGATACCCGCCGAGCCATCGCCGAATGTTTCGTACAGGAATGTTCAACAGCCGCGCAGCGTCGCTCGCGGTATAAAAGCCTATACCAACAAGTGGAGTTGCGTAACCATCCATCACCGCGTTTCCATTCCTTCCAAAACATGATTGTTCGCCATGTTTTTACACCGCATTATCGCCCCTGCAACAACCACGTCAATCTACAGTCTGCGCGGTTGCTTCAGTTTCAACGCAACCGAACGCCAGCACCGCCGCTGGTCGTCTCGCCATCCTGCTGGAACACAACACCCTCGGCCTTGAGTGCATCGGTCACGGCATCCAGAGTATCGGTGCGGACTTTCACTCTGTCGCTTCCGAAGGCCTCCATATTGCGTATCGTATTGGCGCTCACACCCGCCTTCTCGGCGAGAGTGATCTGCTCCATGCCAATCAGCGAACGGGCTGCTCTGATCTGATTTCCGATAATAGCCATGTTGTTTCCAGAGTAAACATCTTTGGTATTATACCTAAGTTCAATTGACTGCAAATGCGATGGATGAATACGGTTTCAGTCGCAATATTTTTGGTAGTGATCACTCATCAGGAGCGGCGGCCTGGCTCAAAAGCAGTGTACGTCATCCTGCGGGCAGTCTCACCCCCGGACCGCCCGGCGTCATTTCTCCCTCCGCCTGAAAGACGATCCCTCGAGCTTCCAGTGCGCGCTTGATGACATCGCGTGTTGCGTGGCGTGGCTCGGATACGCCGCTTTCAAATTGCCGCACCGTCACAATGCCGACATGCGCCGCATCGGCAAGCTGCTTTTGAGACCATTGGATAAGGGCGCGCGCCGCGCGGCATTGTGCAGATGTGATCATGGTTGTGAGTCGTAAATTTCGATTCGTATAGGAGCGGTTGAAAATAGATGGTTTTGAATGGTGTAAATTTCAGAATTCGTCTGTGTGGAGATTTTCGAAGATATGCCCGAAGTGCAGGGAATCATCAATGCGCTGCTGGCCACGGCCTGCAAACAGCCGTGACCGGGGCAAGGGCGCGTTTTTAGCGGCTGACAGCGATCAGCTTGACAAGAGTGCGCTTGCCCGGGTGAACGCGGGTCTGGGTATCGTTGAGAAATGCCAGCTTGCCGCGCTGTTCGATGCGGGCGGAAAGCGAAGGCCAGACCGGACATTTCTTGTCGCTGCGCACGCTGACCGGTACCCGCAGCGGAAAACGCTGACCGGAAACGCGCTTTTCAACCGTGGCGACGGCGGTCATCGACATCGGAGCGTCAGCAAGATTGCCATCGAAAATCGTCAGGCTGAGCTGCGATCCCGCCGGAAGGCGCGCCTTCGACGGTCCCTCGACAATGACGGTGGTGTTGAAGCGGCAGGCCGACCATGCCGGCGTGACTGCTGCAATGCTCAGAACAGCCAATGCGGCAACCGCAAGTTTTGGTGTGATGGGTCTCAATGAACATTCCTTTCGCAGAAAAGCGTTTGGCTTTGAAGCGGCAGCCAGGCACTTGAAAGACTTAATCCAGGCCGCCCGGATAACCAAATCCGACGGCCGTCATATCGGCGGGAAAGCAGCAATCCCGCAGGACGCCGCGTCAGTCGAAGAGGCGGCCGAGCAGGGAACCGTGCTTGCCGCGGCGCCCGCCATGCGACCCGTGCCCGCCGTCGCGATAGCTGTGCGATGCATCGGATTCCGGGCATGGTGCCGGCGCCGGTTGTGCCTGCGGCACGGTTTGCTGGGCGCCGCGCGTTTCATAGCGCGCGCTGCGCTCGATGATGTCGTCCAGCTTGCCGCGTTCGAGCCAGACACCCCGGCACTGCGGGCAGAAATCGACTGCAACACCCTGGCGGTCACCCATCAGCAGGCTGATCCCGCAGGCGGGGCAGACAAGCCCCTGGGCTTTCACCGGGCTGCCAATGTTCGGAACATTTGCCATTCTGGTCTCCATTGTTGTGCATAGGGACAGTGCATGCTGTTGCAATGGGTGTAGTGTCTCTAGTGACTAGAGGAGCAAGCGGGTGCATTTCACATTGTCGTGAGATTTTTCGTGGCAGGTATTGCGGTCTAGTAGCGGCGCGATCCGGCATTGCCAGCATGGCCGCCCTCGGCTATCCCCCGCGTACAGAGCACTCGGAAGATCGCGCACCCATGCCCATGACAGCAAACCCCATCGCCGCAATTCTGATTCATGTCAGCGATGTCGAGGCCGGGCTCGCATGGTATCAGCACGTTTTTCCTGAGGCTGTCCGCACGCGGCTCGACGAGTTTGATTTCGAGTTCCTGCAGATCGGCTCCGTCTGCCTTGAAATCGTGCCTGCGGACGCGCAGGTGGGGTCGGGACCCTTCGGCTCCGTCGTCTATTGGGCGGTCGATGATTTTGACGCGGCTCTCGCTCATATGGAAAAACTGGGCGCCACGCTCTATCGCGGGCCGCTGGCGATACAGGATGGCCTTGCCATGTGTCAGGTTCGCGATCCCTGGGGCAACTGTATCGGTTTGCGGGGACCCCGGCCTGCGGCGATAGCCGGATAAGCCGTGCGCGGGGCGGTTGCGGACGAGATGCACGCAATGCTGTTCATACTCTGTTCATCACTGAAGGCGCACCTATCCCTGGTGTGAATCGATAGGAGTGACTTATGAAAAATCTTGTTTCGCTGTTTACCGCTGGCTTGCTGGCGGTTCTCGTTGGATTGACTTCGGTCGTTTCTTCGAACGCGGCACCGGTATCGGCCCAGAAGGCGCCGGTCGTATCCAATGTCGAGCAGGTGCAGTATGTTGAGCGGCGCCGCCACGACAATCGCCGTTGGGATCGCCGCGACGACCGTCGCTGGGACCGCCGTGACGAACGCCGCCGTCCGCATTTCAACAACCGCGATTATCGTCCGGGATATTGGAAGAATCAGCGCGGCTACCGTGAACATCGCCGCGGCTACCGCCGTCACAGCGATGGCTACTGGTATCCGCTGGGTGTTTTCCGTCTCTGATATCCATCGGAACGCTTGAATGCTAAAGGGGCGGCTCGCGAGAGCCGCCTTTTCTATGGCCGGTTGCCCTGTTGCAGGTCAGCCGCATGGGCGTCCTGCAGCAGCCAGCAGTGTCCGAGCGCCTGCACTGCGGAACAACGGTCTTTGAAAATAAGCGTGAAAATGGCGGAGAAGAAGGGATTCGAACCCTCGAGAGCCTTTTGAGCCCTACTCCCTTAGCAGGGGAGCGCCTTCGACCACTCGGCCACCTCTCCAAGGACGCTGACTAAAGAGGAAACCCTTTGTTGGCAAGGCTTTTATTCGGCCTCATCCAAAATTTTGTGCAAGCGGTGAGCCTGCCGAAAACATCAATAATGGCGGGCAAACGCTGCGGGGCAGGCCTTTTCCACCTCATTTCTGCCCACTTTGCTGCCTGCCGTTCGCTTCGCCATGGAAATGGCCGGAACTGGCGGGCGGAGCCGCGGGGGTGGAGTGGCTGATTCGACATGGCCGCGTCCCTTGATCTGATTCTCCTGTCTCCCGGTATCCCGGCGCGGCCTATCCAATCCGGGAATGGCGCGGCCTGCGATGCCGGATTGGGCCGTCAGGCATGGGCGACCCAGCCGCGGAAGCTGAAGGCAGCATAAAACAGCTCGACCTGTGCAAAACCGGCCCCGATCAGGATTGCCTCGTCCTCCTCGGGCGCAAGAATGTGGGTCTTCGTGTCGACAGCCCGTTGCATGTTGGCAGCCTTTTCAGGATCAAGCCCGGCTGCGACCGCAAAGGCGGCGTAGCGCGAAAGCCATGCCGCACGTGCCCCGTCGCCTTGCGGGATGCTGAGATGGGCGGTCACGAACGGTGCGCCGGGCTTGAGCCGCCGGTGGATCTCAGCCGCCGTGCGCTGGCGCTCCGCCGCGTCCATGAAATGCTGGGTCAGGAGGCAGGCTGCCGCATCGTAGGGGCCATCGGGCGCATCGCCGATGTAGCCTTGCTGCAGCCGCGCCCGCGATGCCAGCGGCCCCAGCGTCCGTCCGGCCAGCTGGAGCATTTCTGCTGATGGATCGATGCCGTCAAAAGTCCAGCCCGGATGCGCCTGGGCAAACACCTTCAGCTCCAATCCGCCGCCCGCCCCAAGCACCAGCACACGGGCGTCGTCAGGCGCGCGCTCCGCCAGCAGCAGCGTCGTCATGCGTTGCATGGCATCAAAGCCAGGCACGAAACGGGTCGGCCCGTCGGCATAGCGCGCCACGGCTTGCGGGTCGGAAAAGGCGGTCATCGCGTGTGCGTCTCCACTTGCTGCGGCGCCGGTTTGAACATCCGCATTTCATGTCACTTAATATGTTACGTGATATGACAGAAATCAAGACCTTGCGAAAATGGGGGCGGCCGCCGGCATCCCGGCGCCAGCGCGGGGAGAGGGGGATTAGTGTGGTGGGGGGGATCGATGTATTGCCGCACGGGGCGGAGCAATTTTTTCTTGGCATATGTGCTGACAAGGAAACGCAATTCTTGCCTGTAACTTGTTCTGCCCTCTTGTCTTGTGATTTTTTTTGAGAGACGTAATATATCGATCGATTCACGGCGAATTTGAACATGCCAAGGTCAGGCCAGGAACTCTGGGTATACTTGACCGGCAGTGGTGCAAAGCCGGGAATGAGGCCCGGCAGGGGGGGATCATCGGGGGATGAATTGCCGAGCCTCACGTTGCCCGAAGGTGACAACGTGCGCTTGATACCATCAGAAGCTGAGGAGGAGATTATCCGAACCTGAGGCGAAACTGAGGGAATGACAGCGAAAAGTCGAAAGGACAGGGCCTGGCGCAACAGCGCCGGGCCCTGTCTTTTCGGGGCCGTCATACAGTGCCAAACCGGTCACGCGCTGCCCATGCCGGCGGTCAAAAAAGCCTATGGTTAATTTTGTGTTTCTTCTTCCGTCGTTTTTTGTATCGTGTGCACCAGACTCGTTTGTTCAGGAACCATGAGGGCACAGATGAAATCTTGGCGTTCGGTTGGTGTTGGAGCGCTGGTCAGCGCGGCGATTCTCGGACTTTCTTCCGGCCCGGTGACGGCCGCCAGCAAGGCCCATCCCTTCATTTATTTTGCCACCTCGGATCCGTTCCTGCAACCCGGAGAGGCGCCGAAGCGCAATGACATCACGCTGCTGGGCGGGCCGTTTGCACGCGACACGGCGGGTGGAGCCATTCATCTCTTCGGTGTGGACTACACCGGGAACGGCCTGATCGGCGTCACCTATGGCCGCGATGTCTATGATCTCGGATCGGGATTTCAACTTGGCGGCGTCATCGGCGTGGCGCTGCGCTTCGGCGAGGACGACGACACCTCGGGCGAAGTCTGGACCGGCGTCCGGCTGAAGCACCAGGGTCTCGTTATCGGCAATGTCGTGATCTCCCCGGCATTCACCGCCGGTTTCAGTGCCGTGACGGGCGAGACCCAGATCGAGAAGGAACGCGAGCTTCGCTATGATGGTGATGCGTCCTTCCTTGGCTTTCTCGGGCCGGAACTTTCATTTCGCTGGGGCGGCGCGCCCAATCTGGAAGTGACGTGGCAATTGCATCACCGCTCCGGTGCCGGCGAAACCTTCGGCAATATGGGCGAGGGATCAAACGCCAATACGGTCGGTATCCGTTATCACTTCTGACGGTTTTTCGCCGGCCGGGTGCGGGCTGGACACGGCTCGGGTCGCGTGACGGCGCAGGGACAGGCGGGAACAACAGGCGCGCCATCGCCGGTCATCAATCCTGCTCAAGCACAGCCACGCAGGGATCAAGATCATGCGTGGCCAGATGTGCGTAACGCATGGTCATCTGCAATGTCTGATGGCCGAGCCAGATTTGCACGCGCCTGATATCGATGCCGCCGCGCACCAGCCGTGACGCGCAGGTATGGCGCAGGATATGCGGCACGACCTGATCATCCGTTCCCAATCCAACCTCCGCCTTGGCTTCATTCCAGATGGCGCGGAATCGCGGCTGGTCGTGCATGGCAAACGGCCCCTTCAAGCGCCCGCGCGGAATCTGGGTGACGTCATGGGCGCGCCGGGTCAGGGGCACGGTGCGGCTGCGTCCGGATTTTGTCAGCCAGAATGTCGAGCGGCTTCCCTGCAGGTCGTTCCAGTTCAGCCCGATCGCCTCGCCGAGCCGGCACCCCGTGTCGACAAGAAAGATGCTCAGGCGGTAGCTGTCTTCGCATTTGGCGCGAATGGCCGAAAACAGCCGCGCCTCCTCTTCCAGCTCGAGAAAGCGGATGCGGCCCTGTCTTTCCTTCTGGCGCCGGAATTCGGGCAGGTTGTAAATATCGCCCATCTTGCAAGCTTTCCGAAGCAGTTTGCTCAAGGCAGCCATTTTGCGGTTGATGGTTGCATTGCTGTTGCCGCGCTCGCGCAGTGCACCGATGACGGAATCGAGCATGTCCTGGGTAAAAACACTGAACCGGTTGCCGGCCAGTATCTCGCTGGTTTCGCCCAGGAAGGATTTGACATTGCCCTTGTGCGAACCGTCGTCCCAGAGAATCCCGATATAACGCGCCGTCAGCTCATCCAGCGAGTGATCTCTGACCACGCGGTTGCCCCTATGGTCCGCCGCCGCGTAGGTAACACTGTACTGAAATCGAACCGGGAAGTCGGTGTCCGCCTGTTTGGCACCCATCGATGAAATTGTCATAGGGATCACGCTCTAAATCAGAAAAATATGCATAAATAAAATATGCATCGAGTTGTAATCGTCTTTCTGAAAAGCGCAATCGGGTGGGGTATAGAACTTTTGGATAATAAAATCCTGTTCGAGGAAGCCTTGCACAGCGCCCTCAACAGCCAGTCCCCAGCAATCTTGCCTCGACATGTCCATATCTCCTCGGTCCGCGACCGCTTTGCTATCCTTTCCCTGCTAAATGTCTGTGCGCCGTGGTAACGGGCGCTGAAAATTGAGTGGTTAAAATGAATTTTGGAAAATCCAACGCCGGTCAATTCCGGCGTTGGTTATGCACGTCACAACATTAGAAGTTGCGCTGGAAGCGAAGGAACCCGCCAAACGCGTGATCGCCGCCCTTATTGGCCAGGGATTTGGTCTTACGGGCACCATCGAACTTGGTGTAGTCGAGTTCGGGTGTGATGGTGAAACCGGGAACCAGTTCGTAAGCGACATTGAGTGCGCCGGCATAGGTGCCTTCGGATTCATAGGCCAACTGCGCGTTGACGGTGGCCTTGTCGGAAGCCTTGGCGGATAGACCGCCCCAGAGCGCCCAGTCGCCATTCCACGGGCCGTAATAGGACGAGGTGCGCTTTTCCTTGGCGTGGTCGCCATAACCGGACTGATAGCCGCCCAGAACGAAGGCGGAGAGCGTGTCGGTGAACTTCACGTCCAGGCGCAGCTTGCCGCCCCATTCTTCAACCACCGAATCGTAGCCGACAACGCCGGAGACGCCGCCCCAACCCTGTTCGAACTTCACACCGCCAATGACATGCGGCACGTAGTCCGTGATCACATGGTCCTTGTCACCCTGTTCCAGGCCGATGAGGGCCGAGAAACCATTGCCGCCGGTGAACGTATAGCTGACCTGGTTATCACCATCGCCGGCATAACCGATGATGCCGTCTTTGATCACGTTGCCGGCAGAACCGGTCCAGGTATCGTACAGCGAGTCGGTGACGCCGATGCGGAAGCCGCCAAGCGAGATATAGGCGTGGGGGATTGCCGCATTGGAGTCGCCGTCGGCATTGTTGAACTGCGTTTCGGCATAGGAGCGCAAGGCACCAAGTTCAGTGTCCGAACGGGCATCGAAGCGGATGGTGGCGCGCGATTTCAGTTTCCAGGTGCCGAGTTTGCCGCCCTTGGAGACATCGTCACCACCCTGTGTATCAAACCGCACATGGCCGCTGACTTTCAGGCATGTCTCGGTTCCGGGGATATAGAAGAAGCCCTTGCCGTATGCATCGCAAACGCGAACATATTCGACAGCTTCCGGTTCGGCGACGACAACTGCATCGGCAGCGCGTGCGCCAGTGACTGCAACGAGCGCTGCAGCGGAGCCGAGTAGAAGGCTCTTGATGTTCATTTCTGACCTCCAGTCAAAGGTGACGGGAGGCCAGGGCATTCAACCGGCTGTGACCGGACTGCCTGACCCTAGTGTCCGACGGTTCCGGAGAACAGGTTGACGATGAGAACACCGGCGATAATCAGCGAAAGGCCGATGATTGCCGGCATATCGAGCGGCTGCTTGAACCAGAACCAGCCGATTGCGGCGATGAGCACGATCCCGGCGCCCGACCAGATGGCATAGACGATCCCGACCGGCATGGTCTTGACCAGGATGGAGAGGAAATAGAAGGCCGCTGCATAGCCGGCCAAGCAAATCAGCGATGGCCAAAGCCTTGTAAAACCATCCGCTTGCTTGAGCGCCGACGTGGCTGCTACCTCGAAAATTATGGCTACAAAGAGATAGAAATAAGTCATGGCAAACCACCTGTCAGAATCAGTGCGTGCCGCATTTGATTCGATGCGCGCACCGCAAATATGCCTGCGATGCATGCCCGGTTTCGAGTCAAATCGCCGTTCCGTTTCCGCCATCGATGGGTAGGAATTGATGAAAATCCGGTTACCTATATTAATGAGTGGTAAAGATTTTGCCGGGGTCGCGACGATTTCGTGTCATTTGTGCAACAGGGATAAGGCATAGAGGCGCCGCAAGGTGTGCATGCCGACATTCATGGTTGAAACCCCGGAGATGGCGAGTATGTTCGGTCGCAGAAGAACGGCGTTGATCGCATTTCTTCTAGGACTTAGGGGATGGGGACAAGGTTGTCCTTCAGCCAAATTGGAATGCCCAGACCCATTTTTAACTTTGACTGGAGGTCAGAAATGAACATCAAGAGCCTTCTACTCGGCTCCGCTGCAGCCTTGGTTGCAGTTACTGGCGCACGCGCTGCCGATGCAGTTGTCGTCGCTGAGCCAGAAGCTGTCGAATACGTTCGCGTTTGCGATGCATACGGCAAGGGCTTCTTCTACATTCCCGGAACCGAGACCTGCCTGAAGATCGGCGGCTATCTGCGTTATGACGCCAAGGGCGGCGACAGCGTATACACCGGCGGCCACGTCAATCAGGGCAGCGATCCTACAGGCGACGGCACATACGACAAGCTGACACGTGCAACGATCCGTTTTGATGCCCGTTCGGAAACCGAACTCGGCACACTGCGTTCGTACATTGAAACACGTTTCAACTACCAGAACGGCTCCAACGCATCCTCCATTCCTCAGGCTTACATCGAACTCGGCGGCTTCCGCATCGGTGTTGCTGACGAACTGTTCGGTTCGTGGACCGGTTATGCCGGCGACGTCATCAACGACGACGTGATCAACTATCAGTCCGGCACATCCAACCAGGTCAGCTACACCTTTACGGCTGGCAATGGTTTCTCGGCGATCATCGCTGCAGAACAGGGTGAAATCGAGTCCGACAACGATGGTGTGAAGCACGACTACCGCATCAACGATTACATGCCGCATGTGCTCGGCGGTGTGAAGTATGAGCAGGGTTGGGGCGGCATCTCGGCTGTTGCAGCTTATGACTCGGTTATCGAAGAATGGGCCGGCAAGGTTCGTTTGGACGTCAAGATCACCGACACCGTCAAGGCATTCGTCATGGGTGGCTATCAGTCCAACTTCGACGACAACTACTCGATCGGCCACACACGCAGCCTGAACTGGTTCGGCCGCTGGGAAGGCGATTGGGCTGTCTGGGGTGGTCTGTCCGCCAAGGTTTCGGATAAGGCAACTGTCAATGCACAGGTTGCATACGAATCCGAAGGCACCGTTGCTGGTACTTTGAACGTTGCTTACGAGCTCGTTCCTGGCTTCACCATCACTCCGGAAGTCAGCTACACCAAGTTCGATGGTCATCGTAAGGATGTATCGATTGCCAACGGCGGCAACGACGACGCATTCGGCGGCATGATCCGCTTCCAGCGCAACTTCTAATCCTTTCAGGATTTGAGTTCATAAGACCCGGCAGCGCAAGCTGCCGGGTTTTTCTTTGCGCCGCCTTCCGTTTTCCGTTCTTCGCCGCTTGGCGTCAGGCGCCGTGTTGATATTCCCGCCGACATGAGGCAAGACAGCATTCTGTTCGATTGCCGCAAGGGGAAGACGCCATCCATGCACATTGTTAAAAGCTGGTTCTGGCCCGGTCTGATCACCGTTGTGTGTCTGACAACGCTTGCCGGCTGGTTCCTTGCCGAGCCGATGGACCGGCAATTGACCGAAACCGTCGCCGCAGCGCTGGAAGTGGACAACAGCTGGGCCAGCATCGAGGTTGACGGGCGCGATCTGACCCTCAAAGGGGTGGCGCCATCGGAAGAAGCGCTCGCGTCGGCGCTGAAAATTGCTGATACGACCGATGGCATTCGCGTCGTCGAAAACGCGGCGACGCTTTTGCCGCTGGTCGATCCTTTCAGCTTTGTGGTGACGAAATCGGATCAGGGGATCCTGCTATCGGGCAATGTTCCCTATGGCGATATGCGCGCCAAACTTCTGGCTGCGGCTGAAAATGCCATGCCGGGCATTGAAATCCTCGACGAGATGGCCGTCGCACGCGGCGCGCCGCAGGGATTTGCCGACCTTGCCAATTTCGCCCTGCAGCAGGCATCGCAGCTGATCAGCGGCGAGGTGCGGCTTGCCGGGGAGACCTACAGCATCACCGGAACGGCGGCAAATGCCGCGGACTATGAGGCTGTGACCAACGCATTGAAGACACAACTTCCGGGTAATGGTAGGGTGGGCGCGGTGAAGCTGGCGCCGCCGTCCGTCGGCAATGCCGGGTAACATTCGCGGGCGTGCCGATTCAGTGCAATCAACGGGAGCGCGGACAATCATGTATCTCATCACCAAGCTATGGCTGTTTCTGCTGGTGGCCGCTCTGGTCGGTTTCTATGTCGGCTGGTCGACCCAGGGCGGCAAGCGCAACTGATCTGTGTTGAAACTGAGGTAACGAGCTGTGGTCATTTTTCTTCTTCAGGCACTTTTGCTCATTTCAGCCGCGTTCATTATCGGCGCCATTTTGGGTCATCTTTTCAAAAGGTTCTCGCCGAAAACCGATTCTGTTTCTCAGGAATCGACACGCGCCGCCGATGTGCGTCTCGCCGCCGCAACGCATCCGCCGGTCACGCCCGCCAATGACGATGTCGGCAAGCAGGTGTCCGGCCCGGCCATGGTGCCGCCGGCAGAGCCGGTCCCGGCAATGGCATCCCCCGCGTCCGCGCGGTCAAGGACCAAGGCACCGGCCCGCAAGACCGCGGCAAGCGATACTGTCCGCGCTGCTCTGCAACAGGACGAGACGCACCGTCCGGCGCTGTTGAAAAATGCGCGGCGGGGAAAGCCGGATCGCCTGTCGGATATCGAGGGTATCGGCAATGTTATCCAGACGGAGCTTTATGCTCTGGGCGTGTTTCATTTCGACCAGATCGCGGGCTGGGATGTCGATCAGGCCGCCTGGGTAAGCCGGGCCATCGGTTTCCCCGGCCGTGCCCACCGCGAAAACTGGATGAAGCAGGCCGCCGGACTGGTCAAGCAGACGGGCGAAGCGCCGGCAAAAGCAAAGGCTGCTGTGAAGGCCAAGCCCAAGGCAGCGCCGAGAAAACCGGCAAAGGGCGGCTAGTCCGCGCGCAAATCAACGCCTGCGCAAAACGCGGCGATCAGCTCGGGCATGCGGCCTGTCTCCAGCAGCGGCGCATGGCCCTGACCGGCGACATTGAACACCTGCAGCGCGCTATGCCGCCGCATCATCTCGTCAACGGTTTCCTGCGCCAGCAAAGGGGTGTTCTCACCCCGGATGACCAAAAGCGGCAGGTCCTTCATCAGCTCGAACTGGGCCCATAAATCCGGCAGTTTTTGCGAATAGTCGATATTTTCCATCGTCTTGCGGAGATTGGGGTCGTAATCCGCGCGGATCACGCCATTGTCTTCGCGGTAGATCATGCGGGCGAAACGATGCCAATCGTCCTGTGTCAGCGCAGGGAAGGCTGCTGCGTGCACCGACCGCTGCAGTTCCGCCGCGTCATTCCAGTCCTTGGGTTGACGCGCGCCATTGAGATAGGCGCCGATCTGCTGCAGGCCTGCGGCGGTTATCTCCGGCCCGATATCATTGAGAATGACGCCTGCGAGAAGCTGCGGCGCGATGGCCGCCAGGATATGCGTGATCAGCCCGCCGCGAGATGTGCCGAGGAAAATCGCCCGGTCGATCTGCAGATGGGCAAGACCGGCGATGACGTCGCCCGCTTCCACCCCGATATTGTAGTGGGTCCAGTCCGGATCGTAGTCCGACAATCCGCGTCCGCGATAATCGACGCTGACGACCGGGCGCGGCGTCTGCGGGTGCTGCGACAAGGACAGTGCGAGATCGTGAAAGTCGCGGCTGTTGCGGGTCAGTCCCGGCAGGCAGATGACCGGCAGCCCGTCGCTTTTGTGCTCGGGCTGGTAAAATCTCATATAGAGATGCAGGCCGTCCGGGGCGTCGAAATGAATGTCACGAAATAAATCGGCCAATCCGCAATCCTGTTGTTGAGTGTAGGGCCCGCTTAACGCTGCAGCCTTCCGGCGGTCAGATCGCTCTCGATCTGGGCCTTGCCATAGAGCCGCGATTTGTAGACCTCGTAGTTCTCCATGACGCGCTGCACGTAATTGCGGGTTTCCGTGTAGGGAATGCGCTCGATCCAGTCGACGACCTCGTCGACGGATTTGCCGCGCGGATCGCCGTAACGCGAAACCCACTCATTGGCGCGGTTGGGCCCGGCATTGTATCCGGCAAAGGTCAGGACATAGGAACCGTCGAATTTGGCGATCTGTTCACCGAGGAACCGTGCGCCAAGGGTGGCGTTATAGGCGGCATCGCCGGTCAGCCTGTCCTTGGAATAGGAAATACCCGCGCGTTTGGCGACATCCTTGGCCGTGCCGGGCAGCAATTGCAGCAGGCCGCGCGCGCCCGCGCTTGAAACGGCACTGGCGTTGAACTCGCTCTCCTGCCGGGCGATGGCATAGGCGAGGGCGGCGCCGGAACCGGAAATATTGGCATTGCCTGGAATGGCGCCGACGGGATGCGACAGGGCGCCGACATCGATGCCGCGCTGTGCCGCAATCTTGCCGACACGCAGGGCGACGAAGTGATTGTTCGTGCGCTCCGCCATGACCGCCAGAAGCGCCAGCTCACCGGGACTGTCGAGTTCCTGGCTCAGGCTGGTGTACAGAATGGCCGCGCGCTGCGCATAGCCGGTGTCTTCCAGGCGCTGGATGGCGCGCACGGCTTCGCGCTGGGCAAAACGGGCGCGATCCGCATCGCTCGGACGCGGATAGGGCAGTTGCAGGCTCGCCTGTCCCAGCTTGGCGGCGGCCAGCTGGCCGTAGAATGTCGTGCCGTAACGGGCCGCGCGGCTGTAATAGTCATTGGCATTGCCGCCCGCGCCCGCTTCAGCGGAACGGCCCAGCCAGTAATAGGCGCGCGATGCGGACATGGGGCGCGACGAAATCTCGGCGATGCGGGCAAAGTGGCCCTGTGCCGTCTGCGGGTCCTTGAGCGCGCGCAGGGCATACCAGCCCGCATGGAATTCTGCCTCGGCGGCGACCGACGGGGTTTCGGCGCTGTGCATGGCCGCGATCTTGTAGGCGCGCTTGGCATCGCCGATATCCAGCAGCTCCCGCGACAGCACGCGCCGTTCCACCCACCAGGCGTCCGGGTCAACAAGCGATGCCGCGTCGCGCGGCGCGGTGGCCAAAACGTCGGCCGCCTCCTTGAAGCGCTCCTGACGGCGCAGATACTGCGCCTTGGCAAAGATGTAAGCCGGGTTTGACTGCCAGGAGCCGGTGACAGCCGCCAGTTTCTGAGCGGCATCGGGCGACTTCTGCAGAACCGCGGCAAAGGCCTGATAGAGCACGTCCGCATTGGCAAGCCTGGCGACGCGTCCGGCCGATTTTGCCTTGCCTTCGTAAAGCATGGTCAGCATGCGCGCCAGATGGTCTTCGCGCGGAATGACCTGCGCAAATTCCTTCAGGATCGCCGTTTCCTGTGCATCGTCCAGCTTTTTGGTGCGCCAGAAGGGGCCGAGAACCTGACGGGCACGGGTGGTGTTGCCGGTGGCGACAAAGGCACGGGCCAGGATGATGGTGCCTTCGGCCGTCTGCGGCGGGGTACCGCCAAAGGCATTGATCACCGTTGCCGCCGGCGGATTCTCCTTGAACAGCGCCCGTTCCGAATTGTTGCGGAAGGTCGCCATGCCAGGCCAGCCCGGCAGTTCGGCCGCCGCATGGGCGATTTCCGAGCTGGGAACACCGGGCGCGTTTGACAGGCCGATGGCCCAGGTCAGGATATGCCGGTCCAGCGCGTCGGCGGGCAGTCCATTGCGGATGCCGAGAGCCTGCTGCACGCCACCGCTCGACAGGGCGTCGAGGCCGCTTTTGAGGCTGCCCGCAATGGCCGACGGCTTTGACGGCTGGGCGATTCCCGCCGTGGTCACCGGATCGGGCTTTGCCATGATCTGCGCTGCGGGGCTGATCCGCGTCTGGGTGGGGGCAAACGGTTTGAGGGTCGGGATGGGCGGCGTTGAATTTTGCGCGAGCGAAGCCGTCGTCACCAGCAGCGATGACGCGAGAAGAACATGACGCAAAACAGAAGTTCTCAGCATTCAGGCAACCAATTTATCGAAAGGATCACACCGCAGCCCCGGATCCAGAACTGTTGGATCAGATAATAATGGCGGACGTGTGAAGGCAATCTTAACGAAAGGTTAGCACGAGCCATTGCTTTTGCGCAAAACATCAATTGCTTTGCTGTTTTTCATCAAGGAAATCATCTTGCCCGGCGAAGGTTGCACGACTATGGTGCGCCACCTCCTGGTTGGTGCCATACTGGCCCGGCCGTGATCTAATATTGTTTTCTTGGAGTTCACCATGCTGAAAGGCTCAATCACCGCTCTCGTCACGCCATTCGACCAAAACGGGTCGTTTGACGAGAAAGCCTTTCGCGCATTCCTGGGCTGGCAGATCGCCGAAGGCACCAATGGGTTCGTCCCTGTCGGAACGACGGGCGAATCGCCGACGCTGTCCCACGCCGAGCACAAGCGCGTGGTTGAAGTGTGCATCGAGGAAGCCAAGGGCAAGGTGCCGGTGATTGCCGGTGCGGGCTCCAACAACACGCGCGAAGCCATCGAACTGGCGCAGCATGCCGAAAAGGCCGGGGCGGACGCCATTCTCGTTGTCACGCCCTATTACAACAAGCCGAACCAGCGCGGCCTCTATGCCCACTACAAGGCTGTGGCCGAATCCGTTTCGCTGCCGATCATCATCTACAACATTCCGGGCCGGTCGATCATCGACATGACGCCGGAGACGATGGGTCAGCTGGCGCATGATTTCAAGAACATTGCCGGCGTCAAGGATGCGACAGGCAAGATCGAGCGCGTTTCGGAACAGCGCATCACCTGCGGGCTGGATTTCATCCAGCTTTCCGGTGAGGACGCGACTGCGCTCGGCTTCAATGCCCATGGCGGTGTCGGCTGCATCTCCGTCACCTCGAACATCGCGCCGCGCCTGTGTGCCGAGTTCCAGGCTGCGACCCTGCGGGGCGATTATGCCGCCGCACTCGCCATTCAGGACCGCCTGATGCCGCTGCACAAGGCGCTCTTTATCGAACCCAATCCGACAGGCCCGAAATATGCCCTGGCCAAGCTCGGCAAGATGAACAATTCGCTGCGTTCCCCGCTCGTCCCGATTGAAGCCGCAACTGCGGACCGTATTGATCAGGCGATGAAACATGCGGGTTTGATCAACTGACAATTCAGTTGCAAAGCATTATATAGGCCTCATGAATAAGCCCAAAGCTGCCAAAAAACCCATAACGGTTCGCAAGGTCATTGCTGAGAACCGCAGAGCGCGATTCAATTTCGAGATTCTCGACACGATGGAGGCTGGCATTGTGCTGCAGGGCACCGAGGTCAAATCCCTGCGCAACAACCAGTCCAACATTGCCGAAAGCTATGCCAGTCTCGAAAACGGCGAGTTCTGGCTGATCAATTCCTATATTCCGGAATATCTGCAGGCCAACCGTTTCAATCATGCGCCGCGCCGCCACCGCAAGCTGCTGGTCAGCAAGCGCGAAATGGCACGGCTGGCGCAATCGGTGGACCGCGAAGGCATGACCGTCGTGCCGCTGAAACTTTATTTCAATGATCAGGGCAGGGCGAAGCTCGAGCTTGCCGTTGCCCGCGGCAAGAAACTGCACGACAAGCGCGAGACGGAAAAACAGCGCGACTGGAATCGTGAGAAGTCACGGCTGCTGCGCGACCGCGGCTGATTGCGCCGGATACGCCCTTAAGCCACCGCGTCCAGATGCGCGCGCACGGCAGCGAAGACGCTCTTGAACATCGTTTCGGTCAGGCGTCCGGTATTCGTGTTGTAGCGCGAACAATGATAGCTGGAGAAAATGCGGATATCGCCGATATCGGACTGTCCGCCATGGCTGAACGGAAACTTCGCCACCGGCTGCTTGAGCGACCGGATCGTCGACTGGTGTGCGATGGTGCCAAGGGTCACGATGGCGCGCAGGTTGCGGAACTGCTGGATGGTCGGCGTGAGAAACCGCCGGCAATTGTTGATCTCGCTGCCGACCGGCTTGTTTTCCGGCGGAACACAGCGGACGGCGTTGACGATCGCCGCATTGAGCAGTTCCAGACCGTCATCCGGCCGGGCGGCGAATGTGCCGCGGGAAAAGCCGAACTGCGCAAGCGTGCCATAGAGCAGATCCCCCGCATAATCGCCGGTGAACGGGCGGCCCGTCCTGTTGGCGCCGCGCAGGCCGGGCGCCAGCCCGATGATAAGGAGCTGAACCTGTTCGATGCCGCCCGCGGGCAGGAAGGCAGGGACCGGCGCATTGTGCCATGCGGGTTCTTTCGCGCGCCATCCGGCGATGAAATCATGCAGTCGCGGGCAGATCGGGCAGTCGGGGGAGGGTTCGATACTCATGAGGCGCTAAAAAGCACAATGCCGCACGGTTTTCCATGCGGCATTTCCAAATCTTTCGACAAATATCAATCAGCGATTATTAGTAATCGACCTGTTCTTCTTCGACGCGGCGTGGTGCGCGCTCGGAGGCCTCACGGCCGATTTCGCTGCGCAGCGACGTCAGATCAATGAAATGATCCGCCTGACGGCGCAGTTCGTCCGATATCATCGGCGGCTGGGTCGAGAGCGTCGAAACGACGCTGACCTTGCGGCCCTTGCGCTGCAGGGCTTCCACCAGGGAACGGAAATCACCGTCGCCGGAGAAGATAACAAAATGATCCACCGTGTCCGTCAACTGCATGGCATCGACAGCAAGTTCAATGTCCATGTTGCCCTTGATCTTACGGCGGCCAGCAGAATCGGTAAATTCTTTTGCAGGCTTCGTAACAACCTTATATCCATTGTAATCAAGCCAATCGATCAGCGGGCGTATCGATGAGTATTCCTGATCTTCTACAAGCGCTGTATAGTAATATGCGCGAAGCAAATAGCCTCTCTTCTGGAAAGCGGCAAGAAGTTTGCGATAGTCAATATCAAATCCCAGTACCTTTGAGGCTGCGTAGAGATTTGCACCATCGATAAACAAAACGATCTTTTCACGTGGATCAAACATAATAAGGTTCCATTTCAAAAAGGTGAGCTTCAATTTCAAATCAGCTAGGAGGTAATAAAGCTCGATCTGATCTTATACGAAAGTAGCATATTTACTACGTCGGGTTCGGTGAAAAGCCAATAGCCGGGTGGAAAAATTGTCCGAATTTTGGACCGGGACGCTCACTATATGGTGATTGTTTTTTACTGTTAAACAGCCGGTGTCGAACCTGCCTACGGCTTTTGCTTGTTTTTTCCGTGTAACCGCGTTATGTCCCGCTTAATCCGCTAATTCAGTTAAAAATGAAAGGGGCAGTCCATGGCCCGCGTCACTGTTGAAGATTGCGTTGACAAAGTCGAGAACCGGTTTGAACTGGTTTTGCTCGCCAGTCACCGCGCACGCCTGATTTCACAGGGTGCAGCGATCACCATCGATCGCGACAATGATAAGAATCCGGTTGTTGCCCTGCGCGAAATCGCAGAGGAAACGCTTTCGCCGGGCGACCTCAAGGAAGACCTGATCCATTCGCTGCAGAAGCATGTGGAAGTCGATGAGCCGGAAGCTGTTGCCGTGGTACCGCAGGTCACATCAGCCGACAGCGAAGGCAACGAGATCGTCGAGATCGAAGCAGACGACAATGTTTCCTTCGACAGCATGTCGGAAGAAGAACTGCTGGCCGGCATCGAAGGTCTGGTAGCACCGGAAAAAAGCGACGACTATTAATCAAGTGTCGCGCTCTTATTAGCGCGACTGATTGCCAGTTCAGGCTATCGTGATGCGTCGCAGTTTTTCTGCGGCGCATTATTTTTGCGTCTTGGTAACGCAATTACCATATATCGCTCGATAATTTAGAGTTTTGGGTTTGGAGGCTTCCGTCCATGATGCGTCAGTATGAGCTTGTCGAGCGTGTTCAGCGTTACAAGCCTGACGTCAATGAGGCGCTGCTCAACAAGGCCTATGTCTATGCCATGCAGAAGCATGGTCATCAGAAGCGCGCATCGGGCGATCCGTATTTTTCCCATCCTCTCGAAGTGGCCGCCATTCTCACTGACATGCATCTGGACGAGGCGACCATTGCCATTGCCCTGCTGCATGACACCATCGAGGATACCTCGGCGACCCGGCAGGAAATCGACACGCTGTTCGGCCCCGATATCGGCAAGCTCGTCGAGGGCCTGACCAAGCTGAAGAAGCTGGACCTCGTCTCGAAAAAGGCCGTGCAGGCGGAAAACCTGCGCAAGCTGCTCCTGGCCATTTCCGACGATGTGCGGGTGCTCCTCGTCAAGCTCGCCGACCGCCTGCACAATATGCGGACGCTGCATCATGTGCCGCCGGACAAGCGTTTGCGCATTTCCGAGGAAACCATGGATATCTATGCGCCGCTCGCCGGGCGCATGGGCATGCAGGATATGCGCGAGGAACTGGAAGGGCTGGCCTTCCGCTATATCAATCCGGAAGCTTTCAACGCCGTGACCAACCGGCTTGCCGAGCTGATGGAAAAGAACCGCAGCACGCTGACGCAGATCGAAACCGATCTTTCCAGCCTGTTCGAAAAGCGCGGCATCAAGGCCAATGTCAAAAGCCGGCAGAAGAAGGCCTGGTCGGTGTTTCGCAAGATGGAGAGCAAGGGGCTCTCCTTCGAACAGCTTTCCGACATTTTCGGCTTCCGCGTCGTCGTCGATACCGTCGCCGATTGCTACAATGCGCTCGGCATCATCCATACGACGTGGTCGATGGTTCCCGGACGTTTCAAGGACTATATCTCGACGCCCAAGCAGAACGACTACCGTTCGATCCATACCACCATCGTCGGTCCATCGCGCCAGCGTGTCGAACTGCAGATCCGCACCCGTGAAATGAACGACATTGCCGAATACGGCGTCGCCGCCCATTCGATCTACAAGGATCGCGGCAGCGCCCAGAATCCGCATGTCATTTCGACGGAAACCAACGCCTATGCCTGGTTGCGGCAAACCATCGAAGCCCTGGCGGAAGGCGACAATCCGGAAGAGTTTCTCGAACACACCAAGCTGGAACTGTTTCAGGACCAGGTTTTCTGCTTCACGCCGAAAGGCCGGCTCATCGCTCTGCCGCGCGGGGCAACGCCGATCGATTTCGCCTATGCGGTGCACACCAATATCGGCGACAGCTGCGTTGGCGCCAAGGTCAATGGCCGCATCATGCCGCTGATGACCGAACTGCATAATGGCGACGAAGTCGAGATCATCCGCTCCAAGGCGCAGACACCGCCGGCCGCCTGGGAATCGGTCGTCGTCACCGGCAAGGCGCGCGCCGCCATCCGCCGTGCCACGCGCATTGCCGTGCGCAAGCAGTATTCCGGCCTCGGCACGCAGATTCTCGAGCGGGCTTTCGAGCGGGCCGGGAAAGTCTATTCGCGTGATGAACTCAAGAAAGGCCTGCCGCGTCTGGCGCGCAAGGAGATCGACGATGTTCTGGCCGCCGTCGGGCGCGGGGAACTGCCGTCCTCCGATGTCATGAAGGCGGTCTATCCGGAATATCAGGACTCCAAGCCCAAGCCGACACAGAGCGAGCGCGAGGAAGGCTGGGTCAATTTCCGCAACACGTCGGGCATGATTTTCAAGATGCCGGAAGGCAGCGACGGCACGGCGGGATGGGAGCCGGGCGGCCCGCACGCCCTGCCGATCCGCGGCGCGAGCCCCGACATGCCCGTGCACTTCTCGCCGGAGGGCGCAGTGCCGGGCGACCGCATCGTGGGCATTCTCCAGCCCGGCGCAGGCATGACCATCTACCCGATCCAGTCATCGGCGCTGATGGCCTATGACGACCAGCCGGAGCGCTGGATCGACGTGCGCTGGGATATCGACGAGAGCAGGCGCGACCGGTTTCCGGCCCGCATCAACATTTCGGCGATCAATGCGCCGGGTTCCCTGGCCGAGATCGCCCAGATCATCGCCGCCAACGAAACCAATATTCACAATCTCTCCATGGTCCGCACGGCGCCTGACTTTACGCAGATGATCGTCGACCTGGAGGTCTGGGATCTGAAACATCTCAACCGGATCCTGTCGAAACTCAAGGAAAGCAAGTGCGTCAGCGACGCACAGCGCGTGAACGGATAGAGGGGCACACATGAATACGGATGAAGTTCTGCAGGTATTTCGCGAAGCGGGGGCAGTGCTGGAAGGGCATTTTATCCTGACATCGGGCTTGCGCAGCCCGACATTCCTGCAAAAGGCCCGTGTGTTCATGCACGCCGACAAGACCGAGCGCGTGTGCCGTGCGCTGGCCGACAAGATCAGGAGTGCCGGTCTTGGCCCGATCGACTATGTGGTTGGACCGGCGATCGGCGGCATCATCCCGGCCTATGAGACATCGCGCCATCTCGGCGTTCCGGCCATCTGGGTCGAACGGGAAAACGGTGTGTTCCGCCTGCGCCGCTTCGAAATTGCCAAGGGCGCGCGTGTCGTCATTGTCGAAGATATCGTGTCGACGGGCTTGTCGATCCGCGAAACGGTCACCACCTTGCAGGAACTGGGTGCCGAGGTTCTGGCCGCTGCCTGCATCATCGATCGTTCCGCCGGCAAGACAGATGTCGGCGTGCCGCTGATTGCACTGGCGGAATATGAAGTCCCGGCCTATCCTGCTGACCAATTACCGCCGGAGCTTGCCGCAATTCCGCCCGTTAAGCCTGGTAGTCGTAATATTTGATTAACCAAAAGACGTGAGCGCTGAGCCAGTTGCGCACTCGCTGGCCCCAGCGTCGAGGGACTTGAATACCAATGCTCTTCAAACGGCGTATCAAACCGGGCTTCCGTGAACGGATGCGTACTGCGCTATGGCCGCGCCGCTCGGTCGGCCGGTCGCTGCGCTATTTCGGCAAGCGCGTCCTGCGGCTGCGGGCAACCCCGCACGCCATTGCCGCGGGACTTGCCGCCGGTATTTTTTCCTCGTTCATTCCCATCCTCGGCGTGCATATCGCCGTGGCGCTGGCGATTGCCTGGATCATCGGCGGCAACATCGCCGCCGCCATCCTTGGCACGACGCTCGGCAATCCGCTGTTCCTGCCGTTTATCTGGGGCGCGACGCTGGAGGCCGGACGGTTCATTCTGAGCGGCGGTCCCAGCGACGAGCCTTTCCCGCACCACCTCGGCCATATGCTGCGGCATCTGGATTTCGCTGAATTGTGGGGGCCGATTGTCAAGCCGATGCTGATCGGTGCGGTACCCCTCGGTTTCATCGCCGCCCTGGTGGTCTATTTCCCGACCCGCTGGATCGTTGCCAGCTTCCAGAACCGCCGCAAGGCCGGTTATGCGCTGGAAAAGGTGGCCGAACCCTCATGATCATCGGGATCGGCAGTGACCTGATTGATATAAGACGCATTGAAAAGACATTGGAGCGGCATGGCCAGCGCTTCATCGATCGCGTCTATACGCCGGTCGAGCAGGCCCGTTCCGAACGGCGCAAGCTGCGTGCCGCCTCATATGCCAAGCGTTTCGCCGCCAAGGAAGCCTGTGCCAAGGCGCTCGGGACGGGGTTGTCCGAAGGCGTTTTCTGGCGTGACATGGGGGTGATCAATCTTCCGAGCGGCGCGCCGACGATGCGGCTGACCAATGGTGCCGCCCGTCGGCTTGAGGCGATTCTGCCGGCCGGACATACCGCGCGCATCCATGTGACGATCACCGACGATTTTCCGCTTGCGCAAGCATTCGTGATTATCGAGGCGCTGAAAATCGTGGAATAGCCGCAATCAAACGCCATGAAGCGGGCCTATGTAGCATTGCTCCCTGCTGTTTCAGCGGTTAAGAGGGTGCAGCTAAGAAATTTGGAGATATGACGAGCGTGAGCGACAAATCTGTTGTGAAAAAATCTGGCGGTCTTGGCGAGACGATCAGTGTTGTCGTGCAGGCCCTGCTGCTCGCTCTGGTGATCCGCACCGTGCTGTTCCAGCCGTTCAACATTCCGTCCGGTTCGATGCGCCCGACCCTGCTTGAGGGCGATTATCTCTTCGTTTCGAAATTCTCCTACGGGTTTTCGAAATATTCGATTCCCTTTGCGCCGAACCTGTTTTCCGGGCGCATCTGGGCCAGCGAGCCGCAGCGCGGCGATATCGCCGTGTTCCGCAAGCCAAATGATACCTCGCTGGATTTCATCAAGCGCGTGGTCGGCCTTCCCGGTGACCGCGTGCAGATGCGTGGCGGTGTGCTTTACCTCAATGACGTGGCCGTGCCGCGCGTGAAGGTTGGCCAGATCAACAATCCCGATGTCACCGAAGTCAACCGCCCCGTGGATGTCTACCGCGAGACGCTGCCGAACGGCGTAACCTATGACACGCTCGATCTGACCCCCAATGGCATCGGCGACGATACGCGGGAGTTCGTTGTGCCTGCCGGCCATTATTTCATGATGGGCGACAATCGCGACAATTCCGCCGACAGCCGCTTTGACGTCGGCTACGTGCCCTTCGAGAATTTTATCGGCCGTGCCAACATCATCTTCTTCTCCATTGCCGGCAAGGCAAGCCCGCTGGAACTGTGGCGCTGGCCGTCGGAACTGCGCTTTGACCGTCTGCTTCACAGCGTGAACGGAACCTCTTTCACCCCGAAGAGCCAATGAGCCGCCCATGACCCTGTCCGCTGACGCCGTTCGCAGACTGGAGGAGCAGACGAGCCACACATTTCGCGATCTCGCCCGCCTGGAGCGCGCGCTGACCCATGCCAGTGCCCGTCAGTCGGTCGGATCGGATTATGAACGGCTCGAATTCCTCGGCGATCGCGTTCTCGGGCTGGTCATTGCCGAAATGCTCTTTCGCGCCTATCCGACCGCAAGCGAAGGGGAATTGTCGCTGCGCCTGAATTCGCTGGTCAATGCCGATACATGCGCTGCCGTGGCCGATGAAATCGGCCTGCACGAATTCATCCGTACCGGCTCCGATGTGAAGGGGCTGGCGGACAAGCGGCTGAAAAGCCTGCGCGCCGACGTGGTGGAATCGCTGATCGCCACGATTTATCTGGACGGCGGGCTGGAAGCGGCGCAACCTTTCATCCAGCGGTATTGGGATGCCCGCTCGCGCGAGATCAACTCGGCGCAGCGTGATCCCAAGACCGAATTGCAGGAATGGGCCCACCAGCAGGATGGTGCCCAGCCCATATACAGCGTGGTCGAGCGCACCGGCCCGGACCACGATCCACAGTTTACGGTGAAGGTAGAGGTGAAGGGTTTTGCGCCTGCCACCGGCATGGGGCGCTCCAAGCGCATTGCCGAGCAGGAAGCGGCCGTTGCCCTGCTTTACCGGGAAGGCGTCCGTCAGAAGACGCAGGAAGAAGGACAGGCATGACCGACCAGGACACAACACCGGAAGTGACACAGCCCGAAGGCCCGACGCGTTCGGGCTTCATCGCCTTGATCGGCGCGCCGAATGCCGGCAAGTCGACGCTGGTCAACCAGCTGGTCGGCAGCAAGGTTTCGATTGTCACCCACAAGGTCCAGACAACGCGCGCGCTGGTGCGCGGCATCGTCATTCACGACCGCACGCAGATGGTGCTGGTCGACACACCCGGTATTTTCAAGCCCAAGCGCCGGCTCGACCGCGCCATGGTGACGACAGCCTGGGGCGGCGCCAAGGATGCGGATATCATTCTGGTGCTGATCGATGTGGAAGAGGGCATCAACGAGGAGGCGGAAGCCATTCTCGGCAGCCTGCACGAGAAGAAGCGCAAGGTCATTCTCGTCCTCAACAAGGTCGACCGCATCGAAGCGCCGAAACTTCTGGAACTGGCGCAGCGCGCCAACGAGAAGATCAATTTCGACAAGACGTTCATGATTTCGGCGCTGAAGGGCTATGGCTGCAAGGATCTGGTGAAATATCTCGCCGACAACCTGCCGGAAGGTCCATGGTATTATCCGGAAGACCAGATTTCCGATATGCCGATGCGCATGCTGGCGGCGGAAATCACCCGGGAAAAGCTTTATTTGCGCCTGCACAATGAGTTGCCGTATTCGTCGACCATCGAGACCGAAAGCTGGGAGGAGAAGCCGGATGGCTCCGTCCGCATCCAGCAGGTGATCTATGTCGAGCGCGACAGCCAGAAGAAGATCGTGCTCGGCCACGAGGGGCAGGCGATCAAGGCCATCGGCCAGTCTGCCCGCAAGGAGCTGATGGAAATCCTCGAACAGAAGGTCCATCTGTTCCTGTTCGTCAAGGTGCGTGACAATTGGGGCAATGATCCCGAGCGCTACCGCGAAATGGGCCTTGAATTCCCGCACGGATAGCGCGAGTCTCGCCGGAAGAGGCTCTCATGGAATGGCGGGATGAAGGAATCATACTCGGAACGAGGCGGCACGGGGAAACCAGTGCGATCCTCGAACTGATGACGCGCGCGCATGGCCGTCATATGGGGCTGGTGCGCGGCGGCCGGTCCCGCCGCATGCAGCCGCTGCTGCAGCCGGGAAACCGGGTGGATGTGATCTGGCGCGCGCGCATCGACGAGCATCTCGGCATGATGCAGGTCGAGCCGGTCTCCTTCGCCGCTGCCCGGCTGATCGAACAGCCCGTCGGCCTCTATGCCCTGCAGCTGGCTGCCGCGCATCTGCGCCTCCTGCCGGAGCGTGATCCGCATCAGGGGCTTTTCGAGACGCTTGCCATCATCCTCGAACATTGCGACGACCCGCTGATCTCGGGTGAACTGCTGCTGCGCTTCGAGGTGATGATGCTGGAGGAGCTGGGTTTCGGCCTCGACCTGAAACGCTGTGCGGCGACGGGCAGCGGCGACAACCTTGCCTATGTCTCGCCGAAATCCGGCCGGGCCGTGTCGCGCGATGCCGGTGCGCCCTGGGCCGACAAGCTGCTGGTGATGCCGCCGTTCATGATCAGTTCGAAGGTGCGGGCGGCGTCGCTCGCCGAACTGACGGATGCCTTCCGTCTGACCAGTTTCTTCTTCACCCGCCATGTCTGGGAGCCGCGGGCGCTGAAGGCGCCGGAATCGCGCGACGGATTTTTGACGGCTGTATCGCGATCGGTATCAAAGGCGGCAGGGCAGGGCCAGGCCGCGCAGGAAAGGTCAGCACAATCATGAGTTCAGATACCATGCCCGCCATCGCGTTTCCCGGTGGCATCGGTACGCTGCCGCTTGCCGATCTGGCAAAGCGCAGCGGTCTCGACATCCTGCAGGCGATGCTGCGCGGGGACTATCCCGCCCCGCCCATGGCCAAAACCCTGTCCTTCACCCTGCACGCGGTCGAGCCGGACCGGGTTGTCTTCAAGGGCGTCCCGGCGCAGGAGCATCTCAATCCGCTGGGCGGCATTCATGGCGGCTGGGTGGCGACGCTGATGGATTCGGCGCTGGCCTGCTGCGTGATGACGACCCTGAAGCCGGGCGAAGCCTATACGACGGTGGAGTTCAAGGTGAATCTGGTCCGCCCGCTGTCCCCCGATACCGGCCCTGTCTTCTGCGAGGGCAAGCTCGTGCATCGCGGCCGCACGCTGGCAACTTCGGAAGCCTTCCTGCGCGACGCCAACGGCAAGCTGCTCGCCCACGGCACCGAGACCTGCGCGATTTTCCCGCTCGAAAGCTTTATGCGCGGCGGCTGAGGCCTTTGGCAGCAGCGGCGAGCCGGCATACCCCCGTGGTGACACCATGAACGCATATTTTCGGATTTTATTGTCCGGAATATAAGGCGGTTTTCCCTGCATTTTGAAAATCTGCTCAAGGACTGGGAAATTGCAGCGAAATCGTCACGGACAAGTGTGAATTCCCGTCGAATTTTCGGAAAATCCGCTAGTTTTTCCCGCATATCCTGTCAAACATTGGCGCGACGCAAAAACAGCGTTTGGGGTATGCGCAGCCGGGACGGTTGCTGGGGAGGTTGAAATGGACAGTTTCTTGACGGGCCTGAAGGCTGCCGTCGACACGATGGGGCCGACGGTTCTCTTGCCCATCGTTATTTTCATCATTGCCGTGGTGCTTGGCGCCAAGGTGGGGCGCGCCTTCCGCGCAGCCGTCACCATCGGCGTTGCCTTTATCGGCATCAATCTGGTGCTCGGGCTGATGCTGACATCGATCGGTGACGTCGCCAAGGCGATCGTCACCAACACGGGCATTCAGCGCGATATCGTCGATGTGGGCTGGCCGTCGGCCGCCGCCATCGCCTTCGGCTCGTCCGTCGGCCTGTGGGTGATTCCCATCGGCATCGCCGTCAATATCGTGCTGCTGCTCACGCGCCTGACCCGCACGCTGAACGTCGACGTGTGGAACTTCTGGCACTTTGCCTTTATCGGTTCGCTCGCCGTCGCGGCCACCGGCAGCCTGGCCTATGGCCTGATCGTCGCCGCGCTGATGGTGGCGCTCTGCCTGCTCTTTGCCGACTGGTCGGCCAAGGCCGTGCAGCAGTTCTATGGCATTCCCGGCATTTCCGTGCCGCATCTGGCCTCCGCGCAAATCCTGCCGATTGCCATCGTCCTGAACTGGATCATCGACCGGATTCCCGGCATCAACAAGATCGAGATCAACACCGAAACCTTCGAAAAGCGCTTCGGCGTGTTCGGCGAGCCGGTCATTCTTGGCCTGATCATCGGTCTCGTGCTCGGCGTGATCGCCTACTACAATGCCGGTGATTTCGGCGTGGTTCTCAGCAAGGTGCTGCAGACCGGCATGACGCTGGCCGCCGTGATGCTGCTGCTGCCGCGCATGGTCAAGATATTGATGGAAGGGCTTTTGCCGGTTTCCGATGCGGCGCAGGCCTTCGTCAAGAAGCGGACCGGCGACAGGGAATTGCTGGTCGGGCTCGATTCGGCCATTCTTATCGGCCACCCCGCGGCGATTTCCTCGGCGCTGATCCTGGTGCCGATTGCCATCGTCCTCTCGGTGATCCTGCCGGGCAACCGCGTCATTCTTTTTGCTGATCTCGCGGTCATTCCGTTCATCGTTGCCATGACAGCGCCGCTGTTGAAGGGGAATGTCTTCCGCATGGTCATTGTCGGCGCCTTCACGCTGGCTGTCGGCTTCTACGTTGCCAACGCGCTGGCACCGCTGTTCACCAGTGCGGCCCAGTCGTCGGGCTTCAAGATGCCGGCCAATGCGGTGCAGATCACCAGCGTCGTCGACGGGTTCCTGTGGGTATCCTATGCGGTGATCGCTGCGATCCGCGGTCTCGGCGCAGCCGGTCTTGGCGTCATTGCCGTCATCATCGCCGGTGCCTTCTGGGCCTATCACCGCAACACCGCCGCATGGGAACGTGCCGCCGGTGCCGATGAGAACGCCTGATAAGACTGCCTGACACGATGCATATTGGAGTAAGTGAATGGCGAAAGCCCTGATGAACTATCTCGATCCCGGGGCGATTATCCTTGGGGTCGAGGCCGGGAATGATCAGGATGTGATCCGGATCCTTTCCGATCGTCTGCACAGCCTGGGTTATGTGAAGCCAAGCTTTGCCGCGGCGGTGCTTGCCCGCGAGGCAGCGCTGCCCACCGGTTTGCCGCTGGGGTTGGACAACAATGTTGCCATTCCCCATACGGACCCGGAACATGTGCTGAAGCCGGGCCTCGCCATGGCGACGCTGTGCAGGCCGGTGGCCTTCTGCAACATGGAGGACCCGGAGGAAAGGCTGCAGGTCAGCGTGGTTTTTCTGATGGCGCTCAATGACAAGGACCAGCAGATCGAAATGCTGCAGGAGATCGCCTTGACCATTCAGTCCGCGGACACGATCACCGCCTTGATGCAATCCAATAGCGTAGAAGATGTAACCCGGCTCCTGGCCTGATGCGCCATCCGGGATGAAGAGGGACCAATGACCAAACAAAAGACTGTACTTTTCGCCTGCGGAACCGGTATCGCCACGTCGACCGTCGTCGCTCACGCGGTGGAGGACGCGCTGAAGGAACGCGGCATTACGTTCCATTCACGCCAGTGCAAGGCAACCGAGGTGGCCGGGCAGATCGACGATGTCGACCTGGTCGTCTCCACCACCCAGCTGCCGAAGGATCTCGGCAAGCCGGTGATTACGACGCTGGCTTTCCTCACCGGCATCGGCAAGGCGGAAGCGCTCGACAAGATCGAGGCCGTCTTGCGCGGTTAACGTTCTGCTTACCATATCGCTGCAAATCGCCGCCGTCTGACCCGTCAGGCGGCGGTTTCTGTTTATAACCGTCCTGCCGGACAAAACCCGGCCCATTGCTGCCGCAGTACCCCGCCAGTTGTCGCTCTGACCATTGATCCGAAGGAGTGCCCATGCGCATCGCGACGACCCTGTTCCTGTCTCTCACCATGAGCTGCGCCGCCAATGCCGCCGATCTCATCACCTTCTGGGACACGCCGCAGCATGGCGGCAACAGTTTCAATCGCTTGCCGCCGGATCAGGCCTATTTCGACGCCTTGAAAAAATATGGCGCAAGCTGGGTGCGGCTCTCCTATGATAAATGGAAACCCGACAGACGGGATTTTCTCATCGGCGATGCCGATCATTACGAGGGCATCCCTCCGTCCGATCTTGCCACGCTGAAGGCAACGCTCGACCGCGCTGATAAGGCAGGGCTCAAGGTCGTCATCACGCCACTGTCCCTGCCATCCATGCGCTGGTCGCAGAACAACAATGGCAGGTTCGACGACCGGCTCTGGCAGGACAAGGCAAAATGGCAGGAGGCCGCACAATTCTGGCGTGATCTGGCAACGGCCCTGAAGGATCATCCGGCCATTGCCGCCTACAACATCATCAACGAGCCCGCACCGGAAAAGATGGGCGGCATTGCCGAACATGCCAGTGCAGCTGATATGCAGGCCTGGTATGGCAGGCAGAAGGGCGGTGCGCGCGACCTCATCGCCTTCTACAACATGGTGATTGCCGAAATCCGCAAGGCCGATCCCGCAACGCCTGTCATGGCGGATGCCGGGTGGTATGCGGCTGCCGATGCCTTCAGCTACTGGCCGGCGCCGCTCGATGACGCGAAGGTGGTCTACAGCTTCCATATGTACGAGCCCTACGAAGCAACGAGCGCGCCGAATATCAAACGCAAGACGCCCTTTGCCTATCCGGGCGACGTTCCCTATGCCGGATCAACGGTGACATGGAATGCGCAGAAGGTGGCGGAATATTTGGCCAAGCCGGTCGATTGGGCCAAGGCGCATGGAGTGCCGCTCAACCGGCTGGTGGCGGGTGAATTTGGCTGCATGCGCATGCTGCCCGGCTGCAAGGCCTATCTTGAGGATGTCTTGACGGTGCTCGACAGGGACGCTCTGCACTGGGCCTTCTACAGCTTCCGCGAAGACAGCTGGGACGGCATGGACTACGAACTGGGTTCAAGCAAGGTGAACTGGAAATACTGGGAAGCCATCGATGCGAACGAGCCGGACCCGGTCAAGCGCAAGGCCACACCGGAATTCGAGCCCATCCGCAAGCGCCTGCAGCCCTGACGCGGCCTATTCGGCCGGTTGCAGGGCAGGGCGGTCCGCCTGGCGTTCTTCAATCGGCCAATGCACGATGGCGGCGAAAATCCCGAGGACGACACTCAGCCACCACACAGGGTTGTAGCTGCCGAAATGATCGTAGAGATAGCCGCCCAGCCAGACGCCGAGGAAGGAGCCGATCTGGTGCGACAGGAACACGATGCCGCCGAGCATGCCGAGATAGCGCGTGCCGAACATGATGGCGACGAGCGCATTGGTCGGCGGCACGGTTGAAAGCCACATCAGCCCCATCACGATGGCAAACACCACGACCGAGGCGCCGGTCTGCGGCAGCAGCAGGAACGCCGCCACCAGCACCGAGCGGCCGATATAGAGATAGGTGAGGAATTTCGGCTTGGAATAGCGCTGGCTGATGACGCCGGATGCCAGCGAACCGATCACGTTGAAAAAGCCGATCAGCGCCAGCGCCAGCACCGCATATTTGGCATCGATGCCGATATCGCTGATATAGGCGGGAAAATGCGCGGTGATGAACGCCAGCTGGAAGCCGCAGACGAAAAAGCCTGTCGTCAGCAGCACATAGCTCCTGTGCCCAAGCGCTTCACGCAGGGCTTCGCCCATGGATTGCTTGTACTGGGCCTCGCTGATGCGCCCGCTTGAGGAGTTGCCGCGCAGCGGGATGGCCAGCAGCGGCACGATCAGCATGGCGATGCCGAGATAAACAAGCGCATCGGACCAGCCGAAACGCTCGATCAGCGCAAGGCTGAGCGGCGAAAACACGAACATGCCGGCAGAGCCCGCTGCCGTGCCGAGGCCGAAGACGAAGGTCCGCTTTTCCGCCGAAACATTGCGGGCAAATGCGGAAAGGATCGTTCCGAACGAACCGGAGGCAATGCCGAGGCCGACGAGAAGGCCGCCGCCGGCATAAAGCATTCCCGGTGTGGACGCCCATGCCATGAGGATGAGCCCGGCGCTGTAGAGGATCGCCGACATCAGCAGGACCCGCCATGTGCCGAACTTGTCGGCGATGGCGCCGAAGAAGGGCTGGCCGATGCCCCAGAACAGATTCTGCAGGGCGATCGCCATGCCGAATGTGGTGCGGTCCCAGCCCTTGTCATGCAGCAGCGGCAACTGGAAAAGACCCATGGCCGAGCGCGGGCCGAATGTCATGACCGCGATGAGGCAACCGGCGATGATGATCAGCCATGGTATGCCCGACGGCTTTGCTGTGCTCGATTGAATCATGATCTCTCCCCTTAAATCCAGGAAAGAATTACCCTATTTATACTCTCAATCAATTGAATAGATGTGAATTGGCATATCAACGCAGTTGATACGTTATGGGTTCTTCCATTTCCTGCCGCACATACAGATAAA
Source organism: Phyllobacterium sp. 22229 (assembly GCF_052056495.1). Classification (NCBI taxonomy): domain Bacteria; kingdom Pseudomonadati; phylum Pseudomonadota; class Alphaproteobacteria; order Hyphomicrobiales; family Phyllobacteriaceae; genus Phyllobacterium; species Phyllobacterium sp. 22229. Next base: position 87,215 of record NZ_JBQEPA010000011.1, read on the forward strand.
GGCTTCCCCGATGCGATTTCTTCTGCCACTTCTGGCTTTGACCACCATGACCCTGGCCGGTTGCGCCAATTCGGGCCGGGTGAGCCCCTTGGTCTTTTGCGACCGGCCGTCGGATTTCAACGCAAAAATTTTCACCGATTGCACGCCGCGCCTGGGCGGTGACAGCCCGGCCAAACGCGACCGGCAGGACCGCAACTTCTACCGCCATCGGGGCACCACCTACTAACCCCATGAAACAAATCGAGGAAATGCCCTTGAACCGGGCGTTTCCACTGGCCCGCACCTTGCGCGTGACACAGGGAAAACCCGCGCAGGATTGTTCCTGGCAGGTTCATTCCTCCCGCAATCTTTAGCCGATTGTTGAAAATCTGCCCCTTGAAGCGGCGGAAATATTGGCCTATGTATTCAGCGACGGCCTTGCCGTTTTTCTTTTGATCACAAATATGCTCATATTGAGTATAAATGATCGGCAGCAGGCAATCTGAGGAGGTTGCCCTTGGAGGAAAAGACGATGACCAGCACTGCGCGCACCGTAACCGGCCCTGTCTCCGGCCCATCCGCAGCGGAACGTTTCGGCGTTCTCACCATGCCGGACCTGTCTTTCACCCCGGAAGTGGCGGCGGAAACCGAACACCTCTACCAGCGGGTTGCGCATCATATTCCGCGCATCGAATGGCCGGTTTACGCGCCCTATGTGGCGGCGATCAACCGGGTGAAGAAGCAGCGCAATGCCGTCATTCTCGCGCACAATTACCAGACGCCGGAAATTTTCCATTGCGTCGCCGACATCGTCGGCGACTCCCTGCAACTGGCTCGCGAAGCCACGCGTGTCGACGCGGAAATCATCGTCCAGTGCGGCGTGCATTTCATGGCCGAGACCTCGAAACTGCTGAACCCGCAGAAAACCATCCTCATTCCCGACATGCGGGCGGGCTGCTCGCTGGCTGAATCCATCACTGGCGCCGATGTCCGCCTGCTGCGGGAAACCTATCCGGGCGTGCCGATTGTCACCTATGTCAACACCTCAGCCGAAGTGAAGGCGGAAAGCGATATCTGCTGCACCTCGGCCAATGCTGTCCAGGTGGTTGAAAGCTTTGGCGTTGACCGGGTTCTGTGCATTCCCGATGAATTCCTGGCGCAGAACGTCGCCGCGCAGACCGATGTCAAGATCCTCACCTGGAAGGGCCATTGCGAAGTGCATGAGCGTTTTACCGCCGATGAGCTTCTCGCCTACAGGGCGGCCGACCCGGATATCCAGATCATTGCCCATCCGGAATGCCCGCCGGAAGTCGTGGCCATTGCCGATTATACCGGTTCCACCAGCGGCATGATCAATTATGTGAAGGACCGCAAGCCAGCAAAGGTGCTTCTCGTCACCGAATGCTCGATGGCATCGAACGTCGAGTCCGAGGTGCCCGAGGTGAAGTTCATCAAGCCGTGCAACCTGTGCCCGCATATGAAGCGCATCACGCTGCCGAATATTCTGGAAAGCCTCGTCTATATGCGTGAGGAAATTCACGTCGATCCGATGGTCGCCGAACGTGCCCGTCTTGCCGTCGAGCGCATGGTGAATCTCAAGAACTGACCTTCAACCCAACGGCCCGGCTGGGCAACAGGGGGTAATTGCGATGAATGTACCATTCTCCGATGCTTCGGCTCAGGTTGAGCCTGTGATCATTATCGGCGGCGGTCTGGCCGGCCTGTTCTGCGCGCTCAAGCTTGCGCCGCGTCCCGTCACCGTTCTGGCGGCCGCGCCCATCGGCCGCGGTGCTTCCTCCGCCTGGGCGCAGGCGGGTATTGCCGCCGCTGTTTCCGAAGGTGATACGACCGACAAGCATGTGGCCGATACGATGGCCGCCGGTGACGGCATTGTCGATGAGGCCATTGCGCGGCTGATGGCGACAGAAGCTGCCGCCCGCGTGCATGATCTGCTGGGCTATGGCGTGCCATTCGACCGCGATCTCGAAGGCAAGCTGCAGGTCTCGCGCGAGGCGGCGCATTCGGAAAGCCGCATTGTCCGCGTGCGCGGCGACATGGCGGGCCGTGCCATCATGCAGGCGCTGGTGCATACCGTTGAGAACACACCCTCCATCCGCGTGATGGAAGGCTATGTGGTGGACGACATCATCACGGAAAAAGGCGCCGTGACCGGGGTGATCGCGCGCGCCGATGCGGGCCGGGGCGAAAAGCTGCAGCTGGCTTCGCGCTCCGTCGTCATTGCCACGGGCGGCATCGGACATCTTTATGCGGTTACCACCAATCCGTCCGAGGCGCGCGGCGAAGGCATCGGCATGGCCGCCCGGGCGGGCGCCATGATGGCGGATATGGAGTTCGTGCAGTTCCATCCGACGGCGCTCGATGTGCACAAGGACCCCGCGCCGCTGGCCACCGAAGCCTTGCGCGGCCATGGCGCGACACTGATCAACCGCGACGGCGAGCGCTTCATGCTGAAAATCGACCGGGAAGGCGAACTTGCCCCGCGCGACGTGGTGGCGCGCGGCATCTATGCCGAAGTCATGGCGGGGCGGGGCGCCTGGCTCGACTGTACCACGGCGGTCGGCGCGGTGTTCCCCGAGGAATTTCCGACGGTGTACCGCTATTGCCAGGATGCCGGCATTGATCCCGTGATCCAGCCTATCCCCGTTGTTCCCGCCGCCCATTATTTCATGGGCGGTATCCTCACCGATGCGGACGGGCGCACCTCGATCGATGGCTTGTGGGCCTGCGGCGAATGCACCTCCACGGGTGCCCATGGCGCCAACCGCCTCGCATCCAATTCGCTGTTGGAGGCAGTCGTGTTCTCCGCCCGCATCGCCGCCAAAATCGGCAGGGATGGTGCAAAACCGGTCAAGGACTGGTCCGCCGGATCGGTCGACCGCGATGATCTGCAGGCCGAGGGCGACAGTTCCGCCATGGCGGCGCTGCGCAAGACGATGAGCGCCAGCTTCGGGGTGATCCGCAACGGCGAGGACATGCTGGCCGGGCTGAAGACCATCCTCAAGCTTGAGGATAGCAATCGCGATCCGGCATTCCGCAATGTGCTGGCCACCGCCAAGCTGGTGGCGGTCAGTGCCTTGCGCCGCGAGGAAAGCCGTGGCGGCCATTTCCGCACCGATTTTCCCGAAAAACGCCGGGAATGGCAGCACCGGACATTCCTGACACTGGACGATGCGCAGACTTATGTCGGCGACATGATGGAACGCGCCTAGGCGCAGGCGGAGAGAAGCAGATGAATATGTCTCAGAAAGCAACTGTAGCGCAGAAGGCGTTCCCGCCATCATTGCCGGGATTGCTGATCGACGATGCCGTGCGTGGTGCCATGCTCGAAGATCTCGGGCGCGCCGGTGATCTCACCACCAATGCCACGCTTCCCGAGGAGGCAACCGCCAAGGCGGTTCTGTCCAGCCGCGGGGCCGGCGTGATCTGCGGCATGGAGTTTGCCCGCAAGGCCTTCACCCTGATCAGTCCGGATGTGACGTTCACGGCCCTGGTCAAGGACGGCGTGCGGGTGAAACCCGGTGACGCCATCGCCATTGTCGAGGGCAATGCCCGCGCCATCCTGTCGGCCGAGCGCGTGGCGCTCAATTTTCTCATGCACCTGAGCGGTATCGCCAGCTATACCGCCCGCTTTGCCGACCTGATCGCCCATACCCATGCCAAGGTGTGCGATACGCGCAAGACCATTCCCGGCATGCGGGCTTTTGCCAAATATGCGGTGAAGTGCGGCGGCGGTTCCAACCATCGCTTCGGCCTTGATGATGCGATCCTCATCAAGGACAACCACATTGCCGTTGCGGGCGGTGTGGCCAAGGCTATTCTGGCGGCGCGGGCCTATGCCGGACATCTCGTCAAGATCGAGGTGGAGGTGGATGGCCTCGACCAGTTCGATGAGGCATTGTCTGTCGGTGCCGATGTGATTCTTGTTGATAATATGGGGCCGGAACTGCTTGAAAAAGCGGTGAAAATCAATGCAGGCCGTGCCAGGCTTGAAGCGTCGGGCAATATTACGTTTGATACGATCAAGGCCATCGCCGAAACCGGCGTCGATTACATCTCGACCTCGAAGATCACCATGGCAGCGCCAACGCTGGATATCGGACTGGACATAGACCTGAAATGAAAGTCATCGCCACCATCGCCGCGCTGCGCACTGCTCTTACGGCCGAACGGCTGAAAGGCAGGAGCATCGGTCTTGTGCCGACCATGGGCTATCTGCATATCGGCCACATGACGCTGGTGCGCCAGTCGCGCGCCGTGTGCGATGTGACAGTCGTGACGATCTTCGTCAATCCGACCCAGTTCGGTCCGAATGAGGATCTGTCCACCTATCCCCGGGACATGGCCGGCGATCTTGCCAAACTGAAAGCGGAAGGCGTCGATTATGTCTTCACGCCGGAGGTGGCCGAAATCTACCGGGCGGGTGCCAACACCATCGTCGAAAATCCGGTTCTCTCGCGCATCCTGATCGGCAAGATAAGGCCGGGTCATTTCCGCGGCGTCAGCACGGTGGTGACGAAACTGTTCAATATCGTGCAGCCGGACCATGCCTTCTTCGGCGAGAAGGATTACCAGCAATTGACGATCATCCGCCGCATGGTCGCCGATCTCGACATGCCCATCGTCATCACCGGCGTGGCAACGGTGCGCGAAGCCGATGGCGTCGCCTGTTCCTCGCGCAATGCCATGCTGACACCGGCACACCGCAAGGCGGCGGCGATCCTGCCACGCTCGCTCGATCTTGCCGATGCAATGGTGGCACAAGGGCAGCGCTCGGTGGCGGCCATCCGCAACGCGGTGCGCACGATGCTGGAAACGGAAAAGCAGGGCGACGTCGAAGCTGTCGATATCCGCGACGCCCACACGCTCGATCCTGTCTCGGGTAAATTCAAACAGCCCGTGGTCATCCTGCTTACGGTGCGCTTCGGCAAGGTGCGGCTGATCGACCAGCGCGTGATCGGCTGACAACAACGCAAGGGGAGCGCATCGACATGAGCCAGGAAATCGTCATTCGCCGGGTCACGGCGCCGGAAATCCGCGCACGCAAGGGCGGCGAACCCATCGTGGCGCTGACCTCCTACCACGCCCACACGGCGCGCATCGTCGACAATCACGCCGATATTCTCCTCGTCGGCGACAGTCTCGGCATGGTGCTCTATGCCATGGAATCAACGCTCGGCGTGTCGCTCGACATGATGATCATGCATGGCAAGGCCGTGGTCCGGGGCTCGAAGCGCGGCATGGTCGTCGTCGACATGCCCTTCGGCAGCTATGAGGAAAGTCCCGCTGCGGCGTTTCGCAACGCAGCGCGGGTGATGCAGGAAACCGGCTGCGGCGCCATCAAGATCGAAGGCGGCGTGCGCATGGCCGAGACGATCCGCTTTCTCAGCGAGCGCGGCATTCCCGTCATGGCGCATATCGGCCTGACGCCGCAATCGATCAACACGCTCGGCGGTTTCAAGACGCAAGGGCGCGACACGGCGCTGTGGCCGCTGATCAAGGCGGATGCCAAGGCCGTCAGCGATGCGGGAGCGTTTTCGGTGGTGCTGGAAGGCATTGTCGAGCCGCTCGCCGCCGAAATCTCGCGCGAAATCGCCATTCCGACCATCGGCATTGGCGGGTCGAAGGAATGCGACGGCCAGATTCTGGTGCTGGAGGACATGCTGGGTTACAACCCCAGGCCGCCCAAATTCGTCAGGGTCTACGGCACGGTCGGCGCTGGTATCGACGCCGCGGTGAAAGCCTATGCGGACGATGTCCGCGCACGGACATTTCCGGGCGATGAGAACGTTTATCTGTTGAAGTAAGCTCCGCTTACCCCTTCCGCTCCGTATCCGCGCCCTGCCAATATTCCATGGTTGCCGACTTGTCATAGCCTTCGCCGGTCAGGCGGACGCTGACGCGGCCGGTTTCCGGATAGACGATCACGTCATGCGGGTTCTTCTCGCCGATGATGAGGAAGCGGCAGGGCTCGCTGCTGTGGTTGTAGAAGGAATGCCCGGCCTTCTGGCCTGCGGGAAAACAGACGTAATCGCCTGTCTTCACCAGATAGGTCTTGTCGCCGAGCTTCAGGGTCATCTCGCCCGCCACGATCAGCGCCTGCTCCTCTTCCAGCATATGATAATGGTTGAGGCTGGACTCCATGCCCGGCGCCAGCTCCTCCATCGCAACGCCGACATGGCTGGCGCCGCCGAAGGCAGAGAGATAGCGGAAGCGCGAGCCGTAACGGCTGCCTTCCGACCACTCCTGCCACGGCACGCTTTCCACGGCGAAGGGCTCTGAAATGCCGTCGGCATTCACGGCACTGGGTTTGTCGGTCATATCCCCTCCCTATCCGCGCCCGCCGACCCGCAGGCCCGCGACGCTGCGCTCCTCCAATACATTGTGCCGGAACCGGTAAAGCGCAGCGGGCCGGCCGCGCGCCTGTGTCTGTTCGGCTCCGGTCGGCTCGACCAGTTCCGTGCCTTCCACCAGGCGGCGGAAATTCTGCTTGTGCAGGTGGCGGCCGGAAATGGCTTCGACGGTTTCCTGCAGGGCGGTGAGGGTGAAGGTCGGCGGCATCAGCTCGAAAACGACAGGCCGGTATTTCAGCTTGGCGCGCAGGCGCGAAATCGCCGTCGCCAGAATACGGCGATGATCGAAGCTCATGGGCAGGCCGAGATGGCCTGTGAGGGCAGGCGGATCGGCGCGCCCGTCGCGTACCGCCTCGGTGACGAGACCCGCCTCGTAGAGCAGTTCATAGCGTTCGAGCACCCGTTCCTCGTCCCAGACGATGCCCTCATCGCCGAAAGCCAGCCGGAACCGGCTCAGGCGCGCGTGCGAATGACCCTGTTCGGCCCACTGGCACAGCGCCGGGCGAATGGTGTCGTCGATCATGGCGGGCTTGCCGCCGCGCCAGTCCTCCCATGGCAGGAACGAATACCAGCTGCGCCAGCGCGCACCGGATTTGCGTAGGGTTTCGCGATTGTCGTCGGTAATCCGGGTCAGTGCGAGATAGCCGACCGAGACGATGTGCAGGTCACGGTCCTCGGCCGTCTTGTGCCGCCCGCGGTCGCCGAATGTGTAGAGCTGTTCGACATAGCCGAGGCGCAGTGGCGTCTGCTCCGCCACCCATTCGCGCAGACCGGTCTCGAAGGTGCGGTGGGCCAGCGGATTGAATGGGCCGAACGGCAGTTCATCGCGCTGCGCATCGTCGCTGGCCGGTGTTGTCAGGATCAGCGGATCATTGTCGGCAACCGCGGCAATGGCGGCGCTCAGGTTGATCTCGACGGCGTTGGGTGCAGCGGTCGCCGTCATGGCTGGACCGCGAGCGGCAGGATGAACGGCGTGCCTTCGAATGCGTCCTCGCCGCGGCCAATGGCTTTGATCGCATCGACCATGCGTCCCTTGCGGCCAAGGATGTCGTCGCCGAGGGCAACCAGCCTGCTGTTGGGCGTGGCGGAAGGCGCGTTCCGGCGCAGGGTCTGCGCCAGCGAAACCTCGTCAAGTTCGGGATTGAGCGCCAGCGCGGTGATATAGGCCCCGGCTGTGGAGCGCGAGATACCGGCATAGCAGTGCACGAGCAGCGGCGCCTGCCGGTCCCAGTTGCGGCCGAAGGCAATCAGGCTGTGCACATGCTCGGCACCCGGCGGCGTCATGCCGTCAGCCGGTTCGATGATATCGTTGAAACCGAGAAACAGGTGCCGTCCCTCGGCGATTTCGGCGGGCCGTTCGACCGGGGTGCCCATATTGATCAGGGTCACCATGTCCCGCGCGCCGGACCGCGTTGCCGTTTCGGCAAGCCGGGAAAGGGGAGTGACGATGATATGCGGCATGGCTGGCCTCTATGTCTTGCTGGCGCGATGTGATTCCAATACAGCAAAACGCTGCAAAAAGGCATTCTGCGCATTCTGGGTGGCCATGGCGGTCAAGTCTAGACAGTGCGGGTCGATTCCACGCGGACGCCCGAAGAAAAGCACCGCCTCCTTCTCGGCAAAACCGGCAAGCCGCGTTGCCTCGAAATAGGCGGCGATGGCATCGGCGCGCTTGATCAGGCCGCGCAGACTTTGCGATACGGTTGGCGGCAGGGCAAAGCGCAGGTGGATGGCCTGCTGCAGGCGCAGCTCGACGCTCTTGTAGTCGCCGCCGACCACCGCCTTGAACGGTGAAATCATGTCGCCGATGACATATTCCGGCGCATCGTGCAGGAGTGCCGCCAGCCGGTGCTCGGTGCTGGCGTCGGGAACGATCAGGCCGAAAATGTGTTCGACCAGCAGCGAATGCTGCGCCACCGAATAGGCGTGCGCCCCGATGGTCTGGCCGTTCCAGCGCGCCACGCGCGCCAAGCCTTGCGCGATATCTTCAATTTCGATGTCGAGCGGCGAGGGATCAAGCAGGTCGAGCCTGCGGCCCGACAGCATGCGCTGCCATGCCCGCGTTTCGTTGCTCTGTCTGGTTTTGGCTGCTGCCGGTTTCGGCATGGATTCTCCCGTTCAGGCCCCTTCGGTCGTCACGGGAAATGTAAAGCGGTGTTCGGGCGCAATGGCAAGGGTAAGAACCGCATCTCCTGACAGGATCGGCGTGCCCGCATCCATGGCGTCCTTCACACGGTCGATGCGCACCAGCGCCAACCCGGCATTGCCCACGACGCTGCCAAGCGTGCCGAGCTCGCGCCCGTTCGCGCTGATGACCGTGCCGGGTTCCGGCAGGGCGGCATTGCCCGAAGCAATGAGAATGCGCCGGCGCGCCGTGCCGCGGTGCTGCATGCGCGAGACCACCTCCTGGCCGATGAAGCAGCCCTTTTTGAAGGACACGCCGGATATCTGGTCCAGATTGACATCATGCGGGAACGCATCGCCAAGCGCATAGTCGAACGGCGCTTCCGCCACGCCGTGGACAATGCGCAGCGCCATCCATTGCGATTCATCCGCCGTCGGTGCCGTTTCCCCGCCATACTGGCGGCGGACATTCAAGGCAGCGGGAAAGCGGCGGTCCTGCACGCCTGAATCAGTGTCTGAAGCACCTGATTCATCGTGCCAGGAAACCCGGATAACCGATTCCGGCCGCTGGGTAATTTCCACCTTGGCGCGCAATTTATACAGTGTCAGCCTTTTCTGCAGATCGCTGGCCGAGGTTTGCAGCGTATCGAGGACCAGACCTTGCGGCGATCGCGACACCAGGAATTCAAACAGGATCTTGCCCTGCGGGCTCAGCAGCGCGCCGGGTTTGAGATCGCCTTCATTGAGGGTGTCGAGATCGGTGGTTATCAGGTTTTGCAGGAACTTTTCCGCATCGTCCCCGCTTATGTCGAGAACCGCTCTTCCGCTTAAGTTTGCCGATGCCATCATATCACCCTTGCCTTTGCTGTCCCCGTTACGTAAGCCGCAAGGGAAGGGTTCGCAAGGCAGGAATGGAAAGCAGATGGCACAGACGTTCGATACGATTTTCAGAAGCGGAATGGTTGTCAATCAGGATGGCGCCGGATTGCGCGACATCGGCATCACCGATGGCCGCATTGCCGCCATCGGCAATCTCGGCGGTGCCTCCGCCGGTGAGATCATCGATGCGACCGGCCTGCACATTCTCCCCGGTGTTGTCGACAGCCAGGTGCATTTCCGCGAGCCCGGCCTCGAGCACAAGGAAGATCTGGAAAGCGGCTCGCGCTCGGCCGTGCTCGGCGGTGTCACCGCCGTCTTCGAAATGCCCAACACCAAACCTCTGACGACATCGGCGGCAACGCTGGAAGACAAGGTGCGGCGCGGAAATCACCGCATGCACTGCGACTTCGCCTTCTGGGTCGGCGGCACGCGTGACAACGCCAAAGATGTGGCCGAGCTGGAACGTCTGCCCGGCGCCGCTGGTATCAAGGTGTTCATGGGCTCGTCCACCGGCGATCTTCTGGTCGAGGATGACGAAGGCGTGGCTTCCATCCTGCGCAACACCCGCCGCCGCGCCGCCTTCCACTCCGAGGACGAGTTCCGCCTGCGCGAGCGCGAGAGCTACCGCATTGCCGGCGATCCCGCCTCGCACCCGGTCTGGCGCGATGAAATCGCCGCGCTCCAGTGCACCGAGCGGCTTGTGCGCATTGCGCGCCAAACCGGCGCGCGCATCCATGTGCTGCATATTTCAACGGCGGAAGAAATCGATTTCCTCGCCGGGCACAAGGATGTGGCCAGCTGCGAGGCAACCCCGCACCATCTGACGCTGGATGCCAGCCAGTACGCCACGCTGGGAACCCTGTTGCAGATGAACCCGCCGGTGCGCGATGCGCGCCACCGCGATGGCGTGTGGAAGGGTATCGGCCAGGGCATTGTCGACGTGCTCGGCTCCGACCATGCCCCGCACACGCTGGAAGAAAAGGCAAAACCCTATCCGGCATCGCCCTCGGGCATGACCGGCGTGCAGACGCTGGTTCCCATCATGCTCGATCACGTCAATGCCGGGCGCCTGTCGATCGAGCGGTTTGTCGACCTGAGCTCGCATGGCCCCAACCGTCTGTTCGGCATGGCGCGCAAGGGCCGCATCGCCGTCGGTTATGACGCTGATCTGACCATTGTCGACATGAAGCGGCGCGAAACCATCACCAATGCGCAGGTCGGCTCGAAAGCCGGCTGGACGCCCTATGACGGCAAGATCGTCACAGGCTGGCCTGTCGGCACGATCGTGCGCGGCATCAAGGTGATGTGGGACGGCGAAATCGTCACGCCGTCGCAGGGCGAGCCGGTGCTGTTCGGCGAGGCGCTGGGTCAGGGCAGGTAGATTTGCGCCTTCATGAAGGTGACCGCCGATCCTGAAAGAAGCACGCGGTCGCCTTTGAGTTCGCACAGGAGATGCCCGCCGCGGCTGGAGCGCTGGAAGGCCGAGAGGTTCGTCTTGCCCAGCTTTTGCGCCCAGTAGGGCACCAGCGTCGCGTGAATGGAACCGGTGACCGGATCTTCCGGGATGCCGGCGAGCGGCGCAAAGTAGCGCGAGACGAAATCGTGCTCATCGCCCCTCGCTGTAATGACAAGGCTCAACGGATCAAGTTTCAGGATTGCAGGCAGATCGGGAACGAAGTTCACAACCGCCCGCTCATCGGCAAGTTCGACGAACATGTTTTCAAAATTGCGGAACGCCTTGACCTCGCCTGGGCCGAAGATGGCCCTCAGGGGTACTGGAATTTCGCTCAGGATATCGGGCGGAAAGTTCGGAAAATCAAGCCGGTAGCCGTCATTGCTGCGATCGACGCGCAAGGTGCCGACCTGCGTCTCGAACACCAGTTGGCCGTCAATGCCCATCTCATGCGCAAGCACGTGCGAGGTTGCCAGCGTGGCATGGCCGCAGAACGGCGCCTCGTGCACCGGGGTGAACCAGCGCAGGTCCCATCCCCCGCCGTTGGGCCGCACGAATGCCGTCTCCGCCAGATTGTTCTCGGCGGCAATATTCTGCATTATTGCCTCGGGCAGCCAGTCGTCCAGCACCAGAACGGCCGCCGGATTGCCGCGGAAAAGTGCGTTGGTGAAGGCATCGACCTGATACATCGTAAGTTCTGGCATGGGATGATTCCGTGAGATGAGAGATGAACCCATCGTGAGCGCAGCTTTCCGGCGGGTCAATGCGCTTGTGCAAAGACAGCGTCATCCAGGCAGAAACACCCTACGAAGGGTGCATAGACACCGCGTAGTGGCCGTGTTTTCATTCGGTATGGGTTGTTTCATGCGGTTCAATCGCGGGGGCCGGAGCCGCGGTTTTCCCGCATCAACTGATTGCATGCGCGCGATCTAGCCATTATGTCTCCCGGACCATTCATTGCGAGCCGGTGCTTCTGCCCGTCGAGATAGGAAACCAGAGATGTTCAACCGCCGTGATACGCTCCTGATGTCCGCTGCCGCCGCCATTTCCATGGTTGTCCCGGCGATGGCTGCCGGGGAAGCGATACCGGAACCCGTTGGCACGGTGGACGTGGCAAAACTCATGCAGCCGGGGACGCTTGACGACATGATCCTCGGCAATGCCGATGCGCCGGTGACCATTGTCGAATATGCATCCATGGCCTGTTCGCATTGCGCCGACTTTACCGCGCAAACGCTGCCTGCGATCAAGCAGAAATACATCAGCACCGGCAAGGCGAAGCTCATCTTTCGCGAAATGCCGCTGGAGCCGCGCTCCACGGGCATTTTCATGCTGGCGCGCTGCGTGACGAAGGAGCGCTATTATCCCTTCATCGAAACGCTGTTCGGGCATCAGCGGCAGTGGATCGAGACCAAGGATATCCTGGGTTACCTGCAGCAGACGTCGAAACTGGCGGGGCTCTCGGAGCAGGAGTTCAAATCCTGCCTGGCCGACCAGGCACTCCTCAACAAGGTGAACGCCGTGCGCGAGCGCGCGCTCAAGGAGTTCGGCGTCACCGGTACGCCGACATTCTTCGTCAACGGCAAGAAATATGTCGGCGCGCTTTCGGTGGCCCAGATGTCCGCGATCATCGACAGCGAATTGAAAACCGCGCGATAGGGCGCGCGCCTCGCCACCGCCGGATCAATTGGCGATGGCGATATGGCTCAGCTTCTCCGGATTACGGACGATGTAGATCGCCTTGATCTTTCCGTCCTCGATTGCGAGGGCGGTGGTCTGGATCAGTCCGTCGGCTTCGCGGGTGACATAGCCGGGAAGGCCATCGATCAGTCCCTGACGCAGCAGCGGCGGTTTGTGGTATTCCGCCCGGCGCGAAATGCCGGCAAAGAAGCGCGACACCTTGGCGAGCGTATAGACAGGATTGATCGCCGAGGGCCGGATGCCGCCGCCATCGGTATAGAGCGTGACATCGTCGGCGAGCAGCGCCTGCAGGGCCTGCATGTCGCCGCTGCGCGAGGCGTTGAAAAAGGCCGTCGCGATATCCTTGCCATGGGCGTCGGACACGGGAAAACGCGGTTTTGCCTGCTGCACATGGGTGCGGGCGCGGCTGGCAAGCTGGCGGCAGGTTGCCGGATCACGACCGATGGCCTCCGCTACCTGATTGAAGTCCTGGCCGAAAACATCGTGCAGCAGGAAGGCCGCGCGTTCGAGCGGCGACAGCCGTTCCAGCGCCATCATCAGGGTGAGGGTGATATCACCGTCGGTTTCCTCCTCGCCCGGATCGAAGATCGGCTCGGGCAGCCAGCTTCCCACATAGGTTTCCCGCCGCACGCGCGCCGATTTCAGGTGATCGAGGCAAAGCCGCGAAATGGTGCGCACGAGGAAGGCTTCCGCACTGCGCACCTGCGACCGGTCGGCCTGGTGCCAGCGGATAAAGCCTTCCTGCACGATATCTTCCGCCTCCGCGACCGAGCCGAGCATGCGATAGGCAAGGCGGATCAGCCGGGGCCGGAGGCGGTTGAATGTTTCCGTCGCGTCAGGCTGCACGGGCTTTGTCGACCGGATGGACGGAGCGGAAGCCGATGGAAATCCGGTTCCAGGCGTTGATGGTCACGATCAGCATGGTCAGTTTGACGATCTCCTCTTCGGTGAACTGCGCCTTGAGCGGCTCAAAGTCGCGGTCGTCCGCATGGGTTTGCGCAACCAGCGTCAGGGCTTCGGTCCAGCCGAGCGCGGCGCGCTCGCGGTCGCTATAAAGCGGCGATTCCCGCCAGGCATCAAGCAGCACCAGCCGCTGCATCGTCTCGCCATGCTTGATTGCATCCTTCGAATGCATGTCGAGGCAGTAGGCGCAGCCATTGATCTGCGAGGCGCGCATCTTGACCAGCTCGATCAGGCTGTGTTCGAGGCCGCTTTTGACAACGGCGTCCTCCATGTCAAGCATTGGCTTCATGATGGCGTAGCTATAGGGAATCAATCGGGCTTTCATCAGTCATCTCCTTGTGTGGCATTGCGTTGCCTGCACACAAGACGAGATGGAAAGGCCGGATGTGACATGCCCTGTAAATTTTTCGGATTATTTTTCAGCCGAGCGGCAATTCCTTGAGATCGATGAGCATCGATGCCTCCTATATATGCATGGCGATGAATTCCCTGAGTTTGGGATCGCGGATCGATAAGAAATCAAACAGACCCAGTGCCACCAGTGCGGGCAGCGCATCAATAATGTCCTGTTCGGTCAGTTCACGCTCCTCGGCGGATACGCCGGGCTTCAGCCAGAGCCGGGCATTGATGAGGAAGGCGCCGACCGTTCCCTTGCGCACGGCGACGTCGTTGACCTCCACCTGGTTGATATTGTCGGGCAAAATGTCCTGGGCACGCATTGTCGTCTCCTTGATAAAAACCGTGTGAGCAAACTAGCCGCGGTGTGTTGGCGCTGCTATCGTATCCATGCCAATGAATACGGTGTTGAGGCCAAAATGAGCTATTTCATCACGCCCGAACAAGCCATGTCGTCCGAAGGCCCGATCATCATCGCGGGCAGGCAGGAGAGGAGTGTTCCGCGGTTTGTTCCCGTCCACGCCCATGCACGCGGACAGCTGCTCGGGGCGAGCACCGGTCTGTTGACGATTGGAACGGAAGCGGGGCAATGGGTCGTTCCCGCCATCCACGCGGTGTGGATACCGCCGCATCACAAACATTCGCTGCAATCGCACGGGGCCTATTTCGGCTGGAGTGTCTACGTGGCGGAGCCGGAATGCGCGATGCTGCCCGCCATTCCCTGCACCCTGCGCAGCTCCGGCCTGCTGCGCGAGGCGGTCAGCCGGGCGGCCGGCTGGAGGGGCGGGGTACTCGATCAGGGACAGGAGCGGATTGCACGCGTCATTCTCGATGAGATCGCCAGCCTGCCGCATGAGGATCTCGGGCTGCCGATGCCGGCGGATGCGCGGCTGGTGCGCATCGCCCATGCCTTGACCGGCAATCTGCTCGACGAGCGCAAGGCCGAGGATTGGGCCGACTGGGCAGGTATTCCCGCCCGGACGATGACGCGCAAATTCGTGGTTGAAACGGGTTTCACCTTTACCGAATGGCGCCAGCGCGCCCGGCTGATGCGGGCACTGGAACTGCTGGCAGCGGGGCAGGCGGTCACCACGGTGGCGCTTGATGTCGGCTACAACAATATCAGTGCCTTCATTGCCATGTTCCGGCGCGTGTTCGGGGTCACGCCCACGCGTTATTTCGCCAATGGCAGTCTCTAGTCGCCGTTGACGAAGAAGCGCCAGCGGCCCTTCGGTGTGATGCCGAGGCGGTAGAACACATAGGTGCCGAACTGCTTCATCTCGTCATAATCACCGGCGGTGACGATCTGGAACAGTTCCACGCGCTGCTTGGCATCGAGCTTGTCGAGCGGATAGGCGAAGAAATACGGCCAGACGTAGAGTTCGTCAGGCGTCCCGGCATCGAGATGGACATAGCCGGAATTGAGAATATCGATGGCGATGGCGAGGATTTCCTGCCCATCCGTATCGCCGGCAAGGCTCTTCAGATAGGCAATCGGGTCGCCGTCCGTATCGGCAAGCGACAGCATCGTCATGTCATCGCCCGAGCCGATGAGCGGGCGCAGGGATTCCAGCGAACCGGTCTTGGCAGCGGCAATGATAAGCTCGCGCATCTTCTGCACCGGGAAGGGCAGTTTTGTGACATCGTATTCCACGTGCGGCGGCGGCGAGCCTTCCGGCACATTCGGCAGGGCCGGATTGCTGCGCGGCGCGCCGGCTGCGTCGTTTTCCTTGGCGGCGGGTGCCTCGGGCGCCTTCTTTTCTTGCGCTGCGGCAGGGGCGGCGGGCTTTTCCGGTGGCGTGGCGGGTTTGGGTTCGGACGCGGCAGGCGGAGCGGCCGGAGCCGTGCCCGCCGGTGCCTTCTCGTCCGGCTTTGCCGGGGCCGTTTCAGCAGCCTTCGGCAGTTCTTCCTTCTTGATCTCGCTGAGCGCCAGCTGCACGGGCCTGTCCAGTGCAGCGGCATAGGCAGGAACAGCGCAGGCACAAAGGACTGCCGCTAGAAAACCTGTTCTGGCGATCACGGAAGCGGAAGCGAGCTTGTCGAGCATGCAGGATCACCCGGTCGTTGAATTATTGCAAAACGCGATTCGAAGAGAATTCACCTGCAGAAATACGTTCGCGCAGCACTTCGAGCAAGGCCAGTGCGGACACTTCGCCGTTGTCCCTGATCAACTCGGTCAGTGCGGTCGCAAATGCAGCCTCGGCCATGATTTCGGGCTCGATACCTTCAAGAGTGCCATCTGCCCAGACTTCATTCTGATATTCGATCGCAACCAGCTTTTTTTCTTCTGCAACCAACTTATCGAGGTCTGCCGATGTCATGTTCATGATTATACCATCCTTGGCCGAAGCCAATTCTTAAACTGCCGCTAAACAATACCATACGTTTTGCCTAAAATGCGGTCCTTTGGCTTCAACAGTTAAAGCCTGGTTAATTTCCATAGCCCGATATGATCTCCGAAGAAAGCCTTTCTCCTTCGGTCTGGTAGCGGTCAATCGCCGCAATCGCCTGGCTCGTGCACGCGGTGTAGGTCTCGGTAAACGTGCGGTAGCCGCGGTTGAAACTGGCCACCAGCCGCGCCCGGCGGGCAGGGTCCGGGTTTTCCGCCGCCAGCAGCGAATCCATCCGGTCGCGCCACTGGCTGCTTTTCTCGCCGCAGATATTGCGCAGCGAATGAATGGAGCCGAGAATTTCCGCCAGCCGGATCAGCTTGGTCTCGTAGAGCGGGTCCACCGCAAGGGCAGGGCCCGTGCTGACGATCGCCAACAGAAATGCTGATATCAATGCTCTGCGGCGCACGTACGAACCCTATGGCGGTGGAATCCCCTGCCGACGGTTGTGGCCGGAAAGCAAGGCGTCTTCAAGGCGCAATGCGGCAATACCCTCAATTTTTGAAGCCTTGCGCCAGGGTCCGGGCCATGTCGAGGACGCTGGCGGTGACATCGAAGCCGGTCATTTCCTCGACTTTCAGCCAGTGGACCGCCGCCGCATCATCGGCAGCAACAGCCTCGCCCTCAGGATCATGCGCCAGGAAAACCGCGAGGTGATAGGGCCGGGGGGCGGGAAATTCCGGCGTCGAATAATCGAAGACAACCGTGTCGAGATAGGACACTTCTGTCGCACGGAGGCCGGTTTCTTCGAACAGCTCGCGGATTGCGGCGGTATCAGGCGCTTCGCCCTCTTCGCGCCGCCCGCCCGGAAAGGCCAGCCAGCCCTTGGCGGGTTCGCGCCCGCGCTCCACCAGGAGGAACGCCTTGTTGCGGATACAGACGGCTGAAACGCCGTCAACATCGGGGGAAAGCGGAATCTGTGCCATGCGTTAGGGGTATGTCGCGGTGGGAGCTTTGACAAGAGCGTGGTTCGACATCTTGCAAACTCCACCTTGACCCGGCATCGAAAAACCGGATGATCGCCACTCCAATTCAAATAGGCTCTCATTGCATGTGCGGACGTTTTGCCCTCCTCGGAACCCCGGAAGAGATCGAAGCCCTGATGGGGCTGATGGATGTCGAGGCCTTTCCGGCCCGCTACAACATCGCCCCGACACAGCCGGTGCTGATGATCGTTTCGGGTGAAACGCCGCCGCCCGGCAGCAACCGCCCGGACCGGCGCGCGCTTTTGGTGCGCTGGGGGTTCATTCCCGGCTGGGTCAAGGACACGGCCAATTATCCGCTGATGATCAATGCCCGTTCGGAAACGGCAATCGACAAGGCATCGTTCAGGACTGCCATGCGGCATCGCCGCGCGCTCATCCCCGCGTCGGGTTTTTACGAATGGCGCCGCGACGGCAAGAACAAGTCGCAGGCGTTCTGGATCCGCCCCAAGCATGGCGGCGTCATCGCCTTTGCCGGCCTGTATGAGCCATGGGCCAATGCGGAAGGTTCGGAAATGGACACCGGTGCGATCCTGACCACCAGCGCCAATGAAACGCTGCGCCCTATCCATGACCGCATGCCCGTCGTCATCGATCCCAAGGATTTCAGCCGCTGGCTCGACTGCAAGACCCAGGAGCCGCGCCACGTCGCCGATCTGCTGAAACCCGCCCAGGCGGACTTTTTCGAGGCGATACCGGTGTCCGACAAGGTCAACAAAGTTGCCAATATGGGGCCGGACATTCAGGAGCGGGTGGCCGAAGGGGCTTTTGAGGTCAAAAAACCGCTGCGGCAGAAGCCGCCCGAGTCAGACGATCAGATGAAGCTGTTCTGACCGTCCATCCACGCCCCTCCATCAGATTTCAGGATTTTCCCATGTTTTCCGCCGCTCTGTCCGGTTTCCTTCTCGGTGCCTCGCTGATCATCGCCATCGGCGCGCAGAATGCCTTCATTCTGCGCCAGGGGCTTTTGCAACAGCATGTGTTCATCCTGTGCCTGATCTGCGCGCTGTCCGATGCGCTGCTGATCACCGCCGGGGTTGCCGGTCTCGGCACACTGATTGCCCAGTCGCCCAAGCTGATCTCGGTTGTCACGCTTGGCGGCGCGGTGTTCCTGTTCTGGTATGCATCGGTGGCGTTTCGCCGGGCGCTCAAGCCGGAGGCCATGCAGGCGGCGCGCATGGGCGAGGGCGCGCTGAAGGCAGCCATTGCCACGGTTCTGGCGCTGACCTTCCTCAATCCGCATGTCTATCTGGATACGGTGGTTCTGCTGGGCGGCCTGTCGGCGCGCTTTGAAGGCGCCAACCGTGCGGCCTATGGCGCCGGAGCGGCGGTCGCCTCGTTCGTCTGGTTTTTTGGTCTCGGCTATGGCGCGAGACTGTTGCAGCCAGTTTTTGCAAGGCCGGCCGCATGGCGCGTGCTGGACGTCCTCATCGGCCTTGTGATGGCCGGGATCGCCCTCAGTCTGTTAGTCCGTTTCCTGCACGGTTGAAACGGTCAGAAGCGGCCGCTGGCGCGGCTTGGTCAAAACGGCGGCCTGAACGGCGGCCGGGCCAATCGCACGGTATTGTGCGGCCAGATGATCGGCGAAAACGGTGTCGCGGGCTTTGGCCGCTACGGAAGTGTTGGTCATGTGTCCGGTCCTGTGTCGCGGGGACAATTCCCCTCTGTTCTGGGGTGCAGGAATCCCGGTCAATTCCGCCGGAAAAAAGGCACTTTCCGGGAGGATTTTGGGCTTTCCGGTTAATTTGAATTAACCAGTTCAAACCTGATAAATTTGCCACACCCGGCCGCTGGCAAGTTGCGCTTGACCTTGCGCCCCGGCTCAATCATAAATGCAATCATGAAAACGTCGTCCGTAACGATTATTACCTGTCGGATTATTATCAGCTAGCGCTTCGCTGGCCCCGGCCGTTTTCGTCTCAAAATTTGCTCCAAAGATGTGAAACGCACCGGTCGCCAGACCAGCGCCGTGATATGCGTTTTTACCGTTGCAACCCGAATTTGAGATCAAAGACATGCCGCAGACCCTGAGCCTCTACAACACGCTCACCCGCACGAAGGAAGACTTCGTGCCGATCGATCCGAAAAACGTGCGCATGTATGTCTGCGGTCCGACCGTCTACGACTATGCCCATATCGGCAATGCCCGCCCGGTGATCGTCTTCGACGTCCTGTTCCGGCTGCTGCGTCATCTGCATGGCGCGGCGCAGGTGACCTATGTGCGCAACATCACCGACGTGGATGACAAGATCAACGCCCGCGCGGCGCGTGATTATCCCGGCCTGCCGCTCAATGAGGCGATCCGGATCGTCACCGACAAGACCAATGCGCAGTTTCAGGCGGATGTGACGGCGCTGGGCAATCTCGAGCCGTCGGACCAGCCGCGCGCCACGGACTACACCCGGGAAATGGCAGCGATGATCGACCGGCTGGTCGAGCGGGGCGTCGCCTATGTCGCCGATGGCCATGTGCTGTTTTCCCCCTCGGCGATGAATGCCCGCAAGGGCCCGCGCTATGGCTTGCTTGCCCGCCGTTCGGCCGATGACATGCTTGCCGGGGCCCGCGTCGATGTTGCGTCCTACAAGCGCGACGAGATGGATTTTGTCCTGTGGAAGCCGTCCAAGGCGGATGAACCCGGCTGGCCGTCGCCCGCGGGCATCGAAGGGCTTGGCCGCCCCGGCTGGCATATCGAGTGCTCTGCCATGGCGATGGCCAAGCTGCTCGAACCCTTCGGCGGCGGTCTCATGTGCGACGATCCGATGAAGAACATTTTCGATATCCACGCCGGCGGCATCGATCTGGTGTTCCCGCACCATGAGAACGAGATCGCCCAGTCGTGCTGCGCGCTGGGGACCGAGCGCATGGCCAATATCTGGATGCACAATGGTTTCCTGCAGGTCGAAGGCCAGAAAATGGCCAAGAGCGCCGGCAACTTCTTCACCATCAACGAGCTGTTGCAGACGACCATCTTCGGCGGGCGCAAATGGCCGGGCGCGGTGCTGCGCCTTGCCATGCTGATGACCAATTACCGCGAGCCGATCGACTTCACGGTCAGCCGGCTCGAGGAAGCGGAGAACATCCTGGTCAAGGCGCGCGAATATGTTGGCGATGCGCCCGTTGGCACGATCCCGGACGATGCGATCACCATCCTGTCGGATGATCTGGCGACACCGAGCCTGATCAACTGGCTGGCATCGATCCGCAAATCCGGTTCGGTCAGCCCGCAGGATTATCATGCGGCATTTGCCCTGCTGGGCGTGGATGTGGCGGGGCAGACCGCCGCCAGCCTGTCTGATGCTTTCAAGGCGGAGCTTCATGCCAAGATCAGCGAGCGGTTGTCGCTGCTGGCGGCGAAAAGCTTTGCCGAGGCGGACCGCATCCGCAATGAGCTTCTGGAGCAAGGCATCCAGCTCAAGGATGGCAAGGACCCGCAGACCGGTGAGCGCGTGACAACCTGGGAGGTGAAGCGGTGAGTCTTGATAACAAGCCCGTCTATAGTGGCGGCTGTCAGTGCGGCGCGGTGCGGTTCCGCATCGAGGGCGCGCTGACGGATACCTCCATCTGTCACTGCCGTATGTGCCAGAAGGCCTTTGGCAATTTCTACGCGCCGCTGGTCTCCGCCAGGACGGCGCACCTGGAGTGGACGCGCGGCGCGCCAAAGCGCTTCCGTTCGTCCAATCATGTCCAGCGCGGCTTCTGCGCGGATTGCGGTACGCCCCTGACCTATGAGGCGCCGGATGGCGTCGCGCTGGCCATCGGCGCCTTTGACCATCCGGAGGAACTGGCGCCGCTCGTGCAATGGGGCATCGAGGACAAGCTGCCCTATGTCGATGATCTCAGCCTGTTGCCGGGCCACAGGTCCGATGGCGATCCGGAATCGATCGAATTCCTGAAGACAATGGTGTCCAACCAGCATCCCGATCATGATACGGATGCATGGCCGTTGGGAGTGGCGGGCAAGTGACAAAAGAACGCGTTTATCTCTTCGACACGACCTTGCGCGACGGGCAGCAGACGCCGGGCATCGATTTTTCGGTCGAGGACAAGAAGGTCATCGCCGGCATGCTCGATGAGTTCGGCCTCGATTATGTCGAGGGCGGCTATCCCGGCGCCAATCCGACCGACACGGCCTTCTTTGCGGAAAAGCGCACCAGCCACGCCAAGTTCGCCGCTTTCGGCATGACCAAGCGCGCCGGTGTCTCCGCATCCAACGATCCGGGGCTGGCGGCGCTGATCCGCTCCTCGGCCGATGTCGTCTGTTTTGTCGGCAAAAGCTGGGACTATCATGTCCGCGTCGCGCTTGGTTGCACCAATGAGGAGAACCTCGAATCCATCGATGCCTCCGTCCGGGCGGCGGTCGAGGCGGGCAAGGAGGCCATCGTCGATTGCGAGCATTTCTTCGACGGCTACAAGGCCAACCCGGATTATGCCATGGCCTGCGCCAAGACCGCCTATGACGCCGGCGCGCGCTGGGTGGTGCTGTGCGACACCAATGGCGGCACGCAGCCCGGTGAAATCAGCGCGATCGTCCGCGCCGTCACCCAAACCATCCCCGGCGATCATCTCGGCATCCATGCCCACAATGACACGGAGCAGGCGGTCGCCAATTCGCTTGCGGCCGTCGATGCGGGCGTGCGCCATATCCAGGGCACGCTCAACGGCATCGGCGAGCGCTGCGGCAATGCCAACCTGATCACGCTCATTCCGACGCTGGCGCTCAAGCCCGCCTGGTCGGACCGTTTTGAAACGGGCATCAGCGCTGAAAAGCTGAAGGGCCTGTCGCGCCTGTCGCGCAGTTTTGATGAACTGCTCAACCGCGCGCCCAATGCGCAAGGCGCCTTTGTCGGCGCTTCGGCTTTCGCCACCAAGGCAGGCATTCATGCCTCGGCGCTGATCAAGGAACCCGCCACCTACGAACATATACCGCCGGAGACTGTCGGGAACCGCCGCAAGGTGATGGTGTCGGATCAGGGCGGAAAGTCCAATTTCATCAATGAACTGGAACGGCGCGGCATTCCCGTTGCAAAAAACGATCCGCGCCTCGATACGCTGATCGCGCTGGTCAAGGAACACGAGGCGGAAGGTTATGCCTATGAGGGCGCCGATGCCAGTTTCGAGCTGCTGGCACGGCGGACGCTCGGCACGGTGCCGGAATTCTTCAAGGTCGAATCCTTCCGCTGCATGGTCGAACGCCGCTTCGATGCCAATGGCAACATCAAGACCGTTTCCGAAGCCGTGGTCCGTGTCGAGGTGGATGGCGAGCAGCGCATGTCCGTGGCGGAAGGGCATGGCCCGGTCAATGCGCTCGATCTGGCCCTGCGCAAGGATATGGGGCGCTATCAGCACGAGATCGATGATCTGGTGCTGGCGGATTTCAAGGTGCGTATCCTCAATGGCGGCACGGAAGCCATCACCCGGGTTCTGGTCGAATCGACGGATTCCAGCAATGTGCGCTGGTGGACGGTAGGGGTTTCCGACAATATCATCGATGCGTCGTTTCAGGCGCTGATGGACTCAATCGTCTATAAATTGATGAAAAATCGCGATCTGGCCGGTAAAATCGCTGCCGAATAGAGGGGTTTTCCGCATTTCTGGCCGGAATCGGCTGGAAAACATCAAGGTCCTTGATGCAATGATCAGCCGAATTCAATGGACGTTATGGGTCGATGGTCGTAGAGCATCGCCGCATGAGCGAACAGATCAATCAGAGCGGCCCTGGAGCTGGGGCAATGGCAGTTGAAGCAGGGCCGGGAATGTCGGACGGCAGGAAAGGCTTTATCTTTGCGCTTTCCGCCTATCTGCTGTGGGGCATCCTGCCGTTCTATCTGAAGGCCGTTGCCTACATGCCGGCGCTGGAAGTGGTGGCGCACCGCATCGTCTGGTCGGTTCCCATTGCCGGGGCTGTCCTGTGGTGGCTGGGCCGTTTCGATGACCTGAGAACCGCTTTGACGACACCGCGCATGCTGGCCATGGCAACATTGACGGCGACGCTGATCACCATCAATTGGGGCACCTATGTCTGGGCCATCGGGGCCAACCATGCGGTTGACACGGCGCTCGGCTATTACATCAATCCGCTGGTGAATGTCGTGCTCGGCAGTATTTTCCTGTCGGAAAAGCTGACGCGCCCGCAGATGGTGGCGGTCGGCCTTGCCGCCTGCGCGGTGCTGCTCCTGACCTATTCGTCCGGCGGCCTGCCATGGATTTCGCTGGTTCTTGCCTTCAGCTTCGGCTTCTACGGCTTCTTCCGCAAGACGCTGCCCATCGGCCCGACGCAAGGCTTCATGCTGGAAGTGCTGATCCTGTCCATTCCCTCGCTGGGCTTCATTGCCTGGACCGTAGCGCAGGGGACCAGCCATTTCGTCAATGGCGGCGGCCACGATATCGGCCTTCTGCTCTTTGCCGGTCCGGCCACGGCCATTCCGCTTATTCTCTACGCTTTTGGTGCAAAGCTCCTGCGCTACACCACGATCGGCCTGATGCAGTATCTCGCGCCCACCATCGTGTTCCTGTGCGCCATCTTCGTGTTCAAGGAGCCGTTCTCCAACAGCCAGTTCATTGCCTTCGCGCTGATCTGGGCGGCGCTGGCAATCTACACCTGGTCGATGCTGCACGAATCGCGCAAGGCGAAGGCTCTAACGCCCTGATCCGCCGATCCTGCGGACGATCAGGTAGACCATGGCCGAGATGATCACCGCGAGCAGTGCCACCACCCAGAAGCCGTGCGCGCTGTTGGCGAAGGGCAGGCCGGGCGTGTTCATGCCGAACAGGCCGGTGATGACATTGCTTGGCAACAGCACCGCGGTCATGACGGAAAGCACGTAGAGAAACCGGTTGGACTGGTCGGTCATCTTGGCCAGCAGTTCGTCCTGCAGCAGCCTCGCGCGCTGCTGTAGCTGCTCGCCTTCCGCATGCAGCGTTGCCGCGCGGATCGACAGGCCTTCGATCAGATCGTCGAGATCTTCCGGCAGGGCGCGCCGATCCGCGTGGTCGATGTGGCGGAACAGGCTGGTTGCAGCGGTGAGATAGCGGTGAAACACCACGATCTGGCGGCGCACCGGCACCAGCCGCTCGCGCTCGCCCTGCCATTTTTCGCCGACGATGTGGTCCTCGATGGAATCGAGCGTTTCCGAAAGCCGGTTGATCTCGGCCTTGAGCAGATCGAGAAAGCGCCGGAAAATCGCATTGAACAGCGCGATCGGTGCGGCCGGCCTGATCTTGCCGCGATTGATGGACTGGCGCACGTCGTCCACCGATTGCAGCGGATGCCTGCGGCCGCTGATGAACAGGTTCTTGTCGAAGGCAAAGCGGAAATAGCCGAGTTCGCGCGGATCGCCATAGTGCTCGTGCTGCAGATCCGGCAGCTCGCCGAACAGCCAGCCGTCCTCGAAGCTGATCTGGCATTGATCGCCGGAGGACAGAAAGGCCTCGCGCACGCTCTCCGGCAGGCTCCTGTCGGCTTCGAGGCTGCGCCGGGCGCGCGCATCGGCCAGCGCATAGCTCTTCCAGGTCCATGCCTTGTCCGTCACGGCGGCAGGTTCGGACAGCAGTGCGCCATCGCTGCCGAACCGGTAGGATATGACGAAGTCGTCCTGGGGAAGAAGCTTGGCGTCGGGGGCGGGATCTAAGCTCAGCGTTTGAACCATGAAATCCCGCTCCTTCCGGCTACAGCCGTTCGATGATTGCTTCGTCGCCGTCCCGGTCGCCTCTTGCAGCTGCATTGAGGATCGCCGGAACGATATCTTCCGGGCGTTCTACCACAAGCGGATTGACCAAATGTGACGTATGCACGAAGCCTTCCGCCTTCATGTGATCGATGAGGGCAAGCATCGGATTCCAGAACCCGTTGATGTTGGCGAACACCATTGGCTTGCGGTGGCGCCCGAGCTGCGCCCAGGTCATGATCTCGACGATCTCCTCCACCGTGCCGATGCCGCCGGGCAGGGTGACGAAGGCGTCGGAGCGCTCGAACATCTTGTGCTTGCGCTCATGCATGTCCTCGGTGACGACCAGTTCCGACAATTGGCCGAGCGCATGCTCGGTCGCTTCCTTGTTCATCAGGAACTTTGGAATGATGCCGGTGACCTTGCCGCCCGCCGACATGACACCGTCGGCAACGGCGCCCATGATGCCTTTGGTGCCGCCGCCGTAAACCAGCTCAAGCCCGTTTTCGGCAATGGATTTGCCCAGCATCTTGCCGCTCTGTTTGTAAATCGGATCGCGGCCCGGAGACGAGCCGCAGTAAACGCAGATGGATCGAATCTTGCTCATTTGAAAAGTGGTGCCTTCTGTGCGGTGAAACGTCAAGCCGTTGCGGATGCGGCAAAAGTCTCGAATTGCGAATCTGGTAGAATAATCACAAAGAATGAGGCTGAATCTAAACGGTTTTCTTGTGGCGGAGCAGAAAAGGCGCTAGTGGAACGAATTTGACATTCGCGTTCCGTTTGACATCACCTGCAGCATGCGAATGTCAAATTCAAAGTTCCACTAGAATCATAGACTTGCTAGTGGTCCTTTGATTCTGACATTTGCTTATTTGGCTTGTATCAATGGGGGGCAAATGTCAGAATCGGACCACTAGAGCAAAAAGAACAAAAGGGTTGGGGTTCGATGGTCAAGAACAAGTTTGCACTATTGGGGTTTGGAGTTGTTGTCGCTGTGGGGCTGGCGGCTGCCTATCTGGGGTTTGTTCCGGGTAAGCCGACTTCCAATACGCCGGCCGTAACGGCGAGCGGAAACGCACCGGAAAACGCATCGGCGCCAACCGCGCAAACGCCCGCAGCAAAACCGGCCGAACAGCCGCAGACTGCAGCTCCAGCCGCTCCGGCTGCGTCTTCGGCCAGCACAGTGGCACCCGCCGCCGCGCCAGCCGCGGGCACGACGCCGCCGCAGGTTGAGGCAGCCGAGGGCAAGCCGGGTGCTCCAGCCTTCGATGTGCTGCGCGTTGACCCCAAGGGGACGATCGTTCTGGCAGGCAAGGCGGCCAACAATGCCAAGGTGGACCTTCTGGCCCGCGGCGATATTCTTGGAACCACCAAGGCATCGCCCAATGGCGATTTCGTCATTGTTCTTGATGATCCGCTGAAGCCCGGCGACTACCAGCTGGTCCTGCGCTCGACGGCACCCGATGGCAGCGCCATGACATCGCTGGAAACGGCGATCGTCTCCATTCCCGAAACAAAATCGGGGCAGGTTCTGGCGCTTGTCGAGCAATCCGGCCAGCCGAGCCGGCTGATCACCGTGCCGGAAGCACCAGCTGGTCAGGCGGCTTCGAACCAGCCTGCTGCGGCAGCGGCGCCGACCGGCGCCAAGCCGGTCAAGCAGCCAGCGGCCAAAGCCCGCATCGTCGTTGAAGCGGTGGAGATCGAAGGCAGCAAACTGTTCATCGCCGGGATTGCCGATGCCGGCTACATGGTCAAGGTCTATGCCAATGACAATCTGATCGGCTCGACCAAGACGGGTGCCGACGGCCACTTTCTCGTGCAGACAACCCGTGATCTGCCGGTGGGCGACTATATCATCCGTGCTGATATGGTCGAAAAGGACGGCGTGACCGTCATTGCCCGCGCTGCGGTGCCTTTCAAGCGCGAAGCGGGCCAGCGCGTGTCCGCCGTCGCACCATCGGCAACACCGGCTCCCGCGGCGGGAACACCGGACGCAGCGCCGCAGGCTTCCGCCGGGACAGCCCCGGCCGCCGGCAGCGAAACGGCGCCCGGCGCCGATACGGCCAAGCCGCTTCGCAATGTCGATGGTTCGGTCATCATCCGGCGCGGCGACAATCTGTGGACGATTTCGCGCCGGACCTACGGTGCGGGTGTGCGCTACACGACGATCTATCTGGCCAACAAGGAGCAGATCCAGAACCCGAACAGGATTTTCCCCGGCCAGGTCTTTGCCTTGCCGGACAAGGACAAGCCGGCGCCGCAATAGCGGGAGGATGGACGGGTGGCATTCGCGATCAAAGCCGAGATTCGCGATCCGCGGGCGGAACTATTCGCGTTCGCCGCGCAGAAGACCATGTATGGCGGCAAGCATATCGCCGCCGGGGACACGGTCTTTCTCTTTGCCAGCGAGAACGAGGGCGGGCAGGGGCTCGTTGCCCGGGGTGCCGTCATCTCAGCCGAAGCCATCGGCAGGACGAGCGGCGTTATTCGGCAAACGCCGCGCGTCAGCGTGACGATCCGGCGCGATGCCCTTGCCGTGCGACCGCTGGGCAGGCGGGAACTCAAGCATCTGACCGACTGGAAGGATGGTGAACCCGGCACGGAACTCAACTTCAAGTTCTACCGCCAGGCAACCGACAAGATCGTCGGAATCTCGGATCGGACGGCGGCATTCCTCAACGGCTTTTTCTGATGCTTGAGCGCCGGATATGCTCCAGATCCGCGTCTGCATGGCATGGATGACCTGCTTTTACCCTTGCATTGGAAAATTATATCGTTTATCGCCGATGAACGATGAAATGCAGCAACCGATTTCAACAGGCGATGTCAGATGCGCAAACGGCGCGGATTCTCACCGCGCTCGCCCATCCCGCGCGCCTGCGCATCGTCCGGCAGCTGGCCGGGCTGAACGCATCCTGCTGCAAGGATATCGTCGCAACGCTTGATCTGGCGCAGTCGACCGTATCGCAGCATCTGAAAATACTGGTCGATGCCGGTCTGGTGAATTACCGCCAGTCCGGCCAGAGTTCCCATTACAGCATCAATCCGGACGCCTTTGCCGATGTCGCCGCCCTTGTCAGCGATATGGCCAATCTGTGCTGTCCGCCCGATACCATTGTGCCGGCAGCGCGGATAGCCGCTGCGGCCATCAAGGAATAACCGTGGCTGAAAAAACTGTCTCCGCCGAGTCTGGCAAAACGCTGCAGACCATCCGCAATCTTTGGCCTTACATGTGGCCGGATGAACGTCCCGACCTGAAAATGCGGGTTGTGTGGGCCTCGTTCTATCTGCTGATTTCCAAAATCATCCTCATTCTGGTGCCCTATTTCTTCAAATGGGCGACCAATGCCCTGAACGGCAAGTTCGTGCCGTCCGATATGGTGCCGCTCATTCTCGTCGGTCCGCTAATGCTGGTGGCGGCCTACAATGCCGCCCGCATCGTTCAGGCAGGCTTGAATCAGCTGCGCGACGCGCTGTTTGCCAGTGTCGGGCAATATGCCGTGCGCAAGCTTGCCTACCGGACATTCGTGCATATGCACAACCTGTCGCTGCGCTTCCATGTCGAGCGGCGCACCGGCGGCCTGTCGCGCATCATCGAACGCGGCACCAAGGGCATTGAAACCATCGTCCGCTTCACCATCCTCAACACCGCGCCGACGATCATCGAATTCCTGATGACCGCGGTGATTTTCGCGTTCGCCTATGGCCTGTCCTATCTCGCCGTGGTCGTGGCGACGGTCTGGCTCTATACCTGGTTTACCATCCGCGCCAGCGACTGGCGGATCAGCATCCGCCGCGACATGAACGATTCCGACACGGACGCCAACACCAAGGCCATCGACTCGCTCTTGAACTTCGAGACGGTCAAATATTTCGGCAACGAGCAGATGGAGGCCAGCCGCTTCGATGCGGCCATGGCGCGCTATGAAATCTCGGCGACCCGCATCTGGACCTCGCTCGGCTGGCTGAACTTTGGCCAGTCGGTGATTTTCGGCATCGGCATGGCGGTCATGATGATTATGTCGGGCAGGGAGGTGCTGGCTGGCACGCAGACCCTCGGCGATTTCGTCTTCATCAATGCCATGCTGATGCAGCTTTCCATCCCGCTCAATTTCATCGGCTTCATCTACCGCGAAGTGCGCCAGGGGCTGACCGATATCGAACAGATGTTCGACCTTCTCGATGTCGAGCAGGAAGTCACCGACAAGCCCGGTGCCAGGCCGCTGGTGATCGAGCGCGGCGCCGTGCGCTTTGACAATGTGGCGTTCGCCTATGATCCCAAGCGCCCGATCCTCAAGGGGGTGAGCTTCGAAGTTCCCGCGGGCAAGACCGTCGCCATTGTCGGCCCGTCCGGCGCCGGCAAATCCACCCTGTCGCGCCTGCTTTACCGCTTCTACGATATCCAGGGCGGCTCGATCAGCATTGATGGCCAGGATATCCGCGACGTGACGCAGGAAAGCCTGCGCGCTGTCATCGGCATGGTGCCGCAGGATACGGTGCTGTTCAACGATACCATCGCCTACAATGTCCGCTACGGCCGCATCACGGCGACCGAAGAGGAAGTGCGCAATGCGGCGGAACTCGCCCAGATCGGCAGTTTCATCCAGAGCCTGCCGGAGGGCTACAATGCCATGGTCGGCGAGCGCGGCCTGAAACTGTCAGGCGGCGAAAAGCAGCGCGTTGCCATTGCCCGCACCATTTTGAAGGCGCCGCCGATCCTGATCCTCGACGAGGCGACCTCGGCGCTCGACAGCGCCACGGAACACGAAATCCAGGCTTCGCTCGATCTGGTCAGCCGCGACCGCACCACGCTGGTGATCGCCCACCGACTGTCGACGATCATCGGCGCCGACGAGATCATCGTGCTCAAGGACGGCGTGATTGCCGAACGCGGCCGTCATGCGGCGCTTTTGGCCGAAAACGGCCTCTATGCCTCCATGTGGAACCGCCAGCGCGAGGCAACCGAGGCTGAAGAACGCCTGCGCAAGGTGCGCGAGGAGGACGATCTGGGTGTCGTTGTCCGGGGCAAGCCCGCCTTGGATGTCGCCGTCGAGCCGTGAAAAGTCGCAGCCGGAAAAATGGAATGCGGAAGAATTCTGCTGATGAACGGTGCAAGCCGGGTTGAAAGGTTTGCCCCCGCTGCCAATCTCCGATAAGTAACGCGAAATTCCGGCGCGGCGTGTATGCTGCCCGGCGAGCACCCGGCGCTGTCAGGAACAAACCAATGAGCCTTGTCGACTCCTTCCGCAACACTCTGGTCCCCATCCATCGGGAAGGCTATCCGTTCATCGCCGGGTTTGCCGGTGTGACTGTGGTTCTCGGCTATTTCTGGGAACCGCTGTTCTGGATCGGCCTCATCCTCACCGCCTGGTGCATCTATTTCTATCGCGATCCGCAGCGCGTCACCCCGACCGACGACCGGCTGGTGATCAGCCCGGCCGATGGTATCGTTTCCGCTGTCGGGCCCGCCGTGCCGCCGCGCGAGCTCAACCTTGGCGAGCGCGAAATGACCCGCATTTCCGTGTTCATGAACGTGTTCTCCTGCCATATTAACCGCGCTCCGGTGCGCGGCCGCATCACCACCATTGTCCACAAGCCGGGCAAATTCCTCAATGCGGAACTCGACAAGGCAAGTTCGGAGAACGAGCGCAACGGCGTCGTCATCGACAGTCCCAATGGCCAGGTGGCCGTGGTGCAGATCGCCGGTCTCGTCGCCCGCCGCATTGTATGCTGGGTCGATGAAAACAATTCCATTTCCATCGGCGAACGCTTTGGCCTGATCCGCTTCGGCTCGCGCCTCGATGTCTATCTGCCGGAAGGCTTTGCACCGCGCGTTGCCGTCGGCCAGACCGCCGTCGGCGGCGAAAGCGTGCTGGCGGAATTCGGCGGCGAGCCGAGCGCTCCGCTGGTCCGGATCAGCTGAGGCACGGTCAATGAACGAACCCGAGACCGATCCGCTGTTCGACGAAAAGCCGCAGGTGCAGGAGGCCGCCGGTTCGCGTATCCCCATGCGCTACCTCGTGCCCAATGTGATCACGGTTCTGGCCATCTGCGCCGGTTTGACCGGCATCCGGCTGGCTTTCGAGAACCGCTTTGAACTGGCGGTGTCGATGGTGCTTCTCGCCGCCTTCCTCGACGGCATTGACGGGCGCATCGCCCGCATGATGAAGGGCTCGACAAAATTCGGCGCGCAGATGGATTCGCTGGCCGATATCGTCAATTTCGGCGTGGCGCCCGCACTGGTGCTCTATGCCTATATGCTGGATCAGGCCCGCTCCTTCGGCTGGATCGCCGCGCTGCTCTATTGCATCGCCTGCTGCCTGCGCCTCGCCCGCTTCAATGTCATGCTCGACATCGTCGGCAAGCCGGCATGGCAGAGCAATTTTTTCACCGGCGTTCCCGCCCCGGCAGGGGCCATGCTGGTGATGCTGCCGGTTTATCTCGGCTTTCTCGGCCTCGCGCCGACAAGGCCGCTGGCCTTTGCCGGTGCCGCCTATACGGTGTGCGTGGCGATCCTGATGATCAGCCGCCTGCCTGTCTTCAGCGGCAAGGCAGCCGGAACAAAACTCCGCTCCGACTGGGTGATGCCGAGCTTTTTGTTCATCGTGGTCTATGTGGCGTTCCTGATGAGCTATACGTGGCAGACGCTGACGCTGACCACCATCGGCTTCTTCCTGAGCCTGCCGTTCAGCGCCCGCGCGTGGAAGCGGCACGAGGCGGCGGATGCTGCTGCCGCTGCCGTTTCAGAGTCTGCACCGTCTGAGGGAACTGCATAAGTTCTGTGCGTGGTTCGACACGCACAATGATTTTGCAGCGCATCTATTGCGCTTTGAGCGTCCGGTCGAACGCCTTGGTAATCATATCGATCAGCTGCGCATGAATGGCGCTGCGCGAGCGCCCGCCGCCATCGTCGCAGAGGGGCTCTGTCACGCCCTCAGCCTTCAATTTGTCCGATGCACCGGCCTTGCATGCGGCGAACATGCTGAAATGGTTGGCGTCCTCGATGTTCGCATAGCGCGCATCCTGAATGATGTCAGCCATCCATGACGCCTGCAGCGTGCGGGGAATATCACCTTTTCGGCCGAGGTTCACGAGGTCAATGGGAATTGTGATGCCGGCAACACTTTCCGTTGTGAGCGTGTCCGACATGGCCGGATCGATTGCAACTGCAGAGCGAATGCGGTTGTCCCGATAGTCAAGGCCTGCCGGCTGCACGTCCATCTTGTGCAGATCAACGCCGCTCTGTGCGAGCCATTCGCACAGGGAATGGTTGCGCAGATCCGTATCGCAATAGGCCGCGAGGCGTTGCCGGTCCATGCGGGCGCCTGCCACCGCAAGGGCGGTGTAGCCGCCCATGGAAAGGCCAAGCGCGCCAACGTTTTTCCAGTCGACCCGGTCGCGAAAAACCGTTCCGGTTTTCAAGGCATCGAGGGTGGCCGTAAAATCCGCAGGCCGCAACCAAAGCTTCATCGTCTCGCTTGCCGATTTGTTTCCGCTCTGATTTCCCGGGTGATTTGGCGCGGCGACAATATATCCCTGCCGCGCCAACGGGGCGGCAATCCAGCTTGTGGCTTGCGCATTGCCAGCGATACCAGTGCCATGGGAAAGCAGGATGAGCGGAAATTTCCCCTCCAGGGGAGGCGCGTCGCGCATGCTGGCGGTCCCCTTGAAAAGTGGGGTATCGCCCAGCAGGACTTCTTCACCGCCGGCCTGTGCCGGATACCAAACCGTCACATCGAGATTGGCTCCGCGTTCTTTCGAGGGAACGGCGATTTGCCGGACGCCAGCAATTTGGTCGGCAAGCGCCTGTTGAAGAGGCCAAAACGCACCCAAAACGACCAGAGCTGCGGCACTGAAAAATCTCATGATAATGTTCCTTGTTTGACGAGGCGGGGATTAGCGGATCGTCACGCGGGCATAGTCGCTTTTGATGCTGATCGCGGGTTTGGCACCGGACGTGCTGTCCCGCTTGCTGTCGACAAGCGAAGCCTTGGCATCCACGGCGTAGCTGATGGGAACGTCCTTACCGAAGGTGAACGAGGCGTCGAGGGCGCGGGAATCGAGCCGGATCGTCTCGCTGCTGCTGACGCGGGCAAAGCGCAGGTCGCTGCGCACGGCGTCACCCGAAATATCAAGGCTTGCCGCGTGCCCATCCAGCGCAAAATCCGCCGCATGGCCCTTGATGCGCACGGCACCATAGTCGCCGGTCAGCCGGGCCTGCAGTGCTGCCTGTTCGATGCTGACATCGCTGCCGGCGGGCAGGCTGGCGCGGATCAGCACCGCGCAGTCGGAAAGGCTCAGAAACGGCGCATTGATCACATGGATGCGCAGCGTCTGTTCCCTGATCTCCATGGTGGTGCGGGTGGCGCATTGATCGGCGAACCAGCTCGAATACCAGCCGGAGAACCAGCCGGACCGGGTGCTGGTGACGCGGGCCTGATAGGGCGGGCCATCGCCCGCAGTGAACACGATGCTGCTGGCTTCCCCCGTAATCGTGACGCTGTTGATCGCAGCGATATCGAGCGGCGGCTTGGCCTGTTCTGCCTCGGCGGCGCTGGGGGTTATGGTTCCGAAGAAAAGCAGAATGGCGGTGATAAGGCTCAGCATGATGGGGCTCCTGTGGCTTGGCGTGGCAACCAGAGGAGGGCGCTGTCCGCTGAAATTCGACCTTGATCGCAATTCAGGTCGTCCGCGATCGCGTTTCAGGACATAGTGGGCCTCGTTAACTCGTTCCGGTCGCAGGTTCCATGCTGTTTGTCCCATTGCCCTTTGTCGTTGCCGTCCTGCTTGTCGTTCTTCTCGTTCAGATGATCCGGCGAAGCGATAGCAATGACAGAAATCCGTTCTTTCTCGCCCTGGTGTCGGTCTATGCCCTGCAATCGGTGGTGATCGGGGTGCGCTGGGGCTACGATGTGCTGGAGGTCCTGCCGGTCCAGGCCGTGCTCGCCGTTGTCATCGCCACGCTGGCATGGCTGAGCTTTGACGGCCTGCGCAGCGAGCGGCCGCCAGCCCAACGTCCGTGGTTGCTGCTGCACCTCTTGCCGGCGCTCGTGGTGATCGGCCTCATCGCCTTCTGGCCCGCGCCGATATCGCTGGTTATCATTCTGGTGTTCGCGGGCTATGGCGTTGCCCTCTGCCGTCTCGCCTTTGCCGGGCCCGACGCATTGGGTTCATCCCGATTGGACGGCGTCATCAGTTCCTACCGGGCGCTGCAGCTCACTGCCTTTGCCGTGGCGAGTTCCGCTGTCATCGATATCGTCATCAGCTGGGATTTTGCCCAGTCGGACGGCAGCCATTCCGCCCGCATCGTTGCCATAGGCAATGTCCTCGCCCTGCTCGTCCTCGGGAGCGCGGCCACGGTCGCGGGAACCAGCCGCCCGGAGGAGCGGGACGAAACCACCGTGGAAGTCACGGCTCCTCCGGTGCTGCCCAGCGCCGAAGACGCGGACATCGCCGCCGCGCTTGACCGGCTGATGCAGGCGCGGGAACTCTACCGTGATGCCGATCTCAACCTCAACCGCCTGGCCCGCAAGATGAGCTTGCCCGCCCGGCAGGTGTCGATGGCCGTCAACCGGGTCAAGGCGATGAGCGTCTCGCAATATGTCAATGATTACAGGGTGCGGGAGGCCTGCCGCCTGCTGGCGGATACGGATCGCGCCGTCACCGGCATCATGTTCGATGCCGGGTTCCAGACCAAGTCCAACTTCAACCGCGAGTTCCTGCGTGTCACCGGCATGAGCCCGAAGGCCTGGCGCGCCAGGGCGCTTGCCGCCGGCAAATCCGGCGCGGCAATTATTCGCCTCGCGGGATGATCAGCTCTCAGCTCGGGTCGTTGTAGCCCAGCAGTTTTCCCGCGCGCACATCGTAGAGCTTGCCGGTGGCGTCGATCCTCGGATCGAGGATGAGCGCGATCTTGGCCGCCACCTCCGCCGCCGTCGGCAGTGTGTCGGGGTCTTCGCCCGGCACGGCCTGCGCCCGCATGGCGGTGCGTGTCGCGCCGGGATTGACCGAATTGATGCGCAGTTTTGTCTGGCGCGCTTCCTCGGCCCAGCTGCGTCCCATCACCTCGACAGCGGCCTTGGATGCCGCATAGGGCCCCCAATAGGCGCGGGCGGAGTGGGCAACGCCTGATGACAGCAGCACCGCGCGGCCCGCCTCGGAAAGTTTTAGCAGCGGGTCGGTGCTGCGGATCAGCCGCCAGACGCTGGTGACGTTGATGTTCATCAGCTTGTCGAAGACTTTTGCTTCGACATGGCCGATCGGCGAAATCGTGCCGAGGATACCGGCATTGGCGACGAGAATGTCGAGCCTGCCCCAGCGCTCATGGATGGAGCCGCCGAGGCGGTCGATGGCGGGCATGTCGGTCAGGTCCAGCGGCACCAGCGTTGCCGTGCCGCCCGCAGCCTTGATTTCGTCGTCCAGCTCTTCCAGCCCGCCCACCGTACGGGCGACGGCAATCACATGCGCACCGCGCGCTGCCAGATCTTTGGCAAGGAAATAACCGATGCCGCGGGATGCGCCGGTGACAAGCGCAAGCTTGCCGTCCAGCCGGAAACTGCCGTCAGAAATCATGAATGGGAACTCAACCGTTAGCCGTTGTTTGCGAGAAGCGAGAACTGGCGCACATTGCTGATGCCGTCCCGGTCAACCAGCCGGGTCGGGTAATCGCCAGTGAAGTAGTGGTCGGTGAACAGCGGCGCCTGTGCATCGCGCGGTGCCCCGCTGACCGCCCTGTACAGCCCGTCGATGGACAGGAATTCCAGCGAATCCGCGCCGATATACTGGCACATGGAGGCAAGGGTCGCGTGCTGGTTGGCCAGGAGCTTGTCCGCATCTGGCGTGTCGATGCCGTAGAAATCCGGATGATAGATCATCGGGCTGGCGACGCGGATATGCACTTCCCGCGCCCCGGCATCGCGGATCATCTGCACGATCTTGACCGACGTGGTGCCGCGCACGATGGAATCGTCGACCAGAACCACACGCTTGCCTTCGATCACGGCGCGGTTGGCCGAATGTTTCAGCTTGACGCCGAAGGCGCGGATCGACTGGGTCGGCTCGATGAAGGTGCGGCCGACATAATGGTTGCGGATAATGCCGAGTTCGAATGGAATGCCGCTGGCCTGGGCAAAGCCGATGGCTGCGGGCGTGCCGCCGTCGGGAACCGGGACGACCACGTCGGCGTCCAGCGGTGCTTCCTTGGCCAGGTTGATGCCCATATTCTTGCGGGCGGTGTACACGTTGCGGCCGCCGACAACGGAATCCGGGCGGGCAAAATAGACATATTCGAACAGGCAGATGCGTTCCGGCTTCGGCGATTGCGGCTTGAAGGCTTCAATGCTGATGGTGCCGTCGCTCTGGATTTCGCAGACGACGACTTCGCCGTTCTCGATGTCGCGCACGAACTTCGCGCCGATGATGTCGAGCGCGCAGCTTTCGGAGGCAAAGATCGGCTTGCCGTCGAGATCACCCATGACGAGCGGGCGGATGCCGATCGGATCGCGCGCGGCGATCAGCTTGGTGCGGGTGAGGGCGAGCATGGCATAGCCGCCTTCCATCTGGCGGATCGCATCGACGAAACGGTCGCTCGACGATGTGCTGCGCGAACGGGCGATGAGATGCAGCACCACTTCCGTGTCGGAATTGGACTGGCAGATTGCGCCGTCGGCGATCAGCTTGCGGCGCATCGTCAGGCCGTTGGTGAAATTGCCGTTATGGGCGATGGCGATGCCACCGATTTCCAGTTCGGCGAACAGCGGCTGCACATTGCGCAGCGCCGCATCGCCTGTCGTGGAATAACGCACATGGCCGATGGCGCGGTCGCCGGGCAGCTGCGCCAGCGTGGCGGGGTTGGTGTAATGGTCGCCGACAAGGCCCATGCGGCGTTCCGAGCAGAACTTGCTGCCGTCATAGGAGACGATACCCGCCGCTTCCTGCCCGCGATGCTGCAGGGCATGCAGGCCCAGCGCCGTCAGCGTGGCGGCATCGGGGTGCCCCAAAATGCCAAACACACCGCACTCTTCATGCAGTGTGTCGTCGTCAAGGGACATGAGAGGGGTCTCATCACGAAAAATGTCGGTCATTACCGCAAGCCTTTCGCCGCAGATTCAACTGTAAGATCTGTCATTCCATTATGCCACACTATGTGGGGTATTACCACGCAAACGCCAAGTTAACCGTTTGTCGCACCTCGAAAACCCCTCAAGGTTTCGGTGTCGTGCCTTCCGGCGGGATATCTTCCTTGGGTTCAGGTGCCGTCGTTGCGTCAGGAGTATGGCTCGAGCCGGGCTTCAGACGCTTCAGGATGGTTGATTCCGGGTCTTCCGGCAAAAGGCTGATCAGCTTTGCGCCGAGTGAGTCGATCATCGGCTTGGACTTGGCCTGTGCCACCCAGGCGGGCTGGTTGTCCGTGACGAGCCAGTTGAAAAACAGCATCGCGACAACCACGAGAAGAACGCCGCGCGCCGCGCCGAAGAGGAAGCCGAGCGTGCGGTCGAGCGCGCCGATACGGCTGTCGATGATGAAATCGGCGATCTTCATGGTGATGACGGAGACGATGATCAGCGTGACGATGAAGACGATGCCGGCGGCCGCGATCTGGGCAATGGTCTCATTGCTGATATAGGGCGCGAGGAAGGGTACGACCGGCTTGTAGAAGAGATAGGCGGCGGCGGCCGCCGCTGCCCATGACACGACGGACAGCACTTCGCGCGAAAAGCCGCGCACCATGGCCAGAACCGCCGAAACGAGGGTGATGCCCAAAAGAATTCCGTCTAGCAACGTAATAGGCATTTACATGTATCCCCAATCCAATTCCGACCCGCACGCCCTCTCAGAAGGACTGTGCCGCGTCAGTCGTCGCGTTTCGTTTTACCGGGACCGGACGCCGCAATCCGGGCCACAAGGTCCGGCAGCGAAGCGGTCTCGGTCAGATGGGCATTGCGTCCTTTCGGCACGTCGTTGCTTCCCTTGGGAAGAACAGCCTGCTTGAACCCAAGCTTCTCTGCTTCCTTCAGCCGCTGCACCGCATGCGCCACCGGGCGAACGGCGCCAGACAAGCTGACTTCGCCGAAATAGACGCAATCGGCCGGAAGGGCAATACCGGCAATTGAGGAAACCAGTGCAGATGCAACCGCAAGATCGGCTGCGGGCTCGGAAATCCGGTATCCGCCCGCCACATTCAGGTAAACGTCGTGCTGGCCGAACCGCACGCCGCAATGGGCCTCAAGCACCGCCAGAATCATCGAAAGGCGGCCGCCGTCCCAGCCGACGACCGCACGGCGGGGGGTGCCGAGCGTCGAGGGCGCCACCAGCGCCTGAATTTCGACGAGCACCGGCCGGGTGCCTTCCATTCCGGCAAAAACCGCGGCGCCCGGCGATTTGTCATTGCGTTCGCCGAGAAAAAGCTCCGACGGGTTGGCAACTTCGCGCAGGCCGCGGTCGGACATTTCAAACACGCCGATCTCGTCGGTCGGGCCGAAACGGTTCTTCACCGTGCGCAGGATGCGGTAGTGGTGGCCGCCTTCGCCTTCGAAATACAGCACCGCATCCACCATGTGCTCGACGACGCGCGGCCCTGCGATCTGGCCGTCCTTGGTGACATGGCCGACCAGAACCACGGCCGCGCCGGTCTGCTTGGCAAAGCGGATCATCGCCTGGGCCCCGGCGCGCACCTGCGTAACGGTACCCGGCGCCGAATCGGCGGCATCCGTCCACAGGGTCTGGATCGAATCGATGATGATGAGATCGGGCCGCTTGGAATCGGAAATGGTGGCGAGGATATCCTCGACATTGGTTTCGGCGGCCAGAAGCACATCGGTGTCGGCGGCATGCAGACGCTGCGCCCGCAGGCGGATCTGCGCCACCGCTTCTTCGCCCGAGACATAGATGACCTTGTGACCCTGCCGCGCCAGTGCGGCAGCCGCCTGGGTCAGCAGGGTGGATTTGCCGATGCCGGGGTCGCCGCCCACCAGAATGGCCGAACCGCGCACGAAACCGCCGCCGGTGACCCGGTCCAGTTCACCGATGCCGGACTGGATGCGCGGTGCATCCTCGATTTCCCCGGACAGCGAGGTGAGGGCGACGGCGCGCCCCTTGCGGCCGGACAGCTTGCCGGGACCGCTGCCGATGCCGCCCGCCGTGCCTTCCTCGACCAGTGTGTTCCATTCGCCGCAGGAATCGCACTTGCCCGCCCAGCGCGTGTGCACGGCACCGCAGTTCTGGCAGATGAACTGAATTCTTGCCTTGGCCATCAGGCGCCTTTTCCGGAATAGAGGTAGCGGCGGTGGTAGCGGTTTCCAAGGCTGGTCAAAAGTTCGAAGCCGATGGAGCCCGCAGCGCGCGCCGCATCGTCCAGGGCAATATTGCGGCCGAACAGCTCGACGTGATCGCCCGGCTTGACGGCGTCCTCGGGCAGGTCGGTGATATCGAAGGATACCATATCCATGGTCACGCGGCCGAGCACCGGTACTTTGTGACCGGCGACAAAGCCTTCGCCGCCCTTGGGCACGACGTTGCGCAGCGGCGTGCCGCTGCCCGACAGCGAACGCAGATAGCCGTCCGCATAACCCACTGAGCTGATGGCAATGCGCGTATCGCGTTCCAAAAGCGCCGTGGCGCCATAACCCGCCGTCTCGCCCTTGGGGCTGGTGCGGATTTGCACGATGCGCGCTTCCAGCGTCACCACGGGGCGCATGGGATTGGCCACACCGGCCAGCGCCTCGCCGCCATACATGGCAATGCCTGGACGGCTCAACTCGCCGCCATTGGAGACCGCATGAAAAATACCGGAGGAGTTGGACGCGCTTGATTCAATGCCTGCAAAGGCAGCGCGAAGCGTTTGAAATGACTCAAATTGCCGCTGGTTGAGCACGTGACCGGGCTCATCCGCCGTTGCCAGATGCGTCATGACCAGAACGGGCATTTCCCTGGCATTCGCGGCGAAGTCGAGCGCTTCGGCCACGGTCAGGCCCAGCCGGTTCATGCCCGTATCCACATGCAGGGCATAGGGCAGTTTCAGCCCGCTCACGGCATTGGCGCCGGTCCACAGGTCGATTTCGTAGTGGGAACCGAGGACCGGGATCAGTCCCGATGCTTCGAACACCGGGCGCGCTTCGGCAAACAGGCCGTTCAGCACAAACACCCGCGCATCCGGTGCGATTGCCTTGACCCGCAAACCTTCCTCGACCAGTGCCACGAAGAAGGTCCGGCAGCCGGCATCGTGCAGGACAGGTACGACATGGTCGATGCCGAGCCCGTAGGCGTCGGCCTTGACGACGGCGCTGGCCTGCGCCGGTTTCGATTTTTCCGCAAGGAACGTCCAGTTGGCCACGAGCGCATCGAGATCGATGGTAAGCCGCCCGCCCGCCAGGCGTGGATCGGCGCCTGCGGTGGTGACATGGGGTTTTGTGCTGTTCAATTGATTACTCGAAGCGTTCTGGCAGGTGTGAATCTTCCGCAAGGTCGGTGAACCGGGTGAACTCCGCCTGGAAGGCCAGCTTCACCGTGCCCGTCGGGCCGTGACGCTGCTTGGCGATGATGACTTCCGCCTTGCCCATGGCTTCCTTGAGGTCGGCCTGCCATTTGAAATGTTCCTCGGTGCCTTCCTTCGGCTCTTTGTTCTTGATGTAGTATTCGTCGCGATAGACGAAGATCACCACGTCGGCGTCCTGCTCGATCGACCCGGATTCACGCAGGTCGGAGAGCTGCGGGCGCTTGTCTTCGCGGCTTTCCACCTGACGGGAGAGCTGCGACAGCGCGATGATCGGGGTATTGAGCTCCTTGCCGAGCGCTTTCAAGCCCGTGGTGATTTCGGTGATTTCCTGCACGCGGTTTTCCGAGGCCTTTTTGGACGAGCCCTGCATCAGCTGGATATAATCGATGACCAGAACGTCAAGGCCGCGCTGACGCTTCAGACGCCGGGCGCGGGCTGCGAGCTGCGCAATGGAAATACCACCGGTCTGGTCGATATAGAGCGGCACCTTCTGCATGTGCTGCGAGCAGGCGACGAGCTTTTCGAATTCAGCCTCGTTGATTTCGCCGCGGCGGATTTTCGATGAACTGATCTCCGACTGCTCGGAAATAATACGGGTGGCCAGCTGCTCCGACGACATTTCGAGCGAGAAGAAGCCGACGACGCCGCCATTCTTGGCCTTCATCGTCCCGTCCGCCAGCTGCTCGGACTCGTAGGCCGCGGCAATGTTGAACGCGATGTTGGTGGCCAGCGAGGTCTTGCCCATGCCCGGACGGCCGGCGAGAACGATCAGATCCGAGGGCTGCAGGCCGCCCATGCGGTTGTCGAGCGAATGGATGCCGGTGGAGACGCCGGACAGATGCCCGTCGCGCATGAAGGCGGCATTGGCCATGTCGACGGCGGTTTTCACCGCATCGGTGAAGGTCTGGAAGCCGCCATCGTAGCGGCCGGTTTCCGCCAGTTCGAACAGGCGGCGCTCGGCATCCTCGATCTGGCCTTGCGGCGCCACGTCCACCGGCGCGTCATAGGCGATGTTGACCATGTCCTCGCCGATGGTGATCAGCGCGCGGCGCGTGGCAAGATCGTAGATGGCGCGGCCATAATCTTCGGCGTTGATGACCGTGACGGCTTCGGCGGCCAGGCGCGCCAGATACTGCATCACCGTCATCTCGCCGACTTTCTCTTCCACCGGCAGAAAAGTCTTCAGCGTGACGGGATTGGCCATCTTGCCCATGCGGATCATGTCCGACGACACTTCGAAAATCTTGCGGTGCAGCGGCTCGTAGAAATGCACGGGCTTGAGGAAGTCGGAGACCCGGTAAAACGCATCATTGTTGATGAGAATGGCCCCGAGCAGCGCCTGTTCGGCTTCGATATTGTTCGGTGCTTCGCGGTAAAGCTTGTCCGCGTTTTCCCGTACCTCGATGAATTTGCGTGCTGCCTCAGCCATGGTATTTTTTCCCGTTCGAATTAACTATGGCCTTCGGCGTGAATCCTAAGCAATGGAGCATTGCCAAAGCACAGGCTTAACCCCGCTATCCACAGCAGCGGAAAAGATTGGCTTTCTTTCTTACCTGATTCGCGCCTCGATGATTCTAAGCCATCTGGCAGCCCCTGGGGAGGCTTAAGCGCGTTCTCCTGCCAATGTCCACTGCGCACTTGGTAGAATATGCGGACACGGTGCGAAAACCGGGCGCGATTCATGCTTTGGCCCGCCGCGATCATCATGATCACGGCGGGCCAACGGGTTTGTTTCAGCAGGCGTCAGCGCCCGACAGCCGATTCCCGGTTGTCGACCTGGGTATTGGCGCAGCTGCGCTCGCTTTCCAGCCGTTTCAGGCGCTTTTCTTCCTTCTCGATGTAGTTGCGCGTCAGCGGAACCGATTCCTGCCGGTGCGCCAGCTGAATCTGGAACACCATCAGGTTCTGCCAGCGGAAGGCCGATTCCGAGGCGGCGAGATAGAATTCCCACATGCGGCAGAAGCGCTCGTCATAGATTGCCTTGGCCTTGTCGCGGTTCGCCATGAACCGCTCGCGCCAGATGCGCAGTGTGTCGGCATAGTGCAACCGCAGGATTTCGATGTCAGTAATGACAAGGCCTGCCTTTTCAATCTGCGGAAGCACTTCCGAGAGCGCGGGGATATAGCCGCCCGGAAAGATATATTTCTGGATGAAGGCATTGGTATAGGACGGCCCATCCGACCGGCCAATCGAATGCAGGACGAAAACCCCGTCCTTCTTCAACAGCCGCGCCGTGTGCTGGAAATATTCGGCGAAATGCCCGACGCCGACATGCTCGAACATGCCGACGGAGACAATCCGGTCAAAACTGTCCTCGATGGTCCGGTAGTCGCGCAGGTCGAAGCGGGCCTGTGTCGACAGGCCCTCGTCGATGGCCCGCTTGTTGGCGATGCCATGCTGTTCGTGCGAGAGGGTGACCCCCAGCACATTGGCATCGAGATGCCGGGCGAGGTAAAGCCCGAGGCCACCCCAGCCGCAGCCGATATCGAGGGTCTT
The DNA here is from genome assembly GCF_052056495.1 of Phyllobacterium sp. 22229. NCBI lineage: Bacteria > Pseudomonadati > Pseudomonadota > Alphaproteobacteria > Hyphomicrobiales > Phyllobacteriaceae > Phyllobacterium > Phyllobacterium sp. 22229. The sequence goes on from NZ_JBQEPA010000011.1 coordinate 130,107, forward strand.
GTGGCCCTTTTCGACCAGGAGCTTTGCCGCGATGTGGCGTTTCTTGGCCAGCTGCGCCTCTTCGAGCGTCGCATCGGGATGCTCGAAATAGGCGCAGGAATACTGCATGTCCGGGTCGAGAAACAGGCGGTAGAGCTCTTCCGACAGATCGTAGTGCCTCTGCACATTGCTGGATGAACGGGCAAGATTGTTCATCTGGTGCAGGCGGCGGGTGGCACGGCGAATGCCCTCCAGCGCCAGCATCCACGGCTCGCGCGCCGCGGTGGCGCCGGTGTTTTCGAAGATGATCTTCAAAACGTCGTAGATATCGCCGTCGAGAACATCGAGTTCGCCGTTCATATAGGCTTCGGCGAAATGCAGGGAGGGGTCGAAGGCAATCCGCCGTTCGGCCGCAGCCGTGTTGATGCGGAAATGGATCGGTTCTCCGGTCCCGTCACCAAAGGTGCGCTTCTGGCCGGATGAGTCAGTAATCGAAAGTGTACCAGTGTGGATGAGCCGCGAAAGCGCAGCCCTGAGAATGGCATTCATGAACAATCTCCATCATTGACGATAGAGCTCGGCCATTATGAGGCTCGGGATTGAGCCAAGGTCGGGCGTGGGTAGGATAAATAAATTTACCTGTTTTTTTGATTCTGCAAAGCAAAAAAACACCCGGCATCTCTGCCGGGTGTTTTATGGTAAAGCAAACACCACTCCTGCGAGCGGTTTTTGCTTTGAAATCAGGCGTTTTCTTCGCCTTCTTCGTCTTCGTCGAAGAATTCGTCGGAAAGCGGTGCTTCTTCAATGCCATAGATCGCTTCGGCGGAGGTGAGGTCTTCACCCTTGACCTGGCGCTCGGCTTCATCGGCCGTACGGGCAATGTTGATCGTAACCGTTGCTTCAACTTCCGGATGCAGAACCAGAACGATCTTGTGCAGGCCGATCGTCTTGATTGGCGTGTTCAGTTCAACCTGGTTGCGGTTGATCGAGAAACCTTCGGCGGTGATCAGGTCGGCGATGTCGCGGGTCGAAACCGAACCGTAGAGCTGACCGGTTTCACCGGCGGAGCGAACGGCGACGAATGTCTTGCCGTCGAGCTTGTCGGCGATTGCCTGGGCTTCGGTCTTGCGCTCGAGGTTGCGGGCTTCGAGCTGGGCGCGCTGGCCTTCGAACTTCTTCTTGTTGGCTTCGTTGGCACGAAGCGCCTTGCCCTGCGGCAGAAGGAAGTTACGGGCAAAGCCGTCCTTTACCTTGACTGTTTCACCCATCTGGCCGAGGCGGCTGATGCGTTCGAGAAGAATGACTTCCATGTGAGTTTTCCTTTCAAGTTCAATTCAATTGTCGTTATTGGGTGGGGTATCGGTATTCACAGCCTTCGAAACCGGCGCGTTGCGCGATGTGTCAAACAGACCGGCGAGAAGGAAGACGAGAAGCGCAAAGACAAAGAGAAACACGGCGAGATAGGCGAACCACAGCGCAAATGGCCGCCAGGTGGCGCCGCGCGTGCGGGCATGCAGCATGCCGAAGCCGGCCAGGATGAACCCGGCGCCGAGGGCACCGGCAACCGCCGTTGCCGCATAGCCGGGACCGCCCGGCAGGAACGCTGCGGCGCAGGCGACGGCAAAGATGACAAGCGCCGGGCGCGGCATGCGCAGGGCACGCGGCCAGTCATCCCGCGGGCGGCGCAGCTTGCCCGAGGCAGCCGTCAGGCGCAGGGCGATATAGAGATTGGCAATGATGATGCTCAGCCACGCGGCGGGCTGCAGGGCCGGCAGAACACGCACGACGAACTGCGCCATGCTCTGCGTCAGGTCGGCATTGGCCGCCAGTTCCGGATTGCTCACGGCCAGCTGCTGGGTCAGCGACTGCGCCAGCTGGCGGGCAAAATCCGCGCTGAAACCGATCATGACGCCGATGACGATGAAGCCGGCGGCAACAACAAGCGCCAGCCGCAGCATCGTATCGGCGAGGGGGTACCAGACATAGACGTCCTTGGGTCCGCCGATCTCGGCTGCGGGACGGGCAAGGCCGGTGAAATAGGCGCCGACGGCGGCGGGCAGGGCGGTGATGAGCACGACGACGACGGCGACCGTCGGGGCGGCGATGACGGATACGGCAACCGCCACGGTGAGCGCGGCAATGAAGCCGCAGGCCGTGCCCCAGCCCAGCGCCGCGACAAAGATCGGCAGCGGCGAAAACAGCAGCAAGATCATGGCAAGGCTGGAATTGACGATGACACCGGTCGTCAGCAGCGCAGCCGCAAGGCCCGCCAGCACGCCAATACCGATATCTGTTCCAGTCAGTTTCATGTCGCTCGCTGTCCTGCCTGTTGAAGCAGTTAGAGGTGGTTTTTCAACCAATCCCTCAACTTGGGTTTTCTGGTGTGCCTGACCGCGCCCATCGCGGAAGGCTTTATTGCCCCGGAGGGCTGAAGGCGGCGGGACGAAATCCAGCCGCCTCCGAGTGTCTTACTTCACAACGTATGGCAGCAGGCCGAGGAAACGGGCGCGCTTGATCGCCTGGGCGAGTTCGCGCTGCTTCTTCTGGCTGACAGCCGTGATACGGGAAGGAACGATCTTGCCACGCTCGGAAATGTAGCGCGACAGGAGCTTGATGTCCTTGTAGTCGATCTTCGGCGCATTGGCACCCGAGAACGGGCAGGTCTTGCGGCGGCGATGGAACGGACGGCGGGTCGGGATCTGATTGATATCAACCATTATTCTGCTCCTTCACCGGCTTCGTTGTCACGCGGGCGGCGTGGACGACGCGGACGATCGTCATCACGGCCACCGAACTTGTCGTCGCGTTCGCGGCGATCGTCGCGGCGTGCAAGCATGGCCGACTGGCCTTCTTCGTGCTCTTCAACGCGGATGGTCATGAAGCGCAGAACGTCTTCATTGATGCGCTGCTGGCGCTCGACTTCGGCAACGGCGGCTGCCGGAGCATCGATGTTGAGAAGCGAGTAATACGCCTTGCGGTTCTTGTTGATGCGGTATGTCAGGGCGCGCAGGCCCCAGCTTTCAATACGCCCGACTTTGCCGCCATTGGCCTCGATGATACCCTTGTACTGTTCTACAAGCGCATCGACCTGCTGCTGCGAAATGTCCTGTCGAGCAAGGAACACATGTTCATAAAGAGCCATTGTCTTTGCCTTTCTTCGTTAATATTGCCCGGAATCAACGGTAAACCTCTGCGAATCTCTCTGCCGGGTGACCGGCGAAGAAAGGACGCTGATGGAGACGATCGAGAGCGGAGACACGGGAGGCTGAAGCTTTTACGCTTCCACGGATCGAAATCCGGCCCTCCGTTCAGCCCCCAGCTGACGCCGAGCAATGAACGGGCGGCTTATACGGGCAAATGGCAAAAGACGCAACCCGCCATGGACGTTTTATATTGCAGCGCGAAATGCCGGGCGGTCTGTTCTGTGTTTTCACCCCTCTCTGCCCTGCCGGGCATCTCCCCCACAAGGGGATGAAATGTCATTTGGATAAAACTTATCCACGTTCTCCCAACCCAAGTTATCCTTCTCCTCGTCCTTTCCGGCGGGAATGCTTCCGGAAACTTTCGAAAGTCGGGAAAGGATCGGCGCTTCGGCTTCGCGAGGGAAAACCTCGTGCGGCCGGGGAGGTTTGGCCCGGTGGTGGTACACCGGCAAAAACCTGAAAAACGCCGGGGCGGGTGGTCCTTGGATCGCAAGCATCGCATACAGCATACCCCAAGACCCGCGTTCCAAGGACCGCCCGTCATTCTCCTCGTTCAATGGCCAGACGCATTTGCGGGCGTGGCGCCGAAAACCCGTTATTCCGCCTATTATAATGTGCATGTGCGGCCAGCGCGGCGCATGAAAGCTTGACTTCGGGCTTGCCGATAGGCACATCGCGCGGCAGATTGACGACGATAAAGAGAAATCCGGAGGCACGCCCCATGTCCATAGCATTCACTTTCCCCGGTCAGGGCAGTCAGGCCGTCGGCATGGGCAAGGCATTGGCCGATAATTTTGCCGAAGCCAGGGCCGTGTTCGACGAGGTCGACGATGCGCTCGGCGAGAAGCTGTCCTCCATCATCTGGGAAGGCCCGGAAGACACCCTGACGCTGACCGCCAATGCGCAGCCGGCCCTGATGGCGGTGTCCATCGCCGTCATCCGCGTGCTGGAAGCGCGCGGCGTCTCGATCAGGGACAAGGTGGCCTATGTCGCCGGTCATTCGCTCGGCGAATATTCGGCGCTGTGCGCTGCCGGCACATTCTCGCTGGCCGATACGGCGCGTCTCCTGCGCATCCGCGGCAATGCCATGCAGCAGGCGGTTCCCGCCGGGGCTGGCGCCATGGCCGCCATTATCGGGCTTGAGCACGAGGTTGTCGCCGCTGTCTGCGCCGATGCGGCGCTCGAAGGCCCGGTGCAGATCGCCAATGACAATGGCGGCGGCCAGATCGTCATTTCCGGCTCGAAGGCGCCGGTCGAGGCAGCCGCTGCCCTTGCGACGGAACGGGGCGCCAAGCGCGCCATCATGCTGCCGGTTTCCGCTCCCTTCCATTCCGCGCTGATGGCGCCGGCCGCCGATGCCATGCGCGAGGCGCTGGCCAACGTCGCCAAGCACGATCCGGTGGTACCGCTGATCGCCAATGTGCGCGCTGCGCCGGTAACCTCGGCCGATGAAATCGCCGCCTTGCTGGTCGAGCAGGTGACGGGCCAGGTCCGCTGGCGCGAAACGGTCGAATGGTTCGGCGCCAATGGCGTAACGACACTCTATGAAATTGGCGCGGGCAAGGTTCTGACCGGCCTGGCACGCCGCATCAACAAGGACATTTCGGGTGTTGCCGTCGGCACGCCGGATGATATTGACGCGGCCGTTGCCGCGCTGAACGTTTGAACGGAAGGGATTGAGCAATGTTTGACCTGACAGGCCGCAAGGCTCTCATAACCGGCGCCAGCGGCGGTATCGGCGAATCCATTGCCCGCGCGCTGCACGCGCAGGGCGCCATTGTCGGCCTGCACGGCACGCGTGTGGAAAAACTCGAAGCGCTGGCAAGCGAACTGGGCGACCGGGTCAAGATTTTCCCGGCCAACCTGTCGAACCGCGATGAAGTGAAGGCGCTGGGCGAAAAGGCGGAAGCCGATCTCGAAGGCGTCGAAATCCTCGTCAACAATGCCGGCATCACCAAGGACGGCCTGTTCGTGCGCATGAGCGATGCCGATTGGGACAATGTGCTGGAGGTCAACCTGACCGCCGTGTTCCGCCTGACCCGCGAACTGACCCATCCGATGATGCGCCGCCGCTATGGCCGCATCATCAACATCACCTCGGTCGTCGGCGTGACCGGCAATCCCGGCCAGACCAATTATGTCGCGTCCAAGGCCGGGCTCATCGGCTTCTCCAAGGCGCTGGCGGCTGAGATTGCCAGCCGCAATGTCACGGTGAATTGCGTTGCGCCCGGTTTCATCGAATCGGCGATGACCGACAAGCTGAATGACAAGCAGAAGGAAGGCATCATGTCCGCCATACCCATGCGCCGCATGGGTACGGGCGAAGAGGTGGCATCCTCCGTGGTTTATCTCGCCAGCAATGAGGCGTCCTATGTCACCGGCCAGACGATCCACGTCAATGGCGGCATGGCGATGATCTGAGCCGGGTCAGACCTGTCTGTATTTGAAAACCCCGGGCGGAAACGTCCGGGGTTTTGTTTTAAAGGTACGAAGAGGCCCGACTCTAGACCTTTGTAGAATTGATTTTTGCCTGAATTATTTCGACCATCAAAACAATTAAACCAAGAATATTTCGAGGAGGAAACTGTTTTGAAAAAATCCATATGGAACGCGCTTATTTTATCTCTCATTCCGATTTTCGCGTCCGCCTGCAACAAGGACGAAAAACCAGCAGCCGACGCTACGGGATCCTATTCGGCCAGCGCGCCCGCCGAAGTCGCCGAAAGCAGCGTTGACCCGGCAAAGAAAGCCGACGTTCTGCTGCCGCAAGACCCGGATGCGCGGGCATGGGCGCTGGTGGCGCAGATGTCCCTGGATGAAAAGATCCAGTTCATCCACACCGATCACCGCAAGATGTCAGAGATTGGCTCCGCCGCGGGACATATCCCCGGACTGCCGCGGTTGAAGATACCTGAACTGCTCATGATCGATTCCTCGGCGGGCTCAAGAAGCAAAATCTTCAAAAGCACGACATTCCCGGCCACGCTCGCCATAGCGGCGAGCTGGGACCGTGATCTTGCCTACCTCTTTGCGGCGGAAGTGGCGAAACAGGCCCGTGCGCAGGGATATGGCATGGGACTTGGTGGCGGCGCCAATTTGGTGCGCGACCCGCGTGTAGGGCGCATGTTCGAATATCTGGGGGAAGATCCTCTGCTCGCGGGTAAAATGCTCGCAAGCCGAACGGAGGGAACGCAAAGCCAGCATGTTATTGCGACCATCAAGCATATGGTGGGCAATGAACAGGAAGCCCACCGCATGGAGGGAAGCAGTGTGATCGACGAAAGGACCCTTCGTCAGATCTACATGCTGCCCTTTGAAATCGCCGTTCAGGAGAGCCAGCCCGGCAATGTCATGTGCAGCTACAATCAGCTGTCGCTGGATGGCTATGCGCCGGGCATATGGGCCTGCGAACACCCGCATATTCTGACTGATATTCTCAAGAGGGAGTGGGGTTTCAAGGGACAGGTGCAATCCGATTGGGGCGCCACCCACTCCACGGCGGCAGCCATCAATGCCGGGCTGGATGAAGACGAGCATTACCGGGCGGCGGAATATTTTGTGCCAGCCAAGGTCAAAGCGGCCCTGGAGGCGGGGGAGATAACGATCGAGCGGTTGAACGAGATGGTGCACCGCAAGCTGCGAACCATGATCAGCATTGGCGTCATGGACAATCCGCCGCCTAATAACCAAGCCGAGGGTTTTGTTCCGGACATCAATTTTGCCGCGGCTGAAGCAATGGCGCAAAAGGCGGCGGAACAATCCATCGTCCTGTTGAAAAACCAGCCGCAGCAAGCCCCGCTGGATGTGAAAACTCCGCGCAAACTGCTGCCGCTCGATGCTTCAAAGCTCAAGAAAATAGCAGTGGCCGGGGCACACGCCGACAAGGCGATACTGGTCGGCAGCGGATCGGGCAGCGTCACCAACACAACCTACGGTTCATTTCCTCTGTACGACGGAAAGTGCAGGAATATCGATTTTCCCCAAAAATTTAATCCCTGTTTCACTTCCAATCCATGGAAGCGGGTCAAAGTACCCATGCTGGAAGCGATCCGGAATGCGGCACCCTCCGCAGAGGTCGTATATGGCGGGAACAGTGACGAGGCAGAACCGTTCCGGCCTTATACGGAACAGGAAATTGATGATGCGGTGAAACAGGCGCAGCAAGCCGACGTTGCAATTGTCGTTGTCGCTCAACCCGCTGGAGAGATGGCCGATCTCGGTACGCTTGGCTTGAACAACGCGCGCACCGCGGAGGGAAAGCAGGGCAATCAGGATGAGCTGGTCCGGCGCATCGCCGCCGTCAACAGGAACACGATCGTCGTCGTTGAAAGTGGCAATCCCATTCTGATGCCGTGGATCAACGACGTGTCAGCCGTGCTGGAGGTCTGGTACCCCGGTGACAATGGCGGTCCGGCCATTGCCAATGTTCTCTTCGGCAAGGTCAATCCATCGGGCAAACTGCCGGTTACCTTTCCGAAAGCCGACGCCGATACGCCGACGGCGGGCAAGGAATGGGAGAAAAATCCCGTTTATGCGGAGCGCCTCAATGTTGGCTACCGCTGGTATGACTCAAAGGGTGTCGAGCCATTGTTCGAGTTCGGCTTCGGTTTGTCCTATACAGAGTTCCACTATTCGGATCTGCGTGTGACCACGGATGGCGATGGCAGCAAGACGGCCACTTTCACGCTTGAAAACACCGGCACTCTGGCTGGCAGGGAAACCCCGCAAATCTACGCTCAGTTTCCCGCCAGTTCAGGCGAACCGCCCAAGCGGCTCGTTGGTTGGGACAAAGTCGAACTGCAGCCCGGAGAGAAGAAAACCGTGTCGGTCAAGATCGCCCCGAAACTGCAGAGCATCTGGGATGTCGCCAATGCCAAGTGGAAACTGGTGCCGCCCGCCAAAATTCTGGTTGGTGCTTCATCCCGCCAGATCAAACTGGAGCTTTGAACGGCTAGAGCCACCGGTCTGATCTGGTGGTTGCCCCCTCCTGTCGATATAACATCGCGCCCGGCTGCACTTTTGCGCCGGGCGTTTACGTCGCAAACACATTTATGCGATTGAGGCCGTGAATAAAGCGTGATAAGTCGCGCACCAAGTCAGGGTGTCAAATCGATTTGATGCCTTTTCCATTCCTTAGGGAAGAAGTGGCTGGGATGAGGGTTTTAGCTGTTAAACAAGGCTGGCCTGCCATCTTATTGCTTGATTAGAGTCATCCGTGCCGCTAACCAAGGCATGGAGAAAAACAACAGGTTGAGGTTTCCACATGAGTGATACTGCAGAACGCGTCAAGAAAATCGTGATTGAGCATCTGGGCGTTGATGCCGAGAAAGTCACCGATGGTGCGAGCTTCATCGACGATCTGGGCGCAGACAGCCTGGATACTGTCGAGCTCGTGATGGCTTTCGAAGAAGAATTCGGCGTTGAAATTCCCGATGATGCTGCCGAGACCATTCTGACAGTCGGCGATGCCGTCAAGTTCATCGATAAAGCACAAGCCTGATTTTCATTCGGCCCGGCAGCGCAGGGATTTTGACAGGCGGCACAGCGCCCCTGCCGGAACCTGCGCAGGGCCGCCGGAAAACATCATGCTGAATATGACATTGAAGGATCGGCCATGAGGCGCGTTGTCATAACCGGCCTTGGGCTGGTTTCTCCTCTTGCATCCGGTGTCGAGCAGACTTGGTCCCGCCTTTTGGCTGGCAAGAGTGGCGCCCGGCTGGTGACGGAGTTCGAAGTCGAAGATCTGCCTTGCAAGATTGCCTGCCGTATTCCGGTCGGCGATGGAACCGACGGCACGTTCAATCCCGACGATTGGATGGAACCGAAGGAACAGCGCAAGGTTGATCCTTTCATTATCTATGCCATGGCTGCCGCTGACCAGGCGCTTGCCGATGCCAAATGGGCGCCGGAAAGCGACGAGGACCAGATTGCCACGGGCGTTCTCATCGGTTCGGGTATCGGCGGTCTCGAGGGCATCGTTGAAGCCGGCTACACGCTGCGCGACAAGGGTCCGCGCCGCATTTCGCCCTTCTTCATTCCCGGCCGCCTGATCAACCTCGCTTCCGGCCAGGTTTCCATCAAGCACAAGCTGCGCGGCCCCAATCATGCGGTCGTTACCGCCTGCTCGACCGGCGCGCATGCAATCGGTGACGCATCGCGTCTGATCGCCTTCGGCGATGCGGATGTGATGGTGGCTGGCGGAACGGAATCGCCCGTCAGCCGCATCTCGCTGGCCGGCTTTGCCGCCTGCAAGGCTTTGTCCACTGCCCGCAACGACGATCCGACAGCGGCCTCGCGTCCCTATGATGCCGACCGCGACGGTTTCGTCATGGGCGAGGGCGCCGGTGTGGTCGTGCTGGAAGAGCTCGAACATGCGCTGGCCCGCGGGGCGAAGATCTATGCCGAAGTCATCGGCTACGGTCTGTCCGGCGATGCCTATCACATCACCGCTCCGTCCGAGAGCGGCGAGGGTGCGCAGCGTTCCATGGAAATGGCACTCAAGCGCGCCGGCATTACCCCGGATCAGGTCGACTACATCAATTCGCACGGCACATCGACGATGGCCGATACGATTGAGCTGGCGGCGGTTGAACGCGTTCTGGGCGATGCCGCCCCGAAAGTGTCGATGTCGTCGACAAAGTCCTCCATCGGCCATCTCCTGGGTGCAGCCGGTTCGACCGAAGCCATCTTCTGTGCGCTGGCCATTCGCGACAATGTCGCTCCGGCCACGCTCAATCTGGACACGCCATCGGTCGAGACAAAGATCGATCTGGTTCCGCACAAGCCGCGGCATCGCACCGTCGATGTGGCGCTTTCCAATTCCTTCGGTTTTGGCGGCACCAACGCTTCGCTGGTTTTGCGGCGTTATCAACAGTGATTGAAGCAATGGCGGAAGCGTTTTCGCGCTTTCGCCATATTCACAATCAAAATAATACCGGTTCCAACCGGAAAACATGCTCGAGGTGCCCGTGTGAGCTCAGATCAGCAGTCTGAAGAGACGAACGGTTCAGCCGCCGCCAGCGCGCCGGAGCGCAATCCGATTGTTCCGCAGTCGGCCTCCGAGGCTCTGCGCCCCGAACCGGGCACGCCGCCGCCCGCGCCAAGGCGCCGTTCGCGCCGTGCGCGCAGCCAGATCGTCGTCTTTGCCAATTTCATGCTGTCGCTGGTCGTGCTTCTGGTGATTGCCGCTGCCGCTGCAGTCTATTTCGGCAAGGTTGCCTTCAACGAACCCGGCCCGACGGAAGTGACCGCCAATTATGTCGTCAAGAACGGCAGCGGCATCGTCGAGATCGCCGATGGGCTCGAGCGCCGCGGCATCATCACCGATGGGCGCGTGTTCAAATATGGCGTTCAGGCCTATGGCTTTCAGCGCGACATGAAGGCCGGTGAATACGAAATCAAGGCGCATGCCTCGATGCGGGAGATCATGGACCTGCTGCGCAGCGGCAAGTCGGTGCTGCATTCGCTGACGGTTCCCGAGGGCCTGACCGTTGACCAGATTCTCCAGCGTATCAGCGAGGATGACGTGCTGGTGGGCGCATTGCCGGCCGTCGCTCCGGCGGAAGGCACGCTGTTCGCCAACACGCAGCGCTTTTCACGCGGCATGACGCGCGAGGAAATCCTCAAGAAGATGCAGGCTGACCAGAAGAAGCTGGTCGAGGATATCTGGGCGCGCCGCGACCAGAGCATTCCGCTCAAGACCATCGAGGAATTCGTCACGCTGGCGTCCATCGTCGAGAAGGAGACGGGCAAGGCGGATGAACGCCCGCGCGTTGCCGCCGTGTTCATCAACCGCCTGAACAAGCGCATGCGCCTGCAGTCCGATCCGACGATCATCTATGGCCTGTTCGGCGGCAAGGGCAAACCGGCCGACCGCCCGATCCTGAAATCGGATCTGGAGAAGCCGACGCCCTACAACACCTATACGATCAATGGCCTGCCGCCCGGCCCGATTGCCAATCCGGGCCGCGATGCGCTGGAAGCTGTCGCGCATCCTTCGCAGACCAAGGATCTGTACTTCGTGGCCGATGGGTCAGGCGGGCATGTGTTTGCCGAAACGCTGGATGACCACAACGACAATGTGAAGCGCTGGCGCACGGTCGAGAAAAACCGCCTTGATGAAGCGGCGAAAGCGGCAACCGGCGACAAGAATGCCAAGCCGTCTGCGACCGACGACAGCGCACCGGCAGAGGAATAATATAGAAAGGCCTGGCGACGATCAGGCCTTTGTCCTTTTGGACTTTGGGGGAAAAATGTCATTGCAAAGCATGACGGGTTTTGCCCGTCACCTCCGGAACAGCGCCGGGGCGCAGATTTCATGGGAAATCAAATCGGTGAACGGCAAGGGGCTGGACGTGCGGTTCCGGCTGCCCGCGGGCTTCGAAGCCGTAGAGCAGAAGGCGCGCGCCCTGTTCAGCCAGCATTTCAAGCGGGGCAATTTCCAGGCCGCCTTGAGCGTTGACCGCAGCGCAGGCGATGCCAGGGCACTCATCAATGAACCGCTGCTGCAGGAACTGGCGAGGATTGCCGCCCAGCTGCGTGCGGACTTCGGTCTGGCCCAATCCACCCCGGAAGGCCTGATGGCGCTGCGCGGCGTTCTGGAGGCGCCCCAGGACGTGCTGACGGAAGAAGACCAGGCTGAGGTCGAGGCGGCCGTGCTTGCGGCCCTCGACGAGACGCTCGTGCAGCTTGCGCGCAACCGCGAGAGCGAGGGCAAGGCGCTCGGCGATATATTGAGCACCCAGATCGATGCGGTGGAACGGCTGACGGGGGAGGCGCGGCGCGATCCGAGCCGGACGCTCGACGCTGTCCGGTCGAGATTGGCGGCGCAGGTTGCACTGCTCCTCGATGCCTCTCCGGCACTCGATGAGGCGCGCCTGCACATGGAGGCGGCGTTTCTCGCCACCAAGGCCGATATCCAGGAAGAGCTGGACCGTCTGGACATGCATGTGGCGGCGGCGCGCACGCTGCTGCGCGATGGCAACGGTGTCGGGCGCAAGCTGGATTTTCTGACACAGGAATTTAACCGCGAGGCCAATACACTCTGCTCCAAGGCCAATGCGGCCTCGATCACGTCGATTGGACTTGACCTCAAGGCGGTTGTGGATCAATTGCGCGAGCAAATACAGAATCTGGAGTAAACATGCTCAACGCCTCAAACAGCATCAAGCGCCGCGGCCTCATGCTGGTGCTGTCGTCGCCATCAGGCGCCGGCAAGTCGACGATTGCCCGTCTGCTGCTCAACGACAAGGAAAAGCTCGAGCTGTCGCTGTCGATCAGCGTGACCACCCGTCCGCGCCGCGCCAGCGAGATCGACGGCGTGCATTATCATTTCATTTCGGTGCGCGAATTCGAACGCCTGCGCGACAGCGATGAACTGATCGAATGGGCTGAAGTGCATGGCAATTTCTACGGCACGCCGCGTGAGGCGGCGGAAAACGCCCTTGCCGACGGGCAGGACATGCTGTTCGACATCGACTGGCAGGGCGCCCTGCAGTTGCAGGACAAGATGAAGGGCGATGTCGTCAGCATTTTCATCCTGCCGCCGTCCATGGCTGACCTGAAGCTGCGATTGCACCGCCGCGCCGAAGACACCGAAGAAGTCATCGACATGCGCCTGCGCAATGCGCGCAACGAGATCGAGCGCTGGCGTTCCTACGATTACGTCATCGTCAACAAGGACCTGGAACGTGCCTATCACGAGGTCCAGTCCATCGTGACGGCCGAACGCCTGCGCCGCGACCGTTGCCCCGGCCTGTTCGATTTCGTCAGCGGCCTTCTGGATGAGAAGATCGATTAACGGGAACCTCACCCCCCTCTGGGCTGCCGCCCATCTCCCCCACAAGGGGGGAGAGCAGCCTTCACAAGGGTTTCGACAGTTCTGAGATATTGCAAAGTATGCAGAAGCGTTGATGCCAATGAGATCTCCCCCCTTGTGGGGGAGATGGCTGGCAAGCCAGAGGGGGGTGAACTCTGGTCTATCCCCTTAAAATATAACCTTAAACCGCGTTGGCCAACGCCACAAACTCATCGATGGACAATGTTTCGGCGCGGCGTGTCGGATCAATCCCGACTTTGGCCAGCAGCGCTTCACCGCCGAGCGGTTTGATGCTCTGGCGCAGCATCTTGCGGCGCTGGCCGAAGGCGGCCTGCGTGACACGGCCGAGCATGGTCGCATCGCAGGCGAGCGGCTCGGCGCGCGGAACAAGGTGAACCACCGAGGACGTCACCTTCGGCGGCGGCGTAAAGGCCTGCGGCGGCACGTCGAAGGTTATTTTGGCTTCCGTGCGCCAGCCCGCCAGCACGCCGAGGCGGCCATAGGCATCGGAGCCAGGTTTTGCCACGATGCGCTCGGCCACTTCGCGCTGGAACATCAGCGTCAGCGAGGCATAGAAGGGCGGCCATGGCTCGCTCAACAGCCAGCCGATCAAAAGCTGGGTGCCGACATTGTAGGGCAGATTGGCGACGATCTTGACCGTACCGTTCCCCGCCAGTGCCTTGAAATCCGTCTCCAGCGCATCGCCCGCTATGACGCGCAGGCGGCCGGGATAATGATCGGAAATTTCCTGCAGCGCCGCCAGGCAGCGCTCGTCGCGTTCAATGGCAATCACATGGGCGCCCTGCGCCAGCAGGGCGCGGGTCAGGCCGCCGGGGCCGGGCCCGACTTCGATGACGGTCTGGTCCTTCAGATCACCGGCCTGCCGCGCGATCTTGGCGGTCAGGTTGAGATCGAGCAGAAAATTCTGGCCGAGGGATTTTTTGGCCATCAGCTCGTGCCGGTCGATGACCTCGCGCAGAGGGGGAAGGCTGTCGATGCTCATGCGGCGTTGTTTTCCGGGCTGGAGCGATGGGAGGCGAGTTCACCCGCCAGCCGCGATGCGGCGATGAAGCTGTCCGGCTTGGCCTTGCCCGATCCGGCGATGTCGAATGCGGTGCCATGGTCGGGCGAGGTCCGCACGAAGGGCAGGCCGAGCGTCACGTTCACGCTGTCGTCAAAGCCCAGCGTCTTGGCCGGGATGAGTGCCTGGTCGTGATACATGCAGATCGCCGCATCATAGGACGCGCGCGCCGCCGCATGGAACATCGTATCAGCCGGAAGCGGGCCACGGGCATCGATGCCCTCGTTGCGCAGGATTTCAACAGCCGGGCGGACGATCTCATCGTCTTCCAGCCCCATGGCGCCGCCTTCGCCCGCATGCGGATTGAGACCGGCAATGGCAAGGCGCGGATTGGCAATGCCGAACTGGTTTTTCAGCGCCTGCGCGGTGATGCGTGAAATGGTGACGATCCGGTCGGTGTCCAGCACCTCGGGAACACGGGCAAGCGCAATATGGATGGTCACGGGAACCGCGCGCAGCAGGGGCCCCGCCAGCATCATGACGGGTGTGAACGCGCGGCCGAGCTGTTCACCGGCCAGATGCGCCAGAAACTCCGTATGGCCGGGAAAGCGGAAACCCGCCTCATAGAGCGGCTTCTTGGCGATGGGGCAGGTGACGACGGCGCTGGCGCGGCCGGAAAGCGTGTAGGCCACGGCGCGCTCGATCGCCTCGATCGTTCCGGCGGCATTTTCGGCGAGCGGAACGCCGGGCCGGTTGATCTGCCGGTTTTGCAGGGGAACGACCGGCAAGGCCCGCTGAAATATTTCTGCGGCTGTTTCCGGCGTCGCCGTTTCCAGCGGGCAGTTTATTCCCAGTTGTGCGGCACGCGCCGCCAAAACCGCATCGTCGCCGAGCAGGAAGAAGGCGGGCAGGCGCGCCGGGGCACGCAGTGTCCAGGCGGCGAGCGCTATGTCAGGTCCGATTCCGGAGGGATCACCGGCGCTTACGGCGAGGATGCTGCTCATGGGAAGGCAATACCATCATCGATTGACGATGGATGCCTTTTTCCGCAGATCATCGACATACTGCTTGTTCACCGCCTCTGCCGTGGCATCGGGCTTCTGGTTGGCCGCTGCCGCTTCCTGCGAGAAAACCAGACGGGCAACGCGGTCATCCGACAGCTGGCGCGTTGCGCAGATGCCGAGGAATTCAACGCCCTTGTCGGTGTCGAGCGTCGTCGTCGCATGCCCGGCTGATGTAGCCTTGACCTGCTTGGACCATTCGGGCGGCAGTTCCTGTTCGACGAAACGGCCGAGATCGCGGACGGTCACGTCCAGTATGCCCTTTGCCATGTCGCGGGTTGAATCGCAGCCGTTGAATTTGGCGCGCAGCGCATTGGCCTCGTTGCGGCGCTTGGCGATATTGCCGCGATCGGTGGCCGGAACAACGAAAATGACCTGCTGCAATGTGTACTCGGTCGAGACCGGCTTCTTGCCGCCATCCTTCAGCATGCGCTGCACGGCATCCTGTTCGGACACGCGGCTGCCGCCCTGGGACCGGTTGCGGGTGCCGAGCGCGCGGCCCCAGCCCATCTGCAGGCGGATATATTCCTTGAAATGGTCGGCTGTCACACCGGCCTTGTCGAGGACGCCGGTGAGCTGGGAAAGCGTCATCTTGTTGTTGGTGGCAAAGCGCTCGAAGGCCTGGTTCACTTCCGTATCGGAAATGGTGATGTTCAGCCGCCGCATTTCCTGGCGCTTCAGCATGTCGTCGGTGAGTTCCTCACGCGCCATCTGCGTCAGGTTGCCCTTCTTGTGCTGCAGTTTCAAAAAGGCTGCGCGCCGGGCAATGTCATAGTCGGTAATCGGCATTCCATTGACGATTACCTTGACGTCGCTCGCCTGGGCAGGCAGCGAAATGCCCGCCGCCAGGCCCGAGCCCAAAGCGGTAACAATCGCCGCTGCAAGAATGTGCTTCCTCACCATCATAGTCCACATTATCCGATCATTATGGATCTCTTTTGACCATTTTGACAAAAATGACCGGTAAAATCCATTCCTGTGAGATTCATATCTTTTCCTATTGCCGTTTTACTAAGGCAAAAGCATGACTGGCCGCAAGGGCGGCCAGTTGAAAAGAAATCATCAAATGCCGCCAATATCGACAGGCTTGCCGAATTCCCACAGGGTACGGAAGGAGATCTGGAAGCCGTATGTCGTCGTCGTTTCGCCGGCGGTGCCAGCGCCGGTGATGGGCCGCTGCTGCGTATAGTACATCTGGTAGGTAAAGCACTCATCGTCATAGGCAATCGCTGCCGTGCGCTTTACCAGCGTGTCATGCACGATATCGTAGGTGCCCGAGCCAAGGAGGCGCCAGTTCGGCGTCAGCTTGGCGGTGCCGCCGAGGGTGACTTCCTGGCGGTCTTCAGGGAAGCCATAGGTCGGCTGAGCAGCGATGAATGCGTATTTCCCGAAAACGGAGCCGTATTTGCCCGAGCCCGTTGCCGCAACTTCGCCGCGCTGAACTTCGAACGTATCCTTGTCGAAGCGGCCGCCGGTGGTCAGCGTATAGGCACCATAATTGGCACCGATCATCGCCACATAGTCGGAGCGCGCCGATTCCAGACCCGATTCCGCGCCCACATTGACAAAGTCCTGTGAGGCAAAGGAATTCACGCCGCCAAGCTGGAACGACTGGCCGGCAATACCGTTGAGCGACAGGCCGTTGTTGAACGTGCCGGAATAGCGGATGCCGAGATTGGCGCGTGTGCCGCCCTCGACCCGGTCGTAGCCGGAGAACTTGTCCCGCTCGAACAGGCTCGACGCATCGAAGACAAAGCTTTGCGCATCTTCGTTCGGCATCTGGCCGGCATAGGGCTCATTGTTGCGGATAAAGAGCTGCGCCGTCGGCTCAAGCACGTGGGTGGAATTGGCCGCCGTGAACAGGATCGGGTATTTGGCTTCGAGCCCGGCGGTTGCCATGCCGCGGAAGGCCTGGTCGCGGGTGACGCCAGGAGAATCCGAATCGACATACATGCCATCGCCGCGTAGGGCGAGAATGGGTGTCAGGACGAGGCCGCTTCCGGTAATGAAGGTGCGCTTCCACTCGACTTCGCCGGTGATGCGGCCATCATTGCCCTTGACACCGGCGAGATAGCCGGAGCGCGGCAGACCTGTATATCCCGCATTGGCATCGACCTTGTCGCGATACAGCGCCTGCAAGTTCAAGTTGAAATTCAACTCGCCGCCAGCAAGCGGCTGGGTCGGAATATAGGCATAGTCAAGACTTGGCAGAACCCAGGGCTGCTTGTTTTCCGACGATGCGCTGAAGGAGTCCGCCCATCCTTCCTGAACATGGAACTTGTAGAGCCGCACATCGAAATAGTTGCGGTCATGCAGGCCGGTCAGGTAGATCTGGTCGGTCTTGTTGTAGTCCGCATAGCCGTCGAGGCCATAGCGATAGGCAAAGGCCTTGTCCGACTGCACCATGGCATCCCAGCCGAGGGTCCAGCGCGGGTTGATGTGAATCGCGCCCTTCGAACCGATCATGCCGCGGTTCTTGTTGTTCCAGTCTTGGGCATCATTGTCCGGTGCGGCAGTATTATAAAATGCTCTCGGATCATTTTGGCTGATGCCGGCGATACGAACGCTGTACTCGCCGTTTTCCAGGCGATGGCGCCATTCCGCGTCGGCGAGGAAGCCCTGTTTCGTATAGCCGGTGCCGGTCAGGGTCAGGTCGTAATTGGGAGCAAGCGCCCAGAAATAGGGGACACTGACGCCGTAACCGAGATTGGTCTCATATTTGTAGCTCGGCATCAGGAAGCCGCTTTTGCGCTTCACCGTCGGATCGGCGATTTCAAACGCCGGCAGGAAGGCCAGCGGCATGCCGAACAGCTCGAAGCGTCCGCGCTCGAACCGGATGGTCTTGTTCTTGCCGTTCCAGACGATCCTCTGGGCGCGCACCTGCCAAAGCGGCGCCTTGCCCGGCTTGTCGCGGCAGGGTTCGCAGGCGGTGTAGACACCATTGTTGAACTTGGTGATTTCGCCGCCGATGCGTTCGGCGCTTTCCGCCGCAAAGCGCGTGTTATCAGCAGCCTCGACGCGCAGCGTATTGACGAAACCTTCCTTGAAGTCATCGGTGACATCGAGATTTTCCGCATAGATGCGGTTGCCGTCCTTTTCGACGATCTCGACCTTGCCGAGCGCCTTCAGCCGGCCGGTCTTCTGGTCATAGGTGACCTGCCGGGCAACGAGGCGGTTGCCGTCATATTCGATCTTCACGCCGCCGACGGCGGAAATCGTCTTGGCATTGATATCATAGACGAGTTCATCCGATTCCAGCAGCATCTGGGCATTCGGATTCGTTTTGAAATTACCTGCGAGGGCATCTTGTGTCTGGGCCAAGGCCGGGAACGAAATCCCGCCTGCAAGGCATAGCACGGCCGTCCCGCACATAAGCCGTGCGAGCCACGTCGGCAACACCGAGCGCGTTACATTCAATCCCACTCTAACCATCCTCCTTGTGCAGCAGAAAGGAGACCCCAAAAAAAGTTGCGATCAGGACCGGAGTCCAAGCGGCAACGAAAGGCGGAACGAATCCCGCATTTCCGAATGCCTTGACCACAACTGTGACGACATAAAGCACGAAGCCCGCGAGGACGCCACCCAGAATCATCGTTCCAGATTGTCCAAAGCGAACAAATTTCAGCGAAACTGTCGCAGCGATTAGGGTCATCGCCATTAAAAGAGCAGGCAAAGCCAGCAAAGACTGGAAATGCATGTCAAAAGCATTGGCCGGATAGCCAAATGAACGGGCTGCGGCAATTTTGTTACGCAGCTCAAAAAAAGGAATTGTCTCGGGCCGGGCCAGACTTTCTTCAACGAATTCAGGCCGAAGATGCGTCGCAATACGGACATCTCCCGGTGAAACAGGTGTCTCGCCGAGGACGAATTTCGTCACGTCCTTCAACTGCCAGTAGCCGTCTTCCAGATCGGCCGTCTTGGCGTCGAGACGCTCGATAATGTCCTTGTTCTTGTCCAGCCGGATGAAGGAGGCATCGACCAGCCGCAACCCGCGGTTGACGATATTCTTGGCACCGATGATGGTCTCGCCTTCATCGGTTTTCTGGCGCAGCCAGGGCACGCGATCGTCGGTTGTATCGTTGGTCTTTCCGCTGCGCCACGCCGCCTGAACCGCTTCGCTCTTCTCGAAGCCATAGGCGGCGAGGGGATTGACGATCAGCACGGCGAGAAGGCCGAACAGGAAAGCACCGGTGCAGGCAGGCAGGAGAAACTGCCAGGCCGAGACGCCGACGGAGCGTGCCACGACAAGCTCATACTTCCGATTGAGCGAGATCAGCGTGGTCATCGCCGAAAACAGCGCGATGAACGGAAACACCTGCTGCATGATGTAGGGAATGCGCATCACGGACAGGCCGAATGCCTGAATGGAGGAATATTCCGGCAGTGCAGCCAGCTTGCTCGACAGCTCGGTGAAATCGAGGATGAGCGCCAGCGCAAAACTTCCCATGAGGAAATAGCAGGTGATCGTCACGTAGCGGAGAAAGAAATAACGTCCGAGTGTCCAGCCTATCATTCGTCACGCGCTCCACGTCCGGAGCGGGGATTTAGCAGTTTTGTCTTGACGCCTGCAAGCGCGGCCTGCGGCGAGGAAAACCCATTCTTGAAGAAGTCCGCGATTTTTGCCGGCACGCCGATCTGGCGGTTTGTCGCCAGCGCATAGATGGCCGAGATGGTGACAAGAACCGGAAAGACGAAGAGGAAGGGAATGACGTTTTCATTCTTTTCCGACGCCTGGCCGCTGGAATAGCTGATCCAGAAGACGACGAGGCTCAATGTGATGGCCGTGAAGGACGCTGAAATGCGGGCCTCCCGGTGCGAGCGTGAATCCGCTGCCGCCGCCAGTGAGATGAAGGCGAAAACGATGGGGTACATCCAGTCGGTCAGCCGCTTGGCCAGCTCTGACGTGTAGCGCAGCGGTTTCTGCTGATAGACCGGATCGTTCGGGTCTGGGTTCATCAGATAGTTCAGCGGACGGTCCTTCGGGAAGATGGTGACATCCTTGTCGTCCGATGGCAAAAATTCAGCAAGATCAAGAGCATAGGTGTTGAACTTGATGATCGACACATCGCCGGTCTTCACGTCGCGGCGGTCGATTTCGCCGTCCTTCATGACCAGAAGGCTCTGACTGCCCTTGTCGACCACGAGGCCGTCTTTCGAGTAGTAAAGCAGGTCGGTCACGGGATCGCGCGAATCGGACACGAACAGGCCCTTGATCGCGCCATTGGCATCGCGGCTTTCAATCTGCAGATAAAGATCCTTGTCCAGCCGCTGGAACGAGCCCTGCTGCACGACAAGATTGATGACGTCGGAGCGGGCGTCCGCCAGCATCTGCCGCATGCTCATCTGCGAATAGGGGGCGATGAAATTGGCAATGACGAAGGAAGCGCCGGCCACGAAGACGGCAAAAAGCAGGACGGGACGGATGACCGTGGAACGCGGCGCGCCCGAGGCATTGATGACGACGAGTTCCGAATCCTGGTTCATCGTCGACAGCGTCTGCGTCACGGCGATAACAAGCGCGAACGGCATGACGACGGGAAAGGCGGCGGGAAGCAGGTTGGAGCTGAACTTCAGGATGTAGAAAAAGCTCTGGCCGCTGGTGGTGAGGAAGTTGATGCGGCCAAGAACCTGGACGATCCACGTAATGCCGACCGCTGACAGGAGAACTGCCAGAAACATGACGACGATGCGTCGCAAGATGTAATACTCAATCAGGCGCATGTCATGTTTCGCAAAAGAGTTCCGCCACCTTGTTTGTCGACCTGCCGGTCACCAATGACCGGCGATTTCATCTATGCCATACAATCCATGGCATTATTTTGCCGCACTATGGGACGAACCCGTTATATGTTCAATCTAGTCAGTCTTGGCTAAAAATAGGCGAAGAAAGCTGGTTAACAAGGTGTTAGCGCCCGATCCCTACCGTTACCCACTTCATTCATCAACTTTGATGAATTAGGAAGTCACAATTTGTTCAATCTGGAGATATCATGTCCAAACGACCATCCATCAGTTTTGCAAAGTTTGCCGCCGTTGAAAACGGAACCGCAATTTTGCTTCTGGCAGCCGAAGGCAAGGCCGCGCAGGAAGCCGAATCTGTCGTCGGGCAGGCGTTGCTGTCGCGTATCATCGATGTCTCGGATTTCAAGGGAAAACTTGCAGCAAGCCTGAGCACGCTCGCGCCCGCAGGCACCGAGCTTGACCGCCTGGTGCTGGTTGGCGCTGGCGATCCGGCCAAGCTGAAGGCCGATGACTGGCTGAAACTGGGCGGTTCGGCCTTTGCAAAAATCGGCAAGGCCAAGCATGTTTCCGTGGTTCTGGCCTTGCCGGACACGGACGTGTCGGGCGAAAATGCCGCGGACTTCGCGCTCGGCATGCTGCTGCGCGCCTATACGTTCGACAAGTACAAGACGAAAAAGGGCAGGAGTGACGACGAGCGGGAAGAAAAATCCTCCGCCAGGATCACCCTTCTCGTGGCCGACCCGCAGGCGGCAAAGAAGGCCTTTGCCAATGCCGAAGCCGTGGCGGAAGGCGTTGTTCTGGCGCGCGACCTCGTCAATGAACCGGCCAATATTCTCGGGCCGGTCGAATTTGCCGAACGCATCGAGGAATTGAAGAAACTCGATGTGAAGGTCGAGATTCTCGACCCCAAGGACATGAAGAAGCTCGGCATGGGCTCGCTGCTCGGCGTGGCGCAGGGTTCGGTGCGCCCGGCGCGGCTCGCGATCATGGAATGGCAGGGCGGCAAGGGCAAGGACGCGCCCATCGCCTTTGTCGGCAAGGGCGTGGTGTTCGATTCCGGCGGTGTCTCGATCAAGCCGGCCGCCGGCATGGATGAGATGAAGGGCGACATGGGCGGCGCCGCTGCCGTCACCGGCCTCCTGCACACGCTGGCAAGCCGCAAGGCCAAGGTGAATGTGGTCGGCATCGTTGGCCTCGTTGAAAACATGGTCGACGGCAATGCCCAGCGTCCCGGCGATATCGTCACCTCCATGTCGGGTCAGACCATCGAGGTGCTCAACACCGACGCGGAAGGCCGGCTGGTCTTGGCGGATGCGCTCTATTACTGCAATGAGCGTTTCCAGCCGAAATTCATGGTCAATCTCGCCACGCTGACCGGCGCGATCATGGTTGCGCTCGGCCAGTCGCATGCCGGGCTTTTCTCCAATGACGACACGCTGGCGGCGCAGCTCTTCGATGCGGGGCAGGCAACCGGCGAGAAAGTGTGGCGCATGCCGCTCGGTGCCGAGTACGACAAGCTGATCGACACCAAGAATGCCGACATGAAGAACATCGGCACCCGCTTTGGCGGCGCCATCATCGCAGCGCAGTTTCTGAAGCGGTTTGTCGGGGATACGGCCTGGGCGCATCTGGATATCGCCGGTACCGCCATGGGCACGCCGGCAAGCGAGTACAACCAGTCCTGGGCGTCCGGTTTCGGTGTCCGCCTGCTTGACCGGCTGGTCCAGGACAATTTCGAAGGCTGATGAAGGCGGCGGGTGGCTTGCGCCACCCGCCGCATCACCCATTCTTTGACGAATCGGTCAAGGCCTGCTTCAACGAAGTGACACTGGCGCGTTTTTGAGCCAAGAGAGACAATGACCGAAATCCTCTTCTACCACCTCACCGAATCGACACTGGAAAATGCGCTTCCGGGCCTGGTCGAGCGCTCGCTGAGCCGCCAGTGGAAGGTGGTCATCCAGACCGGATCGCAGGAGCGGCGCGACAGCCTCGACAACCATCTGTGGACCTGGTCCGATGCGTCCTTTCTGGCCCATGCCACGGACCAGGAGCCGCACCCGGAGGAGCAGCCGGTCATACTGACCACGGGCGAGGGCAATCCGAATGGCGCCACGGTGCGCTTTCTGGTCGATGGCGCTGTGCCGGCGCATGTCGAAGCCTATGAACGGCTGGTGCTGATGTTCGACGGCCACGACCAGATGCAGCTTGAACAGGCGCGAGAGCAGTGGAAGCAGTTGAAGGCCGGGGGGCACACGCTGACCTATTGGCAGCAGAATGCCGAGGGGCGCTGGGAAAAGAAGGCCTGAGAGATGCGCAAGCTGCTGCTGTTGCTCCTGCTCGCCGGTGTGGCGCTGGGAATTGGCTATCCCTGGTACGCCTATAATTTTTCCGGCAGCGAGCTTGGGTCATGGCGGGTGTTTGACCGGCCCGGCCCGTACAAGCGGGTGACGGTTTCGTTGAAGGCCAGCGACGGCCCGGTGCGGATCTTTGTCGACATGCAGCCGCTGCGCAATTTCATTCCGGCCGAAGGGCGCACCGCGCTGACCTCGGTCGTGTCGCGGGACGGCAAGGACGTGCTCGTCAAGACGCTCTCCTACGTCAATGCGCAGGCCGCCAATCGCGGTTCGCCGCAGGGGCCGCGTGTCTATCGCGACAGGATGGGCGACATCGACCCCGTGATTCCCGGCGATTATACCTTTGCCATCGGACCCGGCGACGCCGACGGCCTCGACGTGGCGCAGGTGGATATCGTCCTGCGCAAGGGCGCGGTGAGCATCGACAAGCGCGTCGTTCCGGCCGGTCTGACCCTGATTGCCGTCAGCATTTTAGGCCTGATGCGCCTGGGGCGCCGCAAGGCCAATCCCAACAGCACGCCGCCCGCGCCCAAATGGGGGCGGTGATGGTGCAGATTGCCTGCCCGACACTGCTGACGCCGCGCCTGCGCCTGCGGCCGTTCGAAAGCCGCGATGAAGCCGGGCTGCATGCGTGCCTCGCCAACGAAACGCTGACGCAATATTGGGGGTTCACCGCCTGCACGACCATGGAGGAAACGCGGCGGTGCCTGCGCATCCTGGCGAAGACCACGTCGCCCTACGATTCGATGGCCTGGGCGGTGGCCGACAGGACCACGGACGAATGCATCGGCATGGTGAACTACCATCACCGCGAGGTTAGCAATCACCGGCTTGAAATCGGCTATATCCTGCGCAGCGAATGGCACGGGCAGGGCTTGATGAGCGAGGCGGTCAAGACGCTGATGGAGTATTGCGTGGCCCATTTGAAGGCGCACCGCATCACGGCGATCATCCACCCCGACAATACGGCTTCAATCCGGCTGGCCAAACGGCTCGGCTTTCAATGCGAGGGCGGGCCGATGCGCGATTATTGGCGCGTTGGCAGGGGCTATATGAGTCCGATGCTCTACAGCTTCATCGCCAGCTGACCGCTGTCACCCGGCTTTTCCGTGATCCGGTAGGCGCAGCGCCGGGCGCCTTTCAAGATATGCTCGAAGCGCCTGACCTCGACATCGGGACCAAGCGCGGCCTGAAACACATCAAGCTCCGACCGGCACAGTTTCTGGCATGCCCTGGCGGCCACGCAGATCGGGCAGTGGTTTTCCACCAGAACCAGCGCACCCGCCGCATCGCGGGTTATTTCTGCCATGTACCCCTCGGCGGAGCGTATTTCCGCCAGACGCTGCACCCGTTGCTCGAGGGAGCCCGCATGGGCAAGTTCCGTGCGGTAGTGGTCGAGCGTGGCGGTTTCGCGGTGCGCGATCAGCCTGTCGAGCCCGGCATCGCCGAACACGGCTGACACGGATGCCAGGATATCGGCCGTCAGCGCCGCATGGTTGTCGGGAAACTGCCCGTTGCCTTCCCCGGTCAGGTGCCAGAAGCGTTTCGGCCGGCCAACGGTCTCGCGGCTGTCTTCATAGGCGACAAGGCCATCCTCATGCAGCCGCCCCAGCATCTGCCGCACCGCGACGGCGGTAATGCCGAGGCGGTCCGCCAGGGACGCTGCGGTCTGCGCGCCGGCCACCTTCAGGGAATAAAGCATGCGGTTTGTCGTTCGATCCTGCATGGTGGGAGCATAACAAGATTATTTTTAAAAAGCGATTGCTTATTTTATTAACCGGAATATAAAAACACAAAACTTATTTAATTGAGGTGACGCCATGCATGAACCCGACGACACAGCCAGCGATGCCCGCTGGTCCGAGCTGCTGACCCCGCAGTTTTCCGCCGCAACCACGACGCTCTGCCTCGGCGTGGCGCTGTTTGCCTTCAACGGGTTTCTCGTTTCCACCTCGCTGCCGACGGCGGTGCGCGAGATCGGCGGGCTGAAACTGATTTCCTGGGCTTTCACGCTCTATCTCGTCCTGTCCATTGTCGGCGGCGCCAGCGGCGCCTTGCTGAAGGGCAGGCTCGGCCCGCGCCGGGCGCTGGTCGGGGCCGCCATCGTCTTTCTCGCGGGCACGCTGATCGCCGCCTTTGCCTCGTCGATGACGGAAGTGCTTGTTGGCCGCGCCCTGCAGGGGCTGGGTGAGGGCGTGATCGCCGCCATCTGCTATGCGCTCATTCCCGACCTGTTCCCGTCGCGCCTGGTGGCAAAGGTGTTTGGCGCCGAAGCCGTCGTCTGGGCCATCGCCGCATTCGGCGGTCCGCTGGTTGCCGGGCTTTTGACGGAAACCGTATCCTGGCGCGCCGCGTTCCTCGTCAATGTGCCCATGGCACTGATTTTCATCGCACTGGTGTTCCGCATCGTGCCGCGCTCGGCGGCGGAAGCCGCGCCGCTGTCCGTGCCTTTCCTGCGGCTGGGGGCCATCGGCGGGGGCATCATGCTGGTGGCGCTTGCCGGCGTCATGCAGACCCTGACGCTGGAGGTCCTGTGCGTCGCCGGCGCTGCGGCCGTTCTCATTGCCGTCGTTGCGGTTGACCGCCGCAGCCGCACGCCGCTGTTCCCGTCCGATGCCTTTGCCTTGACGTCGACGGTGGGGATCGGCCTATGGATCGTGCTGCTGATGCCTGTCGCCCAGGCCTCCACCTCGGTCTATCTCGTCATGACCCTGCAGAATCTCTGGGGCTACGGCCCGACCATGGCCGGTGCGTTCAGCGCCAGCTTTGCCGTCGCCTGGAGCAGCATTGCCATTCTGGTTGCCAATGTGCAGGACCAGCGCCGCCGCGCGCAGATGATCCGGCTCGGACCGGCGCTGCTGGTGACCGGCCTTGCCGTTCTGGTTCTGGGTTTCTCCGCCGATCTGCCGGGCGTGGTTCTGGTTGGCCAGATGAGCATCGGTGCCGGGTTCGGGGTCAGCTGGGGCTTTTTGAGCCAGAGCGTGATGGAATCGGCACGTGACGGCGAGCGTGACCGGGCTTCCGCCCTCCTGCCGACGCTGCAATCCGCCGGTTACGCCATCGGTGCCGCGGTGGCCGGTCTGGTGGCCAATGCCGCCAGCTATCCCCAGGCAACAAGCCCTGAGGCCCTGCGTGCTGCAACCATGACCATCTTTGCGGTTTCAACCATGATCGGCCTTGCCGCGATGGTCGCCGGTTTTGCCCTGCCGCTGCGCAGGAAGACGGTGTTCGCGGTGGATCTTTCGTAGCCGCATGAAAAAGCCCGCCCTGACGAGGGGCGGGCGACGTTCCGGACGATCCGGAAAATCCAGGAGAGGGGAGGATTTCGACCTGCAAATCCCCTCTCTTGCGATTTCTACAGATCAGCCATTGCCTCTTCATATTCGGTCGACAGCGTCAGCCATTCCTCTTCCGCCCGGGCGAGCGAGGATTTGGCGTAACCGATTTCCTTGCCGATCTGCGTCGCCCTGGCCGGCTCGCGGCTGTAGATGACCGGGTCGGCCAGCTGGTCCTGCAGGGTCTCGATCTTCTTCTGGAAGCGCTGCACCATGGCATCGGCTTCCTGGATTTTTTTCTGCAAGGGCTTCAGCGCTTCGCGCTTCTGCGCCGACAGCTTGCGCTGCTCGGCCTTGGTCAGCTTCTGTCCGTCATCGGCGTTGATCTTGCTGTTGCCGGAGCGCTCGGCCTTGGCATCGGCCAGAACCAGCGAACGGTAGGCGTCGAGATCGCCGTCATAGGGCGCAACCGCGCCGTCACGCACCAGCCAGAGCCGGTCCATGGTGGCTTCGATCAGGTGCCTGTCGTGGGCGATCAGGATCACCGCGCCGTCGAAATCATTGAGCGCGTGCATCAGCGCTTCGCGGCTGTCGATATCCAGATGGTTGGTTGGCTCGTCCAGGATGAGCAGGTTCGGACCCTGAAAAGTGGAAAGCCCCATCAAAAGCCGTGCCTTTTCACCGCCGGAAAGGTCTTTTGCCGCCGTGTTCATCTTCACCGTGGCCAGGCCCATCTGCGAAACGCGGGCGCGCACCTTGGATTCCGGCGCATCGGGCATCAGCTTGCGCACATGCTCGATGGCATTGTCCTCCGGCACCAGATCGTCGAGCTGGTGCTGGGCAAAGAACGAAATCTTCAGGTTCGGCGCCACCGTCATGCGGCCGCTCTGCAGCGGCAGGCGTCCGCTGATCAGCTTGGCCAGCGTCGACTTGCCGTTGCCGTTCGAGCCCAGCAGCGCGATCCGGTCGTCCGCGTCGATGCGCAGGTTGAGATGCTTGAGCACCGGCTTGCCCGGCGTATAGCCGACTTCGCCGTTTTCAATGGCGATGATCGGCGATGCCACCACCTTTTCCGGCTCGGGAAAATGGAACGGCGCTACATGGTCTTCGATCACGGACGAAATCGGCTTCAGCTTCTGCAGGGCCTTCAGGCGGGACTGTGCCTGCTTGGCCTTGGACGCCTTGGCGCGAAAACGCTCGACGAAGGCTTCCATGTGCTTGCGGTGCGCTTCCTGCTTGGTGCGCTGCTTCTGCTGCAGCTCCAGCGCTTCGCTGCGCAGGCGCTCGAACTGGTCGTAATTGCCCTGCCACAGCGTCAGCTTGGTCTGATCCAGATGGATGATCGAATTGACGGCCGAGTTGAGAAGGTCGCGGTCGTGGCTGATCAGGATGACCGTGTGCGGATAGCGGCGCACATAGTCCTCCAGCCACAGCGTGCCTTCCAGATCGAGATAGTTGGTCGGCTCATCCAGCAGCAACAGGTCCGGCTCGGCGAAGAGCACGGCCGCCAGCGCCACGCGCATGCGCCAGCCGCCGGAGAAGGACGAGGCCGGACGCTTCTGCGCTTCGGAATCGAAGCCGAGGCCGGAAAGGATCGCACCGGCGCGCGCTTCGGCCGAATGCGCGTCGATATCGACCAGGCGGATATGGATTTCAGCGATGCGGTGCGGATCCGTGGCTGTCTCCGCCTCGGCCAGCAGGGCGGTGCGCTCCTGGTCGGCGGCCAGCACGATCTCGAGCAGGGAATCTTCGGTTCCCGGCGCTTCCTGCGCCACCTGGCCGATGCGGATGTTCTTGGGCAGGAAGAAATCGCCGGTTTCCGCCGGCAGTTCGCCCGTGATCACCTTGAACAGGGTGGATTTGCCCGCGCCATTGCGCCCGACCAGTCCCGCCTTCGTGCCCGACGGCAGGTTGAGGTTGGCGTGATCGATCAGCAGGCGTCCGGCCATACGCACGGATATGTCGTTGAGAATAAGCATGGCCGCGCTTTTGCACGGGAAATGTGCTTTTCGCAAGCCGTGCGTGCCGCAGATATCGCCCGATTGCGCGGGAAAGTGAGGTTAGGCGATATCTGTGTCCGATTGGGCACGTTCATAACGAGCGGCGCCCATGCGGAAATGCTGTTGCGCCAAATTGACTTTCTGCCGAAATGCGTCAGTCTTGCTGCCACAATATCCAAACAGAGGCGGCTTTCCATGGGAATCATTCTGCACGAACTCGTCGGTACGGATCTGAACCGGCCATTCAGCCCGCACTGCTGGAAAACCGTGATGTCGCTGGCCCACAAGGGCCTGCCGTTCAACCGCAATCGCGTGTCGTTCAAGGATATCCCGGCGCTTGAAGGCGCATTTTCGCCGAAGGTGCCCGTTATCCGCGATGGCGAGACGCGCGTGGCGGATTCCTTCGAGATCGCCCTCTATCTGGAAGACACCTATCCGGACCGGCCGTCGCTGTTCAAGGGCGAGGGCGGCCGGGCCATGGCCCGCTTCGTCGAGGGCTGGTCGCAGATGACGCTGCATCCCTATATCAATGTGGTCATTCTCATGCCGGTGCACGATATTCTCGATGCGCCGAACCAGGCCTATTTTCGCGAGAGCCGGGAAAAAATCTTCGGCCGCCCGCTGGAGGCGGTGGCTGCCGAACGCGACGCCAGGCACGACGCCTTCACCAAAAGCCTCGAACCGCTGCGCAAGATGTTGCTGTCGCAGCCGTTCATCGGCGGCAAGAGCCCGCTGTTCAGCGATTACATCGTGTTCGGGGCGTTCCAGTGGGTGCGGGTGCTGACGCCGTTCAAGCTCGTGGACGAGAACGATCCGGTGCATGACTGGTTCGAGCGCTGCCTCGATCTGCATGGCGGTATCGCCCGCGAGATCAGTGCTGCGGCCTAAAGGCAAGATGCAGGGTTTCTGACGGGCGGCCCCTTGGCAAAGGGGCTGCCTGACGCTATAGAGCCGCCATCCAATTCCCCTAACGACAAGGTTTTATTCCATGGCGATTGAACGCACTTTCTCGATGATCAAGCCCGACGCGACGCGCCGCAACCTGACCGGCGCCATCACACAGAAGCTGGAAGAGGCTGGTCTTCGTGTCGTTGCTTCCAAGCGCGTCTGGATGAGCCGCCGCGAAGCCGAAGGCTTCTACGCCGTTCACAAGGAACGCCCTTTCTTCGGCGAACTCGTTGAATTCATGTCCTCCGCACCGACCATCGTTCAGGTTCTGGAAGGCGAAAACGCCATTGCCCGCAACCGCGAAGTCATGGGCGCCACCAACCCGGCCAATGCCGACGAAGGCACCATCCGCAAGACATTCGCCCTGTCGATCGGTGAAAATTCGGTTCACGGTTCCGATGCGCCTGAGACAGCCGCAGAAGAAATCGCCTACTGGTTCTCCGGAACGGAAATCGTCGGCTGATTGGTTCAGCCGAGACAGAAAAAGCCGGGATTTTCCCGGCTTTTTTGTTTTAAGGGGCTGTCAATTCAGTCCTGCCGCGCCAGCCGGGCAATGGTTTTGCCCGATGCATCGCGCAGCGTCAGCTTGCCATCCACCAGCCGGAAGGCACGGGTGCGCTCCAAGATGGCAAAGAACTTGTGTTCCTGATCCATCAGGGCAGGCGGGCAGAGCTTGCGCGTTGCTGCCGCCGGCTTGAAGGTGAGCTTGCGGCCTTTGACCACAGCCTTGCTCATGAAGCGGTTGCAGCCGCCGGAGCCGCTCACCGCGCCGTCATGGCCGATCATCAGGGTTGTCTGGGCGAAGTCGATGACGCCGCCGCCATTGATGTCTTCCGCCAGCCAGGACGCACCGGTGATGTCAGGCGCACGGCTTTCGCTGCGCGCCTTGAACGACAGGCCGAACAGCGCGATCACGCCGGCGAAACCGACGATGAGCGAGAGAATGGCAAGCCGCCGCATTACTTCACCTCGTTCCAGCGCTTGAGCGCAGCCGCATCGGTCGATTTGGCCTCGACCCAGTTGCTTTGTGCACCGCTGGCAAGGTGTTCCTTCTTCCAGAAGGGCGCGGCATTCTTCAGATAGTCCATCAGGAAGGCGGCGGCATCGAAGGCGGCGCGGCGATGGGCGGAAGCGGCCACGACAAGCACGATGTTCTCGCCGGGCCGGATCATGCCGAAGCGGTGGATGACCGTCAGGCCCGTCAGCGGCCAGCGGCCGAGCGCTTCACCGGCAATGCGGGTGATCTCGCGGGCGGCCATTTCGGGGTAGTGCTCGATTTCCAGCGCCTGCAGCGTTCCGGCTTCATCCCGGCACAGCCCGCTGAAGGTGACGACGGCGCCGATGTCATGGCGTCCCGATGTCAGGCGGGCAATTTCGGCGGCCGTATCGAAATCGCCGCTCTGGATGGCGACGCGCGGTCGGATCGTGCCGGTCATGGCATCAGCCGCCGGTCATGGGCGGGAACAGGGCAATCTCGTGCGCGCCGCCGATCGGTGTCTTGTGATCGACATGTTCCTGGTTGATGGCCACCCGGATGACGTCCTGATATTCCAGCGCCGCCTCATATTCCTCGCCGCGGGTTTTGAGGTGGCTCAGAAGATCGCCGACGGTCACGATGGAGGGCGCGAGATCGATGATCTCTTCGCCCTTGCCGATGCGTTCGCGCACCCACGCGAAATATACGAGTTTGACGCTCATGAGCCTAATCTACCACATGTTTCAGCCCGGCGCGGAAATAGTCCCAGCCGGTATAGAGTGTCACGAGGGCCGCCACCCACAGCAGGGCGATGCCGAACTGGGTCGTGTGCGGCACGATCTTGTCGCCGGCAGGTCCCGCCAGAAGGATAGCCACGGCAAACATCTGGATGGTCGTCTTCCATTTCGCCAGCTGGCTCACCGGCACGCTGACTTTCAGTTCCGCCAGATATTCGCGCAGGCCCGAAACGAGAATTTCGCGGCACAGGATGATGATCGCCGCCCACAGCGTCCAGCCGGCAATGGTTCCATCCGCCGCCAGCAGCAAAAGACAAGCCGATACCAGCAGTTTGTCGGCTATGGGATCAAGCATGCGGCCGATGGTCGAAGTCTGTTTCCAGATGCGCGCGAGATAGCCGTCGAAGAAGTCGGTGATGCTGGCAATGGCGAAGATGACCAGCGCGCCCCAGCGCGCCGCATCGCTGGATTGCAGGCTGCCTTCGAGGAAAAAGCACAGCACGACCAGCGGCACCGCGAGAATGCGCCCATAGGTCAACAGGTTCGGCAAGGAGTAGGCGTTGTTCTTGGGCATATTTCCAACCAATCAAATCAGTGCCGATCAAACGGGCTTGTCCGCCAAACGTCAAGCTCATCATGCGGGAGTCGGGCGCAATTGTGTCCCGATTTCAATAGTTAAGCCAAGCTATGAGCGAAAATGATCGCGAATGGTGATGGCCATTGCTTCCGATATCCCGTCCACCTTCATCAAATCTTCGACAGCAGCCTGCGATACAGCTTTAGCCGTGCCAAACTGATGAAGCAGTGCACGTTTGCGTGAAGGGCCGATCCCGGCGATCTCATCCAGAGGATTCTTGACCATTTCCTTCTTGCGCTTGGCGCGGTGGGTGCCGATGGCGAAGCGGTGCGCCTCGTCGCGCAGCCGCTGCAGGAAATACAGGACGGGATCGCGCGGCGGCAGGGTGAAGGACTGTTTTCCTTCCATGAAGAACCGCTCGCGCCCGGCATCACGGTCCACGCCCTTGGCAACGCCGATGGCCGTGACCTTGCCGGCAATGCCCATCTCCTGCAAAATGCCGCGCACGGCGCTCATCTGGCCCTGGCCGCCGTCGATCAGGATGATGTCGGGCCATGCGGGGAAGGCATCGGACTCCTCGTCGAACTCATCGATTTCCACATCCGCCGGGGTATCCGGCATGTCCTTGTTCTCGGGTGTGCCGTGTTCCTTGACGAGGCGGCTGAAGCGGCGCTCGATCACTTCGCGCATCATGCCGAAATCGTCGCCCGGCGTGATCTCGGTCGAGCGGATGTTGAACTTGCGGTACTGGTTTTTGACAAACCCTTCCGGGCCCGCGACGATCATGCCGCCAATGGCATTGGTGCCCATGATGTGGGAGTTGTCGTAGACCTCGATGCGGCGCGGTGTCTTTTCCAGGCCGAAGGTTTCGGCGACACCCTTGAGCAGGCGCGACTGCGACGAGGTTTCGGCCAACTGGCGGCCAAGCGCCTCGCGCGCATTGCTGAGCGCGTGTTCGACAAGGTCCTTCTTCTCGCCGCGCTGCGGCACGGTGATCGTCACCTTGCGGTCGGATTTCGCCGTCAGGGCGACGCCGAGCAGCTCCTGATCCTCCACCGTTTCCGACAGCATGATCAGCGAGGGGCAGGGCTTGTCATCGTAGAACTGCGCCAGAAAGGCGCCGAGCACCTCGGCGCTCGACAGCGATGAATCGGCCTTGGGATAATAGGCGCGGTTGCCCCAGTTCTGGCCGGTGCGGAAGAAGAACACCTGAATGCAGGTGGTGCCGCCGTCCTGGTAGATGGCAAAGACATCGGCCTCTTCAACCGATTGCGGGTTGATGCCCGAATGCGACTGGACGTGGGAGAGAGCAGACAGGCGGTCGCGATAGACCGCCGCGCGCTCGAAATCGAGTTCGGCGGAGGCTTCGCGCATGGCATCGGACAGGTGGGTTTTCACCGCCTGGCTCTTGCCGGACAGAAACGCCTTGGTCTCGCTGACCAGTTCGTCATAATCCGCTTCGCTGATCTCGCTGGTGCAGGGGCCGGAGCAGCGCTTGATCTGGTAGAGCAGGCAGGGCCGCGTGCGGTTTTCATAGAAGGAATCGGTACAGGTGCGCAGCAGGAAGGCGCGCTGCAGCGCGTTGATCGTGCGCCCGACAGCACCCGCCGAGGCAAAGGGGCCGAAATAATCGCCCTTCGAGGATCGGGCGCCGCGATGCTTGAAAATACCAGGTGCCAGCCGCCGGTCGGTCTGTTTGGGCGCCGTCAGCAGGATATAGGGAAACGACTTGTCGTCCCGCATCAGAACATTAAAGCGCGGGCGCAAGCGCTTGATGAGATTCGCTTCCAGCAGCAGCGCCTCGGTCTCGGTGCGGGTGACGACGAATTCCATTTTCATGGTTTCGCGAATCATGCGGGCGATGCGGTTGTTGTGGCCCTGACCGCGTGCATAGTTGGAAACACGCTTCTTCAGGTTGCGGGCCTTGCCGACATAGAGCACGTCGCCGTCGCCATTGAACATGCGGTAAACGCCCGGCTTGTTGGGCAGCCGCTTGACCAGTTCGCCAATGACATCGGCACCGCTGGTTCCGTCGCTTTCGACGCTGGAATCCCATTCGATCGCATTGATCAGCGCCGCGACGTCGCGGATCGGCTCGCTGTTTTCGGCGGCGAGCGGGCCCTCATCATCCAAGATCACGCCGGTATCCTCCGCAGTCCCGTCAGGGGACAGCGGCGGGGCCGGGTCGATTGCCGGATGATTGCGTGCGTTGGTCATTCTGCCATTCCTGTGACATCCGGCGTCTCCCACGCCAGATGCTGCCCGCCATCCAGGGCAATCATTTGCCCGGTGATGGAGCGCGTCTGCCAGAGATAGCGGATCGTGTTGCCGAATTCTGCCAGATCGGGCCCGCGTTTCAACAGCAGGCCGTCAACTTGTTGTTCAAAATCGATTCTCTCCTGACGTTCCCCCTGCATGGTCGGGCCCGGACCGATGGCATTGACCCGGATATGCGGGGCCAGCGCCTGCGCCATGGTCTGGGTCGCGGCCCACAGGGCAGCCTTCGACAGGGTGTAGGAGGTGAATTTCGGCGTGAGTCTCCACACGCGCTGGTCGATGATATTGACGATGAGGCCGTTCTCCCCCTCGGGAAGCGCCGATTTCATCGCGTCGGCCAGCAGCACCGGGGCTTTGACATGCACGGCGAAATGCCTGTCCCAGACATGATCGTCGAAATTGCCAAACCCGTCATCGTGAAAGATCGAGGCATTGTTGACAAGGATTTCCACCGGACCAAGCGCGTCCTCGGCGCTGCCGATCAGGCCGCGAACCGCATCGGCGTCGGTCAGATCCGCCTGAACCACCGCCGCCGTGCCTCCGGCCGCCTCTACTGTGTCCAGCAGCGCGCGGCCTTCTTCCAGCGAATGATTGCAATGAATAGCCACAGCAAAACCATTGGCGGCAAGATTCTCTACAATCGCCTTACCAACACGCCTTGCGCCGCCTGTGACAAGGGCAACGGTCTTATCTCTGTGCACACGGCTCTCCCAGTCTCGCGATTCACGCCTGAATGTAGGCCCGAATATAGGGAGGATATCGGCAAAGCGCGAGGGTTTGCGGCGTCTGCACTGACAAATGAGAAATTCCAGTTGTTCATTTCATTCATGGCATTTTCGTCTGATGACGGTGGGTATAGCGGCAGAAATCAGCTGAAAAACCCAAGCATAATGCAAAGTTTAAGTATCGGTTAAGTATACTATATTGAAGGGGGTGATTTTCTGACTTTTCGATAAAATTTTCTCAAATATTTCGTAAAATCTATTTTGTCGTACTATTTTTATCTGATTGAAATCGTTCGTAAAATCGAGATGTTGCATAATGAACACATCGCATTTCTGCCATTTTCTCGACAGTTTCTTTTCACAGTCTGGCGCGAGTGCCGCCACAATGAGAAGCGAATGTTCCTCTCGTTCAGCGGACGCAAGTTTTGGTTTATCCCCCCGACCAAGTGCCCGCTCCGTGTAAAAGAGTTTAAAAAAGGAGATTGCCATGCGCACTCTTAAGACAATGATCCTCGCTTCGGCGGCTGTGCTGACGCTCTCCGCCCCAGTTCTGGCTGCTGACATCATCACCGAACAGGCTCCTGCGCCTGAAGCTGCATACCAGGCCCCCCAGGCCGATTGGTCCGGCGCTTACCTCGGTGTGTATGGCGGTTATGGCTGGAACAAGAACAAGACCAGTGTTGGCAAGCTCGATGCCGACGGCCTCAAGGGTGGCGCTTACGGCGGCTACAACCTGCAGAACGGCCAGTTCGTATACGGTGCTGAAGGCGACATCGGCTACTCCGGTGCCAAGGAAAACAACTTCGGCTACAAGGCCAAGCAGGGTGTAGAAGGTTCGATCCGCGCCCGTGCCGGTATCGCACTTGATCCGGTCCTGCTCTATGGTACAGGCGGTGTTGCCATCACCGACAGCAAGCTGTCCGGTCCTCTCGGCAGCGAAAGCAAGACCCACGTCGGCTGGACGGCCGGTGCCGGTGCAGAAGCCAAGATCACCCAGAACATCGTCGGCCGCGTTGAATACCGCTACACCGACTTTGGCAAGAAGGACTATGATCTCGGCGGCCTCGACAGCGTATCGAACAAGATCACCACGAACGAAGTTCGTGTTGGTGTTGGCTACAAGTTCTAATCCGGACTTGACCTTTAGAAAAAGCCGGGCAGGAAACTGCCCGGCTTTTTTGTTGTCCTGGATTTATTTCGGCAGAAGCGCGGCAAGTTCGGGATGCAGCTCCTCGAACCGTTTTTGCCAGCGCTTGAGCTTCGAGCGGCCCTTTTCCCATTTGCCCTCGAAGCGCAGGGTGGCATAGGCGAGGGCGGCGGCCAGCGCGATATGGCCGCCATGGAGCTTTTTGCCGAGGCGCGGCGGCGCCGCATTGAGATAGTCGAGCACGCGGATCGCCTTGGCCCACTGCCAGTCGAGCCATGGCTGGTGGATTTTTTCTTCCGGATGATAACGCCGCTCATAGACATGGGTGAGCAGCACATCGCACAGCCCGTCGGCAATGGATTCCAGCTGTTCCGCCTCCAGCCGCTTTTCGGCATTGCGCGGGAAAATCTTGTTGCCCGACACGCGGTTGAAATACTGGGTGATGACGCGGCTGTCGTAGAGTGCCTTGCCGTCATCGAGAATGAGCGTCGGAATCTTGCCGAGTGGATTGGCGTTGATCAGTTCGGCTGGCGCCGTGCTGGTGTCAACAAGCACACTTTCAACCGGAATGCCGGCGTAATGGGCAGCCATGCGCACCTTGGTGCTGTAGGGCGAGGCGGGGGAATACAGAATTTTCGTCACGATGACGCTCCTCGGTTGACGATTCGATGGCGAACGGTAAACGCCCGGCGGCTTTTCGCAAAGCGTTCAGATCAGAGGGGGGTGATCGGCAGTACTACCGCGTTCCCGGCATGTCGACGGAACGCCTGCGGCAGGAGGAGCGGTCAACCTCCGGGCAGCTGCGGAACTGCAGGTCCTTGGTCAGGCAGACACGCACCTCGCGCAGGAACGTGCTGTCGCAGGTGACGGAGACCGCATCCCGCGTCATTCCCGGATTGGCTGTGACAAAAGCCTGTTCGACAAGCTGCGGATTGACCGGCGCCCGCTGGGTGGGCTGGCTGTAGGCAGACGGGATGGCAACGCGCGATACCGCCTGCCGCATCACCGAAAAATAGTCTTTCTGCGTCAGTCCGGTGCAGGTGCCGTGCTTGCGCCATTCATAGGTGACGAGCCCGGCGGAGGGCATGATGTCGGAAAGCTGTCTCGCCTGGCTGAATGGCACGTCACGCGGCTCGTCCGTGGTGCAGTCCTGCGGATAGCCCTGTTCATATTGCGGCCAGAGCCCGTGCACGACAAAACCGTAGGGACGCCCCGTCGAACATTGCTGCCGGTTGGCATTCGAGCCTTCGGCAGCGCAATAGCTGGGTGACCACGACAGGGCGAGAACATAGAAATCAAAACCGCTGCCCGCCGGTACCGATGCGGCGGGCGCGCCGCTTGTCTGGCGTTCACCCGCGGCAATTATTTCGGGTGTTTGCGCGGGAGCAAGACTTTGCCGCGGCTGCTGCTCACGCAGATAGGTCAATACGGACACGCCAAGAAGCGCTGCAAACAGGGCGTAGCGCGCCAGGCTGCCGAACTGCATCAGCGGTCACGGATCATTTCAGGCTGCGGCAGCGGCCATTGTAAACATTCCAGCGGTCGAACCCGGCAACGCAGAACTCGACATTGTTGCCGATGGAGGCGTAGCCCAGGCCTTCTTCGACGACGTACCAGACCGGACGCTGCTTGCCGTCGGACAGATGGGCGGTCGCCTGGCAATAATAGCGCGCGACGGCCGACATTTCCGGATCGCGGCTCGGCTCATAGCGCTGCTGATGGACTTCGCTGAAATCCTGGATTGCAACCTGCTGCAGGCCCGGAACGTGATGCACCTGATAGGAGAAGCGGTTCACGATGCGATTGAGGACGCCGGATTTGCCGCAGGTATCGTCATAGGTCTCGCTGGGCGCGCGTTGCAGGTAATCGGCGGAAAAGGCCGGAACGGCGGAGGAAATTGCCAGTACAGCGCCAAGGGTCGTGGCGAGAAGGGTGGAAACGCGTGCCATAGGGGTCACTCTCCATGAGGTATCGATATGCTGCCAATGTCGGACAGCCGGTGCGCGCGGTCAAGCACCAACTTGCTCGCCGCGGATCCAATCGACGGTGAAACCGGCATTCTTCCCGTCACTGAGGACTTTTGACAACGCCGGGAAAACGGTTCGCAGCTCGCTCTCCAGCGTGAAAGGCGGATTGACGATGATCATGCCGGTGCCGTCGAGCCGGGGTTCCGGCGAGGGCGCTCGAATCATCAGCTCCGCGCGCAGGATTTTGGCAATGCCGGTATCGTGCAGCAGCGAGGCGAAGCGCCTGACCTCCTGCCGGTCCTTGACCGGATACCAGAAGGCATAGGTGCCGCCGGCAAAACGCCGGTGCGCCTTGACCAGCCCTTCCACAAGGCGGTCGAATTCGCCGCCGATTTCAAACGGCGGGTCGACAAGGATGAGGCCGCGCTTTTCCTTGGGCGGCAGATGGGCGCCCAGCGCCAGCCAGCCGTCCAGCTGTGTCACGCGCACCTGCACATCGCCTTCGAACACGTCAGCGAGAAGCCGGGCATCGTCCGGATGCAGTTCGAGCGCCGACAGCCGGTCCTGCTTGCGCAGGAGGTGCCGCACGATCAGCGGCGAACCGGGATAGTGGCGGATGGCGCCATCGGCATTTTCGGCGCGGACAATATCCAGATAGGGCTGGATGAGACCGGCAACATCCGCATCGAGCTTGGCTTCGAGCAGCCGGCCGATGCCGCTCTGCCATTCGCCCGTCTTGCCCGCTTCCGTCCCCTTGAGATCGTAGCGGCCGATACCCGCATGGGTATCGATGACGCGAAAACCATGGTCCTTGCGCTGCATATAGAGCACAATCCGCGTGAGGATAATGTGTTTGACGACGTCGGCGAAATTGCCGGCGTGATAGGCGTGACGGTAGTTCATGGCCCTGCTTGTTTCACGATGTTGGTGCTATCGCAAGCATCTCGCTATGCTGATTGTCAAATTGATTCCCGAAGGTCTCCCGATGACAAAACTTCTCGCCCTGTCCGGCAGCCTGCGCGCCGTTTCCATGAACAAGTCCGTGCTGGAAGCGTGCAGCCAATTGGTGCCCGCCGGTGTCAGCGTGGCGCTTTATGCGGGGCTGGCGGGATTGCCGCCCTTCAATCCCGATCTCGACGGCGACAAGCCGCCCAAGAAGATTGTGGCGCTGCGTAAGCAGGTCGGCGCGGCCGATGGACTGATCATTTCCTGTCCGGAATATGCCCATGGCATTCCCGGCAGCTTCAAGAACATGCTGGATTGGCTCGTGTCATGCGTCGAATTTCCGGGAAAGCCGGTGCTTCTGATCAATACCTCGCCGCACTCGGAGCGCATCACGCCGCTTCTCATGGAAGTGCTGATGACGATGTCGGCGCATGTGATCACCAGCGCCGCACTCACCCTGCCGCTCAAGGGCAGGAAACTGGATGCGGACGGCATCGCCAAAAGCGCTGAATTCGGCACGCCGCTGCGCGCCGGTCTTGCCAGCTTTGTCGACGGTATCAATGCCGTTTAGAACTTCTCACTTTAAAGATGAGATTATCGAATTTGCCTTATGACCCAAATGTGTCATTGAGCACAGGGAGCACGCGCATTTCGGGCGTGCCGGGGTCTGATCATGTCCGGAACGGTTGTTCTTATTGTCCTGTTTGCCGCATTCCTGCATGCAAGCTGGAATGCTGTCGTCAAATCCGAGGGCGATAAATTCCTCAACACCGTCGTGGTCGTAACGGCAGCCGGGGTGATCGCCATGGTCTGCCTGCCGTTCCTGCCGGCACCGGCGCGCGAAAGCTGGCCGTTTCTGGCGGCATCGGGCGTCGTTCAGCTCATCTATCTCGCGCTTGTGGCGGCGGCGTACCGCAGCGGGGACATGAGTCAGGCCTATCCCATCATGCGCGGCACGGCGCCGCTGTTTGTCGCCATTGCCAGCGGTCCGCTGGTTGGCGAGTTCCTGTCGGCGCAGAAATGGTCGGGCATTGCCCTGATCTGCTGCGGCGTGCTGGCGCTGGCGCTGGAAGCGCGGCGGCGGGCAGGGGCCAACCGCGCCACGACCGTCTTTGCGCTCTTGAATGCGCTGGTGATTGCCACCTATACCCTGATCGACGGCATCGGCGTGCGCCATTCCGGCGCACCGGCGGCCTATACGATGTGGGTTTTCACGCTCAACGCCATTCCGCTGTTCCTCTGGACCATGGTGACCCGCAAGGGCGAGCTCTGGCCGCATTTCCTCAAGCGGACGCGGCTGGCCACGGTCGGCGGCGTCGGCACGCTCGGCTCCTACGGTCTTGCCCTGTGGGCGATGACCATGGCCCCGGTCGCCGCCGTTGCCGCCTTGCGCGAAA
This sequence comes from Phyllobacterium sp. 22229, assembly GCF_052056495.1. Classification (NCBI taxonomy): domain Bacteria; kingdom Pseudomonadati; phylum Pseudomonadota; class Alphaproteobacteria; order Hyphomicrobiales; family Phyllobacteriaceae; genus Phyllobacterium; species Phyllobacterium sp. 22229. The sequence continues at coordinate 170,255 of NZ_JBQEPA010000011.1, forward strand.
CGTCGATCCTGTTCGCCGTGGCCATCTCCGCCCTGGTTCTCAAGGAGAATATCGGCGTCAAGCGCCTGATCGCCGTGGCGCTGATCGCCGCCGGTGCTGCCGTGATGCGCCTTGCCTGACGCCTATTTCGGCACCATGTCGAAATAGGGCTCTGCCTCTTCCAGGGCGCGGGCAAAGGATGGCCGCTTCATCAGGCGATCGCGATAAGCCGTCAGCACGGGATATCCTTCGCCGATCGGCACGGCCATATCGCCGTAGAACAGCGCGGGCGAGGCGGCGCAGTCCGCCATCGTATAGGCGCTGCCCGCCGCCCATGTCCGGCCTTTGAGACGCTCTTCCAGCACATCATAGGCGGTTCGCAGCTTCTGTCTGGCATGGTCAACACCCAGCGCATCGTTCTGGCCTGCGGGACGCAGCCTGTCGGTGACGATTTTCTGCATCGGCACATGCACGTGCAGATCGAAGAAGCGGTCGTAGAAGCGCGTTTCCAGTGCCGGTTCCCGCTCGGAGGGCAAAAGCGGCGTTTTGCCGGGAAAGTGCTGGGCGAGATATTCGATGATGATGCTGGATTCAGGAACGGTCTGGCCCCGGGCTTCGTCGCGCAAAACCGGAAACTGCCGGATCGGCCACATCTTGCGGAAATCGGCGCTTGCCTCTTCGTTCATGAAATCGACCATGCAAGGCTCGAAGGGCGTGTCATTCTCATAAAGCGCGGTCAGCACTTTCATGCAGAACGACGACAGCGGGTGAAAATACAATTTCAGTGACATTTCAGGGCCTCCCATGCAAAGCTTCAACAGTATTCAATACTAAAGTAATTACTTAAGTATCAAGTCCACCCGCCAACGTCAAGCGCGGTCGCGACATTTTGCGTTCTGCAGCATTTATCCAGCCCATTCCGGCGGCGCGAAAACTGCGCTATGGATAGGCCATGAACAAAGCTGTCATTCTCCGCACGGGCCACTCGGCCTGTCCTCACGATTGCCCATCGACCTGCGCGCTGGATGTCGAGGTGCTCGATTCCGGCCAGATCGGACGCGTGCGCGGCGCCAAGGACAACAGCTATACGGCTGGCGTCATCTGCGCCAAGGTCGCCCGCTATGCCGAGCGCATCCACCATCCAGACCGGCTGCTGAAGCCGCTTGTCCGCGGCGGTTCCAAAGGCGAGGGCGTGTGGAAAGAGGCAAGCTGGGACGCCGCGCTCGATCTGATTGCCGAGCGCTTTCTCAAGGCCGAAGCGGAATACGGCTCGCAAAGCATCTGGCCCTACATCTATGCCGGTACGATGGGGCTGGTGCAGCGCGATTCCATGCACCGCCTGCGCCACGCCAAAAAATATTCCAACCAGTTCGACAGTTTTTGCACCAACATGGCCTGGACCGGCTTTTTCGCCGGGACCGGCAAGCTTGGCGGCGTCGATCCGCGCGAAATGGCCAAGTCCGATTGCGTGGTGATCTGGGGCACCAATGCGGCGGCAACGCAGGTCAATGTCATGACCCATGCGGTGCGCGCCCGCAAGGAGCGCGGCGCCAAGATCGTTGCCATCGATATCTATGAGAATGCCACCGTGCGGCAGGCGGATCTCGGCCTCGTGCTGAAGCCGGGAACCGACGGGGCGCTGGCTTGCGCCGTCATGCACGTGCTGTTCCGCGACGGCCTTGCCGACTGGGATTATCTCAACGCCTATACGGACGATCCGAAGGGGCTGGAAGCGCATCTTGCCGGCCGCACGCCGGAGTGGGCGGCGGCGCTGACCGGCCTGACCGTTGCCGAGATCGAAGAGTTCGCCCGGCTGGTCGGCACGACGAAGAAGACATTCTTCCGGCTTGGCTATGGCTTCACCCGCCAGCGCAATGGCGCTGTGAACATGCATGCGGCGCTGTCCATTGCGGCCGTCACCGGCGCCTGGAAACATGAAGGCGGTGGGGCATTTCACTCCAATTCCGGAATTTTCCGCATGGACAAGCGGGAAATCGAAGGGCAGGCGTTCAAGGATTCCTCCGTTCGCCATATCGACCAGTCCAAAATCGGTCTGGCGCTCAACGGCGACAAGGATACGCTCTATGGCGGGCCGCCCGTCATGGCGATGCTGATCCAGAACACCAACCCGGCCAATGTCGCGCCGCAGCAGCGCCTGATCAAGCAGGGCATGCTGCGCGAGGACCTGTTCATGGCCGTGCACGAGCAGTTCATGACCGACACGGCAAAGCTGGCCGACGTGGTGTTACCGGCCACCATGTTCATGGAGCATGACGACATCTATCGCGGCGGCGGCCAGCAGCATATCGTCCTCGGCCCCAAGCTGATCGACGGTCCGGGCGAAACGCGTCCCAACCTCTATGTCATCAATGAACTGGCAAAACGCCTTGGCGTCGGCGACCTGCCGGGCTTCGATCTCGACGCCAAAACACTGATCGACCATATGATGGCGGCGAGCAATCTGCCGGGCTATGACGTGCTGAAGGAAATCCGCTGGCTCGATGTGCAGCCGGACTACGAAACCGCGCATTACGAAAAAGGTTTCAACTGGCCTGACGGCAAATTCCGTTTCAAGCCGGATTGGACCGGCAGCCCGTCGCCCAACCGTCCGCCGCAGTCCATGGGCACCCAGGGGCCGTTCACGACCCTGCCGCAATGGCCGGATTATTGGGAAGCGATTGAAGTTGCGGATGCAAAGCATCCGTTCCGGCTGGGCACGTCGCCCGCCCATAATTTCCTCAACTCGACCTTTGCCGAAACGCCGACGTCGATGTTGAAAGAGGGCCGCCCGGAATTGTTGATTCATCCGGACGATGCGAGCGGTCTCGGCATCGAGGAGGGCATGCGCGTCGAAATCGGCAATGAGCGCGGCGAAGTGGTGGTGCATGCCCGCCTGAACGCCGGTCTCAAGCGCGGCGTGGTGATTTCGGAAGGCCTGTTCCGCAATTCGGCATTCGAGCGCGGCGAAGGCATCAACGTGCTGACGGGCTCGGACGCATCAGCGCCCTATGGCGGTGCAGCCTTCCACGACAGCAAGGTTTGGATCCGCCCGGCAATGAATTGATTTTATTGATATTTTTGACTGTTTTTTGAATCTGAAATTTTGAGTATCTATACATTTTGACAACTATGGCTTACATTTATGAAGCGGTTGATTGAAAAGACCGACACGTTTTTAGACTGGTTTGATGGTCTGCGGGATCAGCGAGCCAGAGCGAGAATTGCCAAACGGCTCGATCGATTGATTGAAGGCAATACCGGTGATGTCAAAGCTGTGGGCGAGGGCGTCAGCGAACTTCGTATTGATTATGGTCCGGGGTACCGCGTCTACTATATTGAGCGAAAGAGTGTCTTGATCATCCTGTTGTGCGGCGGTGACAAGAGTACACAGGACCGCGATATCAAGAGGGCACAGACCATGGCCATCTCCTTGAGGAAAGGCAGATCATGATAAAGTTAAGTCCCTATGACACCGCGCATCATCTGGATTCCGAAGAGATGATCAAAGAATATCTGGCGGCGACGTGTGAAGATGGAACGCCTGCGGAAATAGCGCGCGCCTTGGGTACGATCGCGCGTGCGCGCGGGATTACCGAGCTTTCCCAGAAAACCGGTCTCCCGCGTCAGACAATATATAAAGCCTTGAGCGGCGAGGGTAATCCGGAACTGGCAACCATCACAAAAGTCGCTGACGCACTTGGCCTGCAACTGAAAATTGTGCCTGCGACAAAGAACAAGAAAGATGCAGCGTAGGCGGCGGTGTCACTTGATCAATCGCTGAAAACCGTGCGCCCGGCCTGCATGACGGCCTTGCCGGATGCCACCTGCGCCAGGGCGCGGGCATAGGTCTCGTGTTCCACCGACAGCACGCGCAACGCAAGACTGTCTGACGTATCGCCATTGAGCACCGGTACGGCGGTCTGGGCGATGATCGGGCCTTCATCCATGCCCGCCGTGACAAAATGCACGGTGCAGCCATGCACGCGAACACCGGCTTCAAGCGCCTGTTCATGCGTGTGCAGGCCCTTGAACAGCGGCAGGAGCGACGGGTGGATATTGATCATCCGGCCTTCCCAGGCCTGAACGAACTCAGCCGACATCAACCGCATGTAGCCGGCGAGGCAGACGATTTCCGCTCCCGCTGCCTGCAGCGCAGCGGAGACGGCAGCCTCATGCGCCTGCTTCGTCGGATAGTCGCGGTGCGCAATGGCGTGCGCGGCGATACCGTGCGCCTTTGCCGTCTCCAGCCCGCCTGCGTCGAGCTTGTTGGCGATGACGGCCACGATCTCGGCGGGATAGTCAGCCGCCTTCGCCGCCTCGATCAAGGCGGTCATGTTGGAACCGCGGCCCGAAATCAGCACCGCGACGCGCTTTTTGCGGGTTGCGTTGCTCACAGCGCCAGGTTGCCCTGATAGACAACACCGCTGTCGGCGCGGGCAACCATGGTGCCAAGGCGCACGGCGTTTTCGCCCTGCGCTTTGAGCGCGGCGAGCACGGCATCGGCGTTTTCCGGTGCGACGACGGCGATCATGCCGATACCGCAATTGAACGTGCGCAGCATTTCATCGCGCGCGACGCCGCCAACCTTGGCCAGCCAGGAAAACACCGGCGGCACCGCGATGGCGGAAAGATCGATGCTGGCGGTCAGCTCCTTCGGCAGCACGCGGGGAATATTGTCGGGGAAACCGCCGCCGGTGATATGGGCAAGCGCCTTGATCGCATGGGTTTCGCGGATCGCCGCCAGCAGCGGCTTGACATAGATGCGCGTCGGCGTGAGCAGGGCCTGTCCGAGCGATGTGCCCGGCTTGAAGGGCGCGTCGGCATCCCAGCCGAGGCCGGAGAGTTCGACGATGCGCCGCACCAGCGAAAAGCCGTTGGAGTGAACGCCCGAGGAGGCAAGGCCGAGAATGACATCACCTTCGGCCACATCGCCCGATGGCAGCAGCTGGTTGCGCTCGGCAGCGCCAACGGCAAAACCGGCCAGATCGTAATCGCCGTCGCGGTACATGCCCGGCATTTCCGCGGTCTCGCCGCCGATCAGCGCGCATCCGGCCTGCAGGCAGCCCTCGGCGATGCCGCTGACAATGGCCGCGCCCTGATCCGGGTCGAGCTTGCCGGTGGCAAAATAGTCGAGGAAGAACAGGGGTTCTGCGCCCTGGACCACCAGATCGTTGACGCACATGGCGACGAGGTCGATACCCACCGTGTCATGCACACCCGCATCGATGGCGATCTTCAGCTTGGTGCCGACGCCGTCATTGGCGGCAACGAGGACCGGATCGGTAAAACCGGCGGCTTTCAGGTCGAACAGGCCGCCAAAACCGCCGATCTCGCCATCGGCACCGGGACGGCGCGTCGAGCGCACGATCGGCTTGATCTTTTCGACAAGCAGATTGCCGGCATCGATATCGACGCCTGCCTGCGCATAGGTGAGGCCATTTTTGATCGTCATTGTCAGCTCCGGATTGTTGCTGGCGAAATGGCACGACTCCGCCGCCGCTGCAAGCTCTGAGTGCCCCAAGCCGGGTGAAAACACCAGATATCGACAGTTTGGCCGCGGGAAAGGGGTTGAGCAATGCCGCTGCTGCGTCCATCTAGAGCGTAACGATAGAAAGTGCGAGGAAGCCGGCAGCGTGACAATTCCCAACTATATCACCATCTTCCGCTTCATCCTCGTACCGTTCATCGTCATGGCGCTGCTGTCCGGTTCGGTCGGCGCGGCGCTTGCCGGTTTTGTCGTTGCGGGTGTTTCGGATGGCGTCGACGGTTACATCGCCCGCCGCTACGACCAGCGTTCGGAGCTGGGCGCCTATCTTGATCCCATGGCCGACAAGCTGCTGCTGGTTACCCTGTTCGTCGTCCTCGGGTTTCTCAACGAGCTGCCGGTCTGGCTGGTTGTCATCGTTGTTTCGCGTGACATCCTCATTATCAGTGCGGTGCTGCTGTCGACGGTGATGGCCAATCCGGTGGAAATGCGCCCGCTGTTCGTGTCCAAGGCGAACACGGCGCTGCAGATCGTGCTGGTGGCGTTTACCCTGGCTGATATGACCTTCCAATTTTCATTCGGCGCGGGGCGGACGATTCTGGTATGGATGGTTGCACTCTTGACCGCAGCGTCCTCCACTGCCTATCTCGTGGCATGGACACAACACATGGCTGGCTATGAGCAAAACCGTAAGCAAGACGAAGACGACACCACCGGCCGAACGTGACATCCATGTGGATGTGCAGGTGAGCACTCTGGCAACCAGCGTGCGCCGTCAGGCGGTGTTCTGGACCGGCGCCGTCGTGTTCCTGGCGCTGTTCCTCTACATCTTCTCGTCCATCCTGCTGCCCTTCGTGGCCGGGCTTGTGCTGGCCTATTTCCTCGATCCCGTCGCCGACCGGCTGGAGCGCCTGGGCATGTCGCGCCTGCTGGCGACCATCGTCATCCTCATCCTGTTCGTGGTGACCTTTGCACTGCTGCTGATGATCCTCGTGCCGATCCTGGCCTCGCAGATGACCGATTTCATCGCCCGCCTGCCGAGCTATGTCGCCCGGCTGCAGGAACTCATCGCCAACCGCGATTCCCAGTGGCTGAAGGATTTCATCGGCGTCGATGCCTCCGTCATCCGCAACAGCCTCGATTCCCTGCTGCAGCAGGGCGCGGGGTTCCTGTCCACCCTGCTGCAGTCGATCTGGAGTTCGGGCAAGACGCTGATCGATGTCGCGGCGCTGTTCGTCGTCACGCCCGTCGTCGCATTCTACATGCTGCTCGACTGGGACCGCATGGTGCAGAGCATCGACAATCTGACGCCGCGCGACCATGTGCAGACAGTGCGCGAAATCGCCCGTGACATGAACAAGGCCATTGCCGGCTTCGTGCGCGGGCAGGGCACCGTGTGCCTGCTGCTCGGCATGATCTATGCGGTGGGGCTGACCATTGTCGGCTTGAATTTCGGCCTGCTGATCGGGCTGTTTGCCGGTCTCATCAGTTTCATCCCCTATGTCGGTTCGCTGGTCGGGCTGGTGCTGGCGATCGGCGTGGCGCTGGTGCAGTTCTGGCCGGATTATTTCTACGTGGGCGCGGTGGCGGTGGTGTTCTTCATCGGCCAGTTCTTCGAGGGCAATATCCTGCAGCCGAAACTGGTGGGCTCCTCTGTCGGGCTGCATCCGGTCTGGCTGATGTTCGCTCTGTTTGCCTTCGGTTCGCTCATGGGCTTCACCGGCATGCTGATTGCCGTGCCGACGGCAGCCGCGATGGGCGTGCTCGTGCGCTTTGTCATCGGCCGTTACCGGCAATCCCCGCTCTACACAGGCGACTACAGCAAAAGCGGGCAGTCCAAAGAAATCCGGTGACATCGGGGCGGCATTGACTGTATTTCACCCGGTATGACCGATGCACCGCGACAACTGCCGCTCGATCTTGGCCATGAGCCGGGATATTCGCGCGACGACCTGATTGTCACCGCCTCCAACATGGCGGCGGTGGATATTGTCGACCGCTGGCCGGGCTGGATTTCACCCGTCGTCATCCTTGCCGGGCCGACAGGATCGGGCAAGACGCATCTGGCGGCGGTCTGGAAGGCCGAATCGGACGCAACCGTCATCGATGCCGCACATATCGGCGATGCCTCGGGCAAGACCGGTCCCTTCCTGATCGATGCCATCGGCGACGGCCCGATCGATGAAGCCGGGCTTTTCCATCTGATCAACAGCGTGCGCCAGAGCGGATCGAGCCTGTTGATGACCTCGCGCCGCTGGCCGGGCAGCTGGCCGGTAAAACTGCCCGACCTTGCCTCACGCCTGAAGGCGGCAACGACGGTGGAGATCGGCGAGCCGGATGACATGCTGTTGTCCGGGGTCATGTACAAGCTGTTTGCCGACCGGCAGATCGCCGTCGATCCCAATGTGATCGGCTTTCTGGTGAGCCATATCGAGCGGTCGCTGTCCACCGCCAGCCGCATCGTCGAGCGTCTTGACCGCGCGGCGCTGGAGAAAAAATCGAAAATCACCCGCGCGCTGGCCGCCAGTGTCGTCACGGCCCTCGACGAGGGGCAGGCGACCTTCGATCTCTAAGATCAGTGGTTCTTGATGGCGTTGAGAAAGATCGCCGCGATCTTGCTCAGGTGATGGTCGCCGTCTTCGTGATAGGCTTGCCGTCCGGCGGTGGAAATCGCGTTGAACAACTGGTTGCCCTCGCTGTCGAGGGCGAGCGTATCCCTGACGATTTTGGCAATATCGCCGCGCGGCTGGATTTTCCGGGCGAGATAATCGGCCAGCAGTTTCTGCTGCCGCGCGCGGTCATCGGTGATGGCGCTGAAAATACCCCACACGAACCAGGTTTCACCGATCTGCATATCGTCATCGCTGATCTGGTGCAGCTGTTGCTCCCGCAGTTTTGCCTTCTGGGTATCGGCGATGCCCTGGGCGAGGTCGAACGCTGCCGTATCTGTGATCTCGATGTTTGCTGACATGATGAAACTCCAACGGTTTGAACGAGCCGTCAGTGCGCACATCTCGGCGGACAACGGGGCGTTCCCTGCAAAACCAGTTCCGGGGGTATGACCCCGGTCAAGGACGTATCTTCAACGCGGCGCAGCCTCCCGCCAGAGGGCAGGTGCTGCCGGACCCGCGCCGGTGTTCGAGCAGGGGGAGTGTTCCAAAGTCGGACGTTACAATCAAGCCATTTGTCGCCGAATCATTGCATGCCGCCGCCGCGCCGGCAGCGCCGGTTGCGGGGCAGGGCGGAACATCGGCGGAACATGCCCGGCGGCTTGCCTGCAACTTTCACCGTTGTCTTCGCTGCCGCTGCAAAGCTTTTGTTCCGTTTGCGGGCTTTTCTTTGATTTGGCTATTGCGTTCCGGAATCAAAAACTCTAGGGAAGCCAACGTTGAACATGATACGGAGCGTAGCGCAGCCTGGTAGCGCATCTGGTTTGGGACCAGAGGGTCGGGAGTTCGAATCTCTCCGCTCCGACCATTTCAACCGATGATGCTGCTGGTACTGAACCGAAGCCTGTACTATATCGGGATTTCAGACAAAGGGATTTCTTCTAATGGCAGCACGTATTTACCGCCCCGCAAAAACAGCCATGCAGTCCGGCAAGGCCAAGACCGAAAGCTGGATGCTGGAATTCGAGCCGGAACAGCCGCGCAAGGTTGAGCCGCTGATGGGCTATACGTCATCGCGCGACATGAAGAGCCAGATCCGCCTGTCCTTCGAAACGAAGGAAGAGGCAATCGCCTATGCACAGAAGAACGGCATTGCCTATTCGGTGCAGGAACCCAAGGAAACAAGGCGGCGTGTGGTTTCCTATTCGGAAAACTTCCGCTTTGACCGCAAGCAGCCTTGGACGCACTGATTTTTGACGTTCAAGCGTTTGCAGTTTGTTCGGATTTCCCGGCGATACTGCCATCGCCGGTGTAAACGCTGGTCCCGTAGCTCAGCTGGATAGAGCACCGGCCTTCTAAGCCGACGGTCGCTGGTTCGAATCCAGCCGGGATCGCCATCTTTTCAATAGCTTAGCTGTGGACTATTTGGGGAGTTTAGACTCGTCCCAGATCCGAGTTTAGACTTTTGTGGTCTATTTGTTCCGTTCTCTGATGCGACGACGGCCAATAATGCGCGCCTCGTCAGCCTGTCGGACACTTTCCAAATCCACCGGTTGATACGTTTTGTGGATCGCATTCGCGCTTGAAATGCTGTTCGCCATTTTTGCAGCGGTGTTGGACGGGGATGCGCCACCAGCATTTGCTTCAATGGCCCCGGATCGTCTCATGTCGGCAAGTGTGCGCTTGTCTCCCGGGAACGTGAGTTCTCGGACTACACCAAAATCATCTGGTAGAGTATAACGGGAATAGACTGCACCACTGCGATTGCGCAAAATCGCGCCAACATCGCATGGTTCTTTCGTTAAATAGGCATCAAGCAATGCTAGGGAGCGCCGGCCGACTGTTCCAATCGCCGCGCGACCGGACTTCGCCCGTTCTATCGGGAAGTAGCGTTCTCTGCCTTCTCCCTTGATGCCAGCAACAGTAAGCCCTCGCAGATCCGCGGGCGAAAGCTGCGTGTCCCATGCGAAGGCGATACTGACAGCCAAACCATAATATTTCCGCCGCCACGCCATTTTGACCAGCCTGACAACTTCCCCCTCGCTCCATGACGATGATCTAGGCAGTGGCGCACTGTTTCGCACGGCGAGAGAGGGGTCCTGTTTCCCATCACAGAACTGCATTGCCGCACATACATTCCATAGAGCGCGCCAAGTCTTGATAACGCGCCAAGCTTCACGAGGTGAAACGGTCTGCTTGATCGTGTCTCTAAACTGTGAGAGCGCTTCAAAATTGATTTCTGGGCTTGTCGGCGGCAGATCGCCAAATATCGGGCTTATCCTAGCCCACGATCTTTCCCACTCTTCCCGAGTGCGTGGTTTTTTGGCCTCTGTCCACTGAGAGGTTTTTTTGTATCGCTCGAAGGCATCACCAATGGATCTTTTCGGCCACTTTAACGGGGAGTCTTGTTCTCGACCGACTCGATGGCGTTGCCACCGTTCGTTCCATTCAGACGCTATTCTCCATGCTTGGGGGCCATCTACGCCGCAGCGGACGAGTTTGAACCCAGCCTCCTTCATTTGCTTCGAAGGTGCCCAGTATCCATACTTACCCTTTATAACGATGTAATATGGGATTTTGACACTACCCACGCATTTTCCTCAATCTCTCGGAGACAACTCCCGTAGATTGCAACGCCTGTACGTTCGCTGGCAAGTCCCGCCTGTGCCTGTTGGATCGCCATAGATCAATCGCATCAAGGTCAAAATTTCCAGTGTCTGGATCAGAGGGGGGAAAACCTCGACTTAACAGACGCGGAAGTATCTCCTCAAATCTGTCTAGAGACAATCCAAGGCGTCGAGCGGCCTTATCTGGCGGGATGTCCTTGGGATCTATGTGAAAACGGATTTCAGCCATGTGTGCTTTTCCCGTTTTCCACCGTCTTACGCTCCTCCTCTACAAGAGGGCTGGCTTCGAGCATGGCGCGGTATCCGCGTTCGATGTCGGCATAGAATGGGGTATCTAGCTCATTCATTCCGGCTGTCACCATCGCTTCGCTCGGCTCACTCAGGGCTTCGAGGATGGTGGCTATGGCTGCGGTGGCTTCACCGGTAAAACATTTCCAGCGATGATCTAATCCTCCTCCTATCCCAGTAGGATCATAGTTCCAGTCTGGATCAAGTCCTTTGGCTATGCAGATGTTCCGCGCCACCTTCTCGACCAGTTCTTCATACGGCGTCATTGAAAGCTCCTGCGGATCGCATTATAGCCATAAAGCGCTTCAGAAGCGTTCTCTGCGCTTGTCCATGAGACGCTTGAATTTTGCTCAACTGCTTGTCAACGATCCGCTCGCAGGATGGGCAAACATCCTGTATGTCCTCCGTCTTATAGATGTCCCTGAGCGGATTGAGGTGGGTGGCTCGATCTCCACATATATCGCATTTTGGCATGATCTATATTTCCTTTATAAGGGCACTATTCATCGGGAGACACCTCTCTTTTCCCAATGAGGCCTGCGAAGGCTCCTTGAGGTAAACCACAGTGCTGTGGATGTTCCGTCTGCGTGGCTGATCTCAAGAAACCACCTCGATCCGCCCATGTGCTCAAGATGAGCGCCACCAGAGCCGACAATCTCGTCAAGCGTATCGTCTTCGTTGAATTCGGTGCGATCAATCATTTGCTTGCACCATAGTCTCGGCGTCGTTCCTCGTCGCGCTGCTGAATAAGGTCCTCCCGTTCTTCGCGGGCGATACCCTCGATCCACTTGTAAAACCGGCAGAACCAGCCTCCATGAGGCGCATAGTCTGCGATCAGCGCAGCATCACGCTCGACTTCGCCATATTCATAGATGTCGCGATCAATCTGCTTCATTTGCTCGCTCCATGGGCTTTAAGCCAGTCCCGCAAGCGCGGCAACGGGCAGCTATCGGCTGAATGTCCGTGATGGATGAGGCTTTTCACGGCGGCTCCATTCCGTTCGCAGAATGGTTCGCTGCACCATTCGACGGTAAAAATGCTCCCGTATTTGTTGCAACTCTGATAGCAACCCCAAGATGGTGTATGAATCCGTGCACCATCTTGACTGATGTGGGGAACGCAAAGCTTGCTGTCCATGTCGGCTGTCATTACTGTCCTCCATGGGCTTTGAGGATGGCTATGCAGAGGGCAATGGCAGGCACTGGAGCGCCGCCCAATTCGACTGAGCTATAGGCTGTGCAGTGACCCTTCCTAATTTCAGCATGCCATGTTTTGCTATCGTCTTGCCCAATATTAGCGACAAGCCACCCCGGCAGCACACGGGAAGCCAATGCCAGGGCGGCATCTACAGAGGCGGTTACAGCGGGATACCGCACGAAATCATCCCGCTCAAACCAACTTCCGTCACTATGAATTTTCTTAGGAGGAAATATCTTACCAATAAGAATATCCACCTCCCGATCCGGCGCGGTCAACTGCTCTAGGCGCGCTATTAGCTGGGAGTGGGTCATGTCAGCCACCAGATTATGGCGTTGCATGCAGACAAGGTGAAAGCTACGAATGCTGCTTCAAAAAGTAGTTGTTTACTCATCATTCACGCCTCCCAGCTGCGCGGGCGCGGCGGAGGATGTCTAGATTGACACCATGCCTATTGCCTTCGCAGTCAATAAACATGATGTATTGAGATGCCTCAGCCGGTGCTTCGGCCAATATCGCGTCTATAATGGGCAAGAAATTTGAGAATACTTCCCGCAGCACTGCATTCTCTGCCTCGGCGGCTGTGGCTCGCCGGTCTGCATCACTGTCAGTTGTGAAATCGCCGTCTAAGATTTCGTATGCGGTGGCTGTGATGTTGTAAAAACCATCACTTGGCGTCTCGATACGGAAATGATCCACAATAGCTTGGGCCAATTCCTCAAGCCATTTACGCTCTCTATCCCTCTCTGCAACGAGGGAACGAATGAGGGTGTCGGCTTCACGGTCAAGGATTTTGTCGTCGCCCGTATATTCCAGCGGCTCTGTAGCCTCGTCATATGCTTTGGCTCGCGCTTCCAGCCTCGCCAGCAGTTCATCTATTTGGGTCATGATGGCTCTCCCGATACGTCAATGGCGAAAACGTCGACTGGATTTGGCCCAAAATGCGGATGTGTAATTGTTTTCTCGAGAAGACCACGCCACGGCAAAATCAAACGGCGCGCTGTATCTGCTGCCTTCGGATAACCAAGGGTTAATTCGATATAATCGAACGGTATTGGTTCTATGCTGTTTCCGAAAAGTCTACGGTTCCAATAGTCGTTGCGAAGGCGATATTCTTCTTTTTTCTCGCCAGATTTAATCGCCTCGAAATATTCGCGCTTCAATGGGATAGTAAGGCCGTGCCCGCGTGGCTTCACCATGTCAGCGCTCCTCCAGAAGGGAGAGGATGGCGGCTACTGCTTCCTCACGTTCGTTTCCATGCGAAAGATTTGCCGCCTGCACCACCTCCGCACACTCGCGTATGATGTCCTCTCTGATGGTGGTGGGGTGGGTGAAGAGGGGGCGCATGACATAATCGGTTGCATCACTGGGGCGATGTGGCTTTGTATTCGACACCATCCATCGTCCTGTAAGTGGTTCATCGCCGTATGCGCTCTCCCATTGCCATCCAACCGGCTCCTGCTTACAAGGCGCGCGGGCGGAACGGATACGAGCTTCGTAATCGGCTTGTGCTTCAGCTTGGGCGGCTTCGAGGGTTGGCTGAATTTCTCCGATACCGTGAACGATAAAACCACCCGCAACAGTTATGACACGATAGCCCCAATCGAACGGTGTCTGGGCTCGCCAATATTTCGAACCGGGATACGGAATGTCTTTCTCTTCCCATTCCAGCTTTTTCACTGTCACGTCACTCATGTTCGGAACCTTTCGTTAGGGCGGCGAGGGACTGGGGCACGTAAGGCACACGAAATAATGACCATGCGCCATTTGCCATCCAGCTTCGACCAAGCGTATCAACCCAGTAATAGACCGGCTTTCCTGAGACAACGTCCGTAAAAGCGCACCCGATATTCTGCATAGGCCTGCCGCCTGTTAGCTTCCCCATCACACGCCCTCCTTGTTGAGTGCGGCGAGTATTTCTCGCAATTCCTTGCGTATTGCCGCGTGATATTTTGCAGACCCTTCGAATAGCATCAGCCATGGTTTCTTGAACGGAATGGTAATCGGCTCGTTCTTCGATCCTCTCCCGCAACCCCGCTTCTCGCTTCTGGTAGGCGGTGAGTTGATCCCGAATATCGGATATTGACACCCGCGATGAAGAGTTGACCATCTTTTCAACCCGAACATCATTCTGGTGGACGGCTAGTTCGGCTTCTAAGACCTCTAAGCGCTCAATAAGATCAGTGAAATCAAACGGCTCATGAGAATGCATCTCCAAAGCCTCAAGACGTTCTTCAATGGTTTTCATTTGCCACCTCCATTGATACGGGACGCAATGATGTTTTGAGCTTGGTTGATGGTGTAATTGACATCATCAGGGCATCCGCACACTTCGATGATGAGCCACGCGAGTGCGGTTTCGGCGGCAGTCATTTCTCGGTCATCGGATTGCAGCGGCTTGTTACCGTCCAGCATCTCAGCAAGGGAGGCTTCGTCTTGGGTGGCGCAGGAGTGAAGGCTTTTGATGGTTTCCTGCGCTTCCTCAATTGCGGAAAGATTGTCTTTCACAACTGAACGCGCTTCATCCCGTTCCGCCTCAAGCTGTGCAATGGCAGATTGGTGGTCGATGAATTTGACATAATCACCAGAAGCGCTAG
>NZ_JBQEPA010000012.1:0-181800 GCF_052056495.1 Phyllobacterium sp. 22229
TCGGCAAAGCCACCACCATCGGCCTCACCTATACCGGCGCGTTTTCCAGTCAGGCTAAAGACAATGCGGTCAAGGCCGATTTGACCGTCCGGTTTTAAGGCGTAAGATGTTTCCGTGGACGGAATGGTGCGAGCAACGCTGGAAGCACCATTCCAATCTTAGATTATAATGCCTCAACCCTTGACTTTTCGGCGGGTGTTGGTACATGTCCGCCTGAATTTCCGCTTATAGCCACGTTGTTGGACTGAACGGCGGTCCTCTTCTAATAAAGACAGGTAAACTGAAAATGGCTAAGGCTGCAAATATCAAGATCAAGCTTCTGTCGACCGCTGACACCGGTTTCTTCTACGTCACGAGCAAGAACAGCCGTACGAAGACAGAGAAGTTCTCTTTCCGCAAGTACGACCCGGTCGTACGCAAGCACGTTGAATTCAAGGAAACCAAGATCAAGTAATCCTGGGTTTTCCCGCATGTTCAAAATGCCGCCTTCGGGCGGCATTTTTGTTTCTGGGGATTGGCAATCCGATTCGGGGGCGGCCTCACGCCGCCTCGGAGACAACCTTGTTGCGCCCCGATGCCTTGGCGCCATACAGCGCTTCGTCGGCGCGCTTGAGCATGTTCTGCACGCTGTCATCCTTCGACTGCACGCTGGCAATGCCGATGCTGATGGTCACCGGCACGCTGGTGACGCCGTCATCGACGAAAAACGGCGTCGAGGCCACTTCACGCCGGATGCGCTCGGCGACGATGGCCGCCATCGTCAGGTCCGTATCGGGCATGACGATGAAGAACTCCTCCCCGCCATAGCGGCTGGCAAGGTCGCTGCCGCGCACGTTGCGGCGCAGGCGCCGGGCGAATTCGCGCAGCACCTCATCCCCGCCATCATGGCCATAGGTGTCGTTGATCAGCTTGAACCGGTCGATGTCCGTCATCAGGATCGACAGCGGACGGCGGCGGTCGACGGCACGCTTGAACAGGGTGGCCAGATGCGTTTCCAGATACAGCCGGTTGTGCAGGCCCGTCAGACTGTCGGTGACGGCCATCTCATAGGTCTTGACGACGCTGGCGCGCAGCCCGTCATGATAGGCCTTGCGGCGCAGCTGCGTGCGCAGGCGCGCCAGCAACTCGTTGGAATTGAGCGGCCGCACCACGTAATCATTGACGCCCAGTTCCAGCGCGCGGCGGATTTTCGGCTCCTCGCCCTGGTCCGCCACGATGATGATCGGCATCGACCGCGTGTTGTCGAGCGAGCGCAACTGCGCGCAAATGCGCAGCGGATCGTAATCGGCAAAGCTCGATGCGATGATCAGGCAGTCGTGATTGCCCTGAATGGCGTCGAAAAAGCCCGTCTGCGGATCGGTCTGCACATCGACGCTGCATTCTTCGGCCAGGATGGTTCTGATTCGCTCAACGCTGCCGGGCCGCTCATCGATGAGCAGCACCTTGGCATCCCGGGCTATGGCCTCGGTGCCGCTGGGAAAGCGCAGGATGGATTCCAGGCCGACATCGCGGGTCGTTGCCACCCGCAGCCGCAATTCGTCGGTGAGGTTCTTCAGGCGGACAAGGCTTTTCACCCGGGCAAGCAGTTGCAGGTCATTGACCGGCTTGGTGAGAAAATCATCGGCGCCGAAGTTCAATCCGGTGATCCGGTCCATGTCCTGGTCGAGCGCAGTCACCAGAATGACCGGGATATGCGCCGTGGCGGGCTGCGATTTCAGCCGGCGGCAGACCTCGAATCCGTCCATACCCGGCATCATGACGTCGAGAAGGATGACATCGACGCTGTTGTTTTCGCAGAATTCCAGCGCTTCATAGCCGTTCGATGCCGTCACGACTTCATAATATTCCGCGCTCAAGCGCGCTTCCAGAAGCTTCACGTTGGCAGGAACATCATCCACGACAAGTATGCGGGCCGTCATAGTTCACTTCTCCGGGAAAACAGGCGGCTCACGCGTCACCAAGGTAGGATTTGATGGTTTCGATGAATTTCGGCACGGAAATCGGCTTGGATATATAGGCCTCGCAGCCGCCCTGGCGGATGCGTTCCTCATCGCCCTTCATCGCGAAGGCAGTGACGGCGATGATGGGGATCACATGCAGATCATCATCCGCCTTCAGCCATTTGGTCACTTCGAGCCCGGAAACCTCCGGCAGCTGGATATCCATGAGGATCAGGTCGGGGCGATGCTCGCGCGCCAGATCGAGTGCCTCGAGACCGTTGCGCGTGCGGATGGTTTCATAGCCGCTGGCTTCGATAAGGTCGCGGAAGAGCTTCATGTTGAGCTCGTTGTCCTCGACGATCATGACTTTCTTCACCATTGGCAATGTCCCGTTGATCATGCGTGGTGCGGGTTTGCCGCCTTGACAAGGCTCCCACCGCAGCATCATTGAATGGATGCATGTGATAGCGTGTTTTGATTGATGAAAAGGTAACTCTTCAGGTCAGTCAAAAAATGCTGCAGATCATGTTTAACCAAGGCTTTATTGAACATCTTCTTTTGTAGAGATTCAATTGGTCATTGGCACTCTGGGTTGCAATGGGCTTCCTGCGCGCCGCCAAACGGAAATATTGTTTTCAAGGGTGTTCGGATGAACACACATTTCGGGACCGACAGGCAGAATGAAACAGCAGATGAACCTTGAGGGTGCGCAGGATCTGGCGATCAATGCGCTGGTCTTCCTGGCGCAGGACAGCGAATTGCTGCCGCGCTTTCTTGCGCTTACCGGCATCACGGCGGATCAAATCCGCCAGGCGGCACAGGAGCCGGGTTTTCTGGCGGGCGTCCTGCAGTTCTACCTGGCGCATGAGCCGACCCTGATGCGCTATTGCGCGGCGACCGAGACGGACCCTGCCCTGTTCCAGCAGGCGCTGCATCTGCTGCCGGGCGGCCGGCAGGAGGATGTGTATTAAGACCGCAAACGGCTTGCAAGCGGCCAGTCTCTTCAGTAAGTTCGCCATGTTCTATTTATGTTCCGAGCATCATGGCACCCCTCAACGATCCTGAATTTGGATTCTGCCGCGACTGTCTGACAGCGCAGGCCTCCGCCGGGCGCCGCTGCCAGCAATGCGGCAGCCCGCGCCTGCTGCGCCACCCGGAACTCTACAGGCTCTCCATCGCGCATGTGGACTGCGACGCATTCTACGCCTCGGTGGAAAAGCGCGACAATCCGGAGCTGCGCAACAAACCCGTCATCATCGGCGGCGGCAAGCGCGGTGTCGTCTCCACCGCCTGTTATGTCGCGCGCATTCACGGCGTGAAATCCGCCATGCCGATGTTCAAGGCGCTGGAAGCCTGCCCGCATGCGGTGGTCATCAGCCCGAACATGGAAAAATATGTGCGCGTGGGGCGCGAAATCCGCCAGATGATGCGCGATCTGACGCCGCAGGTCGAACCGCTGTCGATCGACGAGGCCTTTCTCGACCTGTCGGGCACGCAGCGCCTGCACCACGACCCGCCGGTGCGGGTCATGGCGCAGTTTTCCAACCGCGTGGAAAAGGAAATGGGCCTGTCCGTCTCGGTCGGCCTGTCCTATTGCAAGTTCCTGGCAAAAATCGCCTCGGATTTCGACAAGCCGCGCGGCTTTTCCGTCATCGGCGAAGCGGAAACGCCGCGTTTCCTCAGCGACAAGCCGGTGACGATGATCTGGGGCGTCGGCAAGGTGTTCGCCGCCACGCTGGAACGGGACGGTATCCGCACCATCGGCCAGTTGCAGACCATGGAACTCGGCGCGCTGATGGCCGCCTATGGCACGATGGGCCAGCGCCTCTACCAGCTGTCGCGCGGCATCGACACGCGCCGGGTGGAGCCGGACGGCGAATCCAAGAGCGTATCGGCCGAAACGACGTTCAATGAGGACATCGGCACGCTGGAAGAGCTGGTTCCGATCCTGCGCTCGCTCTCGGAAAAAGTCTCGCGCCGCCTGAAGGCCGCCGACATTGCCGGCCGGACTGTGGTCCTCAAGCTCAAATCCCGTGATTTCAAACTCAAAACCCGCAACCGGCAATTGGCCGACCCGACCCAGCTTGCCGACCGGATTTTCCGCACGGGGCTGGCACTTTTGGAAAAGGAGATTGATGGCACGCGGTTCCGGCTCATCGGCATCGGCGTGAGCGACCTCAGTGATGACGGCCGCGCCGATCCGCTCGATCTCGTCGACGTGCAGGCGACCAAGCGGGCCGTGGCGGAGACTGCCATCGACAAGCTGCGCGGAAAATTCGGCAACAATGCCGTCGAGACCGGCTACACCTTCGGCAAGATCAGGCAAAGGACACGGCCTGTCCCGGACGAGATTGATTGATTTGATTCAGGGATTTACGGGAAATTTCGGAGAAAATGAATCCGGATTGTTTTGGATTGCAATGACGATGGTGCAGGATGCCTTTTGCAGCAAAGCGAAGGAGATGGCCAGGCCACCGTCCGAAGGCGCTATTTCAGCGGCAGAAACAGGTCCGCGGCCGCCTCATGCTCCGGCACCTGCGGGAACAAGCTCAGACGCTGGCAGTACATCGGGAAGTCACGCGCTTCCTCGCCGCTGGCCGGAAGCCAGTCGCGATACAGATAGAGCGCGGCAGGCTCCAGATTGTCGGTGTTGCCGACGATGCGCAGCACCGCACAGCGCCCGCCAGGAATCTCCCCGGCTTTGACCTGTTCGCCTTTCACCTCGACCGGCTGGTCGATCCCCACACAAAGGTCCATGCTGTAATCGGCGGGCGACGCGGGGTGGCGCTCGGAATGCCAGACCGTGAAGGTTGGATGTGTCCTGGGGTGCAGGCCGGCAGCCTTGCGCCAAGCAATGAACCGCTTGATGGTGGCACCGATCATCGCGGGGTCACCCCGATGTTCCATGAACGCTATCCGCGTCGGGGCTACATCGCGAATCGTCACGTCATTCGTGGTAAAATTCTTCTGCATGCGCTTGCTCCTTGCGTTGTCAAAAGGCCCGAAGGCCGCAAGCCACAGCTCCCAGTCGGGAGATTTCCGGAACGACGAAGGCGATTGCCCGAACCGTTGCCGGAAGGCACGGGCGAAGGCATCGGGCGCATCGTAACCAGCATCCATCGCTATATCCGTGACGCTTTGGGCATCCGTGTAGGCCAGCCGGTACGAAGCGCGCTTCATACGGGCAAGCTGGACATAGCGATGCACCGACAACCCGAAGGTGGACATGAACTGCCGGTGGAAATGGTATTTCGAGAATGCCGCGACACCGCTCAGCACGTCCAGGCCCAGATCATCGTCAAGATGCTGTTCGATGTGATCCAGCACCCGCTGCATCCGGGCATGGTAGTTTTCAAGGGCCGCCTTCATCGCCTGTTCCTCCGTGGCGCCACCAGCTAGCCCCTTGCGGATATACAGCGCTCGACCGATCTTGCGGTTTGGGAGGGGGATCGAACAATAGAGTGCAACCCGCCTCAGCGCGGTTGTGGCTGCGCGCCTGCGGCTAGACCATCTCCACGTCGACCACGCCGGGAATCGCCTTCATCGCGCTGGCGACCTGCGGGCCGACGCGATAGCGGTGTGGCAGCTCGATCTCCACTTCACTGGCGCCGTTCTCCTTGATCAGGATGAGGGAGACAATCTGGCCATCATTCTGCGGGGCGAGATAGGGCGTGATGGCGCTCAGCGGCTCGCTGGAGCGCATATAGAGCCGCAACGCCTTCTGCATGCGCGTCGCTTCATCCTCAAGCGATTGCGCCGTCTGGATGCGCAGGCTGATGCCCTCCGGCCGGTCTTCGGCGCCGACCGTCACCACAACGGAGCGTCCCGGCTCCAAGAGATCGCGGTATTGCGCCAGCGCCTCGGAGAAAAGCACCGCCTCGAACTGGCCCGATGCATCGGAAAACTGGATGATGCCCATCTTGTTGCCGGTCTTGGTCTTGCGTTCCTGCTTGGCGGTGATGGTTCCGGCAAGCCGTCCGGCATTGGCGCCGCGTTTGACCGCGGCGGAAAATTCGGCCCAGCTCTGCACCCGCATCTTTTCCAGGATCGGCCGGTATTCGTCGAGCGGATGGGCGGAGAGGTAGAAACCGGCGGCTTCAAACTCGCGCCGCAGTTTTTCCGCCGATAGCCATGGCGCCGCATTGGGCAGCTGCAGCCCCTGCGATCCGCCCGCGGCCATGCCGCCAAAAATATCCGCCTGCCCGCTGACGCTGTCTTCCTGGGTGCGCTGCGCATGGCCGATGATGCGGTCGAGACCGGCAATGAGCGCCGGGCGTTCGCGCCCGAAGCAATCGAATGCTCCAGCGTTGATCAGGCTTTCAAACACGCGCCGGTTGACGACGCGCGGGTCGATGCGCTCGCAGAAATCCTCAAGGCTGGCATAGGGCGTGTCGCCGCGCTTCTCGACGATATGGTCGACCGCCGCCTCGCCCACGCCCTTGATGGCGGCGAGCGAATAGAAAATACGGTTATCGCCGACTTCAAACAGGCGGAACGAGGTGTTGACCGAAGGGGTGACCACCTCGATGCCCAGCCGCAGCGCCTCACGGCGGAAATCGTTGAGCTTGTCGGTATTGGCCATATCGTAGGTCATCGACGAGGCCAGGAACTCGACGGGATGATGCGCCTTCATATAGGCGGTCTGGAATGACACGATGGCATAGGCGGCGGCGTGCGATTTGTTGAAGCCGTAATCGGCGAATTTTGCCAAGAGGTCGAAAATGAAATTCGCCTGCGGCTTGGTCACACCGCGTTCCACCGCGCCATCGACAAAGCGCTCGCGCTGCTTGTCCATTTCGGCGCGGATCTTCTTGCCCATGGCGCGGCGCAGAAGATCGGCTTCACCCAGCGTATAGCCGGACATTTCCTGCGCGATCTGCATCACCTGTTCCTGGTAGATGATGACGCCCTGGGTTTCCTTGACGAGATGGTCGATCTTGGGATGGATCGACGCCATCTCCTCGTCGCCATTCTTGCGCGCATTGTAGGTCGGGATGTTTTCCATCGGCCCCGGACGGTACAGCGCCACAAGCGCGATGATGTCCTCGATCCGATCAGGCTTCATGCCGATCAACGCCTTGCGCATGCCGGTGCTTTCCACCTGGAACACGCCGACCGTCTCGCCGCGCGACAGCATTTCATAGCTGAGCTTGTCATCCAGCGGCAGATTGGACAAATCCACGGAAATGCCGCGCCGCTTGACCAGATTGACGGCGGTCTGCAGCACCGTCAGGGTTTTCAGGCCGAGAAAGTCGAATTTGACCAGCCCCGCCTCTTCCACCATCTTCATGTTGAACTGCGTGACCGGCATGTCGGAACGCGGATCGCGGTACATCGGCACGAGCTCGGACAACGGACGGTCACCAATGACGATACCGGCGGCGTGGGTCGAGGCGTGGCGGTAAAGCCCTTCCAGCTTCAGCGCAATGTCCAGCAGGCGCTCAACGACCGGCTCCTTGTCGCGCTCTTCGCGCAGGCGCGGCTCATCCTCGATGGCCTTTGCCAGCGTCACCGGATTGGCCGGGTTGGCCGGAACCATCTTGGTCAGGCGGTCTACCTGACCATAGGGCATTTCGAGCACGCGGCCGACGTCGCGCAGCACGGCGCGCGCCTGCAGCGTTCCGAAGGTGATGATCTGCGCCACCTGATCGCGGCCATATTTGGCCTGAACATAGCGGATGACCTCGTCGCGCCGTTCCTGGCAGAAATCGATGTCAAAGTCGGGCATCGAAACGCGGTCGGGATTGAGGAAGCGTTCGAACAGCAGGGAGAAGCGCAGCGGATCGACGTCGGTGATCGTCAGCGCATAGGCAACGAGCGAACCCGCACCGGAGCCACGACCGGGACCGACAGGAATATCATGGGCTTTCGCCCATTTGATGAAGTCGGACACGATGAGGAAGTAACCCGGATATTTCATCCGGGTGATGATGGAAATCTCGTATTCCAGCCGCTCGGCATATTCCTGCTGCGTGTGGCCATCGGCCAGACCCAGCGTTTCGATGCGGCTTGCCAGCCCTTCGCGTGCCTGCCGCGCCAGTTCGTCGGCTTCCGCCTGCAGCGCCGCTTCGGGATCGTCGCTCTCCCCGGTGAAGCGCGGCAGGATCGGTGCGCGATTCTTCGGATAGTAGGAGCAGCGCAGCGCGATCTCGACGGTGTTTTCCAGAGCCTCGGGCAGATCGGCGAACAGCGCCACCATCTCGTCCTCGGTCTTGAGATAATGGTCGGGTGTCAGGCGGCGGCGGTCATCAATGGACAGCAGTGAACCCGCCGCAATGGCCAGCAGCGCATCGTGCGCCTCATAATCCGCGCTCTTGGAAAAGAACACGTCATTGGTGGCGACCAGAGGCAGTTCCAGCTCATAGGCAAGCGCGATATGGGTCGCTTCGAGGGCACGGTCATAGCCGCGATGGCGCTGCAGCTCGACATAGAGCCGGTCGCCATAGAGCGAGCGCAGATGAATGAGACGCTGACGGGCGCGGTCGATGCGGTCGTCCTTGATCGCCTTGGCGATCGGCCCTTCCGGGCCGCCGGAAAGAACGATGATCCCCTCGCTCAGCCCCGGCAGCCAGGAAGCGGCGATGTGGACGGGATCGCCGGCGGGCGTTTCCAGATAGGCGCGGCTGACAAGCCGGACAAGATTGGCATAGCCCGTTTCCGTCGCCGCCAGCAGCACGAGCGGCGCAAGACCGAGCGCTTCGCGCCGGTTGGCGCTGCGGCTTTCCTCGGCCTGATCGTGAAAGGCAATATCGAGCTGACAGCCGATGATCGGCTGCAAGCCGGATTTCGATCCCTTCTGGGCAAATTCAAGCGCCCCGAACAGATTGTTGGTGTCGGTAATGGCAATGGCCGGGCTTTTGTTGGCAACGGCGAGATCGATGACCTTGGCAACCTGCAGCGCGCCTTCGAGCAGGGAATAGGCGGAATGCACCCGCAGATGGACGAAACGAAGCGCCTGCTTTTCCGCATTGCCCGCGCCTGGGTTACCCTGTCCGTCTGCCACTGTATCCATCTCCAGAAATTTTGAACGGAGAACGCGCTGATTCACCACTCGCGCATTCTCGGGCAACCACCCTGGAGTGTCCACCTATACTTTGGCCGCCGGATCGTGCGACTGTGAACAACCTGTGATGCGCTATCGAAAGGCCCGCGAATGAGCAATGCATATCCCGAAATCTATCTGGTGCGGCACGGTCAGACGGAGTGGAGCCTGTCCGGCCAGCACACCGGCCGGACCGACATACCGCTGACGGCCGCGGGCGAAGCGGCGGCCCGCACCCTCGCCGGCCGCCTGCATGGCCTTGTCTTTTCCGCCGTCTGGTCGAGCCCGTCCCAGCGCGCGTCGAAAACCTGCGCCCTCGCCGGATTTGGCGACACCCGCGTGATCAAGGACGATCTGGCGGAATGGGACTATGGCACCTATGAAGGCATCACCACCAAGGCGATCTTGGCGGAGCGCCCCGGCTGGCAGCTTTTTCGCGACGGCTGCCCCGGCGGCGAATCCGCTGGTGATGTCGGTGCGCGTGCCGACCGGATCATCCATGCCATCCGCGACGCGAATGACCGGGTGCTCATTTTTTCAAGTTCGCATTTCCTGCGGGTGCTGACGGCCCGCTGGCTTGGCTTGCCGCCCGAAGGCGGCGCGCTTTTCGTTCTGGATACCGCCAGCATCAGTGTGCTCGGCTATGAGCACGACCTGACGGAACCGGTTGTTCGCAGGTGGAACCAGACATGACGATGGGCGACGCCCGCGGGCCAGGAACCAGGCGAAACCTAGTCATCCCGGCCCCGCCGGTTCTTTCAGATAACGCTGACCCACATGGCGAATGTTGCAATAAACAGACTGACTGTAACGAATGACATGACGTCCTGGAAAAGTTCGCTCATCGGTAAAACCCTTCTTCGTTTGCTCTATGTATATGTTTTGTTCTATTTTTGTTCCAAAGTCAAGCGCACCAAAACCGCCATTGGCGCTATGGTTGTCGATTTCTTAACAGAGGGTAAAACGCACGCCGCCCCGCGGGCGCCGACAAACGCAAACGGGCACGGATTTCTCCGCGCCCGTTTGCTTTGTATGGCGTGAACGGATCAGGAGACCGTGGTGATCTTGCCGTCCTTGAGCGTGACGCGGCGATCCATGCGACGGGCAAGTTCGTGATTGTGCGTGGCGATCATCGCCGACAGGCCGGACTGACGCACCAGGGCCTCCAGTGCCTCGAACACATAGGATGACGTCACCGGATCGAGATTGCCGGTGGGCTCATCGGCAAGCAGCACGAGCGGCGCATTGGCCACGGCACGGGCGATGGCGACGCGCTGCTGTTCGCCGCCGGACAGTTCCGACGGACGGTGCGAGGCGCGCGCGCCCACCTTCATATAGTCGAGCAGCTGCTGGGCGCGTTCCGACGCGACGCGCGGTTTCATGCCGCGGATCATCTGCGGCATCATCACGTTCTCCAGTGCGGAGAATTCCGGCAGGAGATGATGGAACTGATAGACGAAACCGATGTCGTTGCGGCGGATCGCCGTGCGCTCTTCATCCGAGAGCGAGCCGCAGGCGCGCCCGTCCAGAATCACATCGCCATTGTCGGGCCGCTCCAAAAGGCCAGCCGTATGCAGAAGCGTTGACTTGCCGGCACCCGACGGCGCGACAAGCGCAACCATCTCGCCCCGGCCGAGGGAGAAATTGGCATCGTCCAGGATAACCAGCTCCCGGTCGATCTCATTGTACCGGCGGCCGACACTGGTCAGCTGAAGAATGGGCCCGGCTGACATTATTCGTACCTCAAGGCTTCAACGGGATCGAGCTTGGCCGCGCGCCATGCGGGGAAAAGCGTCGCCAGAAACGACAGGAAGAGCGCCATCAGGATGACCGAAAAGGTTTCATTGAAATCCATCTTGGCGGGCAAGGTGCTCAGGAAATAAAGCTCCGGATTGAACAGAGTTGTTCCAGACAACCAGGAGAAGAATTGCCGGATGCGTTCGACGTTCAGGCAGACGAGGACGCCGAGAGCCACACCGGCGATGGTGCCGCTGACCCCGATGGCGGCACCCGTCATCAGGAAGATGCGCAGCACCGAGTTGCGCGTCGCCCCCATGGTGCGCAGGATGGCGATATCGCGGCCCTTGTCCTTGACCAGCATGATCAGGCCGGAAATGATGTTCAGCGCCGCCACGAGCACGATCAGCGTCAGGATCATGAACATGACGTTGCGCTCCACCTGCAGGGCGGAGAAGAAGGTCACGTTGCGCTGGCGCCAGTCGGTGAGCATCAGCGGCCGCTGCGCCGCGTCCTCGATCGGCTTTTTCAGCGCGTCGACATTGTCGGGATTGTTGGCGAAAATCTCGATGGACTGGACCTTGCCTTCCTGGTTGAAATAGAGCTGGGCTTCATCCAGCGGCATCAGCGCGATCGAGGCGTCATATTCGGACATGCCGATCTGGAAGATGGCGACGACCGGATAGGATTTCACCCGCGGTGAAACCCCGAGCGGCGTCACATCGCCGTCCAGCGACATCAATGTCAGCTTGTCGCCGATGCCAAGGCCCAGATTTTCCGCCATGCGGGTGCCGATGGCCACGCCGCCCGCCTTGTCGAAATTGGCGAAGGTGCCCTGCTTGACGTTCTTGGCGACGAGCTGGAGCTTGTTGATATCCTCTTCGCGCAGGCCGCGCACGAGCGTGCCGGTGCCCTGCCCGACATTGCCCTGGCCCAGCACCTGCCCCTCCACCACGGGAATGGCGAAGGAAACACCGGGAACCGCATCGATCCGCTTGATCACATTGTCATAATCATCCAGCGGCCGGTCCATCGGCTGCATGATGACATGACCGTTGATGCCGAGAATGCGCGTCAGCAATTCGCTGCGGAAACCGTTCATGACGGCCATGACGATAATGAGCGTCGCCACGCCGAGCATGATGCCGGTGAAGGAGAAACCGGCAATCACCGAAATAAACGTTTCCTTGCGCCGGGCGCGCAGATAGCGCCATGCGATCATCCGCTCATAGGAAGAGAACGGCTTGGGACCCTGTTGTACAGCAGTGACGGCCGATTCGGTCATAGAGTTCCAGCCTGAAAGTCAGCGGGGCCTGCAAGCTTGTTGATTGCAGCTTCGATGCTCAGGGTTTCCCGTTCACCCGTCGCGCGATCCTTGATCTCGACTTCACCGGCGGCAACGCCGCGCGGCCCGATGATGACCTGCGTCGGCAGTCCGATCAGGTCCATCTTGGCGAATTTCGCACCGGGACGATCGTCCGTATCATCCAGCAGCGGTTCAAGCCCGGCATTGGTCAGGGCCTCGTAGACCTTGGCGGATGCCGCATCGCAGGCCTCGTCGCCCGGCTTCATATTGACGATACCGGCACCGAACGGCGCAACGGCCCTCGGCCAGATGATGCCGTTCTCGTCATGCGACGCCTCGATGATCGCAGCGATAACGCGGGACGGCCCGATGCCGTAGGAACCCATCGAAACCATATGTTCCTTGCCGTCGGGACCGGTGACCTTGGCGCCCATGGGTTCGGAATATTTGGTGCCGAAATGGAAGATGTGGCCAACTTCGATGCCGCGTGCGGCAAGCTGTTCGGACGCGCCGACCTTGTCCCATGCCGCCTCGTCGTGCATTTCGTCCGTCGCCGCATAGGGCGTCGTCCACTGGCTCACGATATCGGCGACCTGCGCATTGTCATCGAAATTGGTGTCTGCCCCCGGAACCGGCAGGTCGAGATAGGCGCGGTCGCAATAGACCTGACTCTCGCCGGTTTCGGCCAGAATGATGAATTCGTGGCTGAGGTCGCCGCCGATGGGGCCCGTATCGGCACGCATGGGAATGACCTTGATTCCGAGGCGCGAGAATGTGCGCAGATAAGCCACGAACATGCGGTTGTAGGCAGCCTTGGCGCCTTCGAAGTCGATGTCGAAGCTGTAGGCATCCTTCATCAGGAATTCACGCGAGCGCATGACGCCGAAACGCGGGCGGCGCTCGTCGCGGAACTTCCACTGAATATGATAAAGATTGAGCGGCAAGTCCTTGTAAGACTTCACATAAGCCCGGAAAATCTCGGTGATCATTTCCTCATTGGTCGGGCCGAACAGCATCTCGCGGTCGCCGCGGTCCTTGATGCGCAGCATCTCGTCGCCATAGGCGTCATAACGGCCGCTTTCGCGCCACAGATCGGCGGACTGGATCGTCGGCATCAGCAGCTCGATGGCACCGGACCGGTTCTGTTCCTCGCGGATGATGTTGGACACCTTGTTGAGGATGCGCAGCCCTGCCGGCAGCCAGGCATAGATGCCGGCCGATTCCTGACGGATCAGGCCGGCACGCAGCATCAACCGGTGCGAGACGATTTCCGCCTCTTTGGGATTTTCTTTCAGGATAGGCAGGAAATAACGGGAAAGCCGCATTGAGATCACCAAATTGAAACACAGCCTGAATGCTTGAAGAATCAGGCAAAACCAAGTGCAAAGTTAGCGTATTGCCCAAAAATCGTTGCCGATTTCCGGAAAGAATCATACGCCGCCAAATGTGTTGCCGCATCCCGCCCAAAATCCGGATAATCCGCGACGCAGCACTGTTTCTTAGCGGCTTAACAGCGGGTTGGAAACCCGCCAACGGCAAATGAGACGCTACAGATTTGTGACAGTTTTGTTACGCTGCCGGATTTGTAAGCAAAAAATGACTGTATCGAATATTTTTCGTGACATTTCGAAGGCAGTCCGCTATTTTTTTAATCATAATGAGAAAGTAAGAATAATTCTGCTTTCCAGCGCGGTCAAAGTCTTGGGAGGATGTGACCTTTGGCGCGGTAATACGCAGCCACCATGCAAATGGAATAGGGTCAGACGCGATCTAACAATGCAAGGCGAAAGCCTTGCATTTTTTTTGCCTTGATACGGAAATACAAAGACTTATCAAGAGAATTTAAAGTAGATTTCACCGGCGGCAATGTTCCGGCCGCATTACTTTAGTTCTATTTTGCTACTACTTGAGCAACACGAAGATGCATTCCCAAACAGGCAATCGCCCCGGATGTGACCAGTCCCCTCGCGTCCCCTTGGCCCAGCAGATCAGGATTGCATGCCGGAGCCGGCGGCGATTCGCATGAATTCATTTCATCGTCCCGAGCGCGGTCTTAGACTAAGGTCGCAATGTTCAGCTCATCTTTACCTGCTAGATTGGCGGTGCAGGATCAATGTGCCAAGCGTGGGGATTGGCACATCTGCGACGTTGCAATGTTCGGGGACGAACCATGAGAATTCACACGCGCGGCACGGCTGAACCCGGCAAGCGCAGCATTTGCATCAGCACGATTACGCGCAATCGTCCATTCATGCTGCAGAACCTGTTGCACTCCTATGCCGCCATGGATGTTCCCCATGGGGCGGATTTGCATTTTCTTATTGTCGAAAACAATGAGATGGCCACGCTGCACGATGTCATCGCGCAATTCCGGGCGCTCGTACCGCAATGGACGGTCCAGTACGAGGTGGAACCGCGCCTCGGCATTGCCCGCGCCCGCAACCATGCGCTGGCATGCGCCCTGGCCGGCAATCACGATCTCATGACATTTGCCGATGATGATGAACGGGTGGAACCCGACTGGCTGATTGAACTTCTGGCCGAACTGGATGCCTCGACCCTCGATATCATCGGCTCTCCCGTGCGCGCCGCACCGATTTCCGCCGATGCGCCGTTTTCCGCGCAGCTCGTCTGGGCCGGCCTCAACCGGCGGAACATGGAAAGCGAACGCAAGGCCCGGCTGCGCTATGAGCGCAACGAAGCGCACAAGATTCTGCTGGCAACCGGCAGCTGGATGGGCAGGCTGAGCTTCTTCGACCGGACGGGCCTGCGTTTTGACGATACACTTGATCTGGCCGGCGGCGAAGACTGGCGTCTGTACCGGGAAGCCAGGAAACTCGGCGCCAGGACCGGCTGGACGCCGCGCGCCATTGCCTATGAAACCGTGCCGATGGACCGGCTGACCCTCGGCTATCACTTTCGCCGCGACCGCGACAGCAGTTCCATTGAAACCTGTACGAGGCTTGCCCAGCAGCGCGCGCGGACCTTGCTGCGCATTCCCGGTTCGCTGGTCATCCGGGTGTTCAAACTGTGCAGCTATACCCTCGCCGCACCGTTCACGCGCGGGGAAGCGCTGGTGCGGCTGGCGGCGTGCATGGGCAGTATTTGGGGAATCTGTCAGGGCTGCCTTGGCAAGAGATCATCGCACTACCGGCGCACAAGCGGTTTTTAACGGCTGCACGCTTGTGATGCGTGGTTCGCCGTGCGGATGCGGGATCTGACCCCGGTCCTAATGCAGCTGCGGGAAGAAAACCGGAATGCTCTCGACGCCGAAACCAAGCTTTTGGTTGACGATGTAGAAGAGGATGAAAACCACGGCTGAAATCGCGGTGGTGATCAGGAACACCCGCCCCATGCGGTGCTTGTGCGGTGCGCTGGCTGTGGTGCCCAGCGTGACATCATTCTCGTCGGCCTGGGTGCGCAGGCCAAACGGCAGCACGGTGAACAGCGTCAACCACCAGAAGATGAAATAAACTGCCATTCCAGTTGCGATGGGCATATCAGACTTGCTCCAGTTCGATCAGCGTCCCGTTGAAATCCTTCGGGTGAAGGAACAGCACCGGTTTGCCGTGGGCGCCGATTTTGGGTTCGCCATCACCCAGAATACGCGCACCCTGCAGTTGTAGCTGATTTCGCGCCGCCAGAATATCGGTCACTTCGTAGCAGAGGTGGTGCATGCCGCCGGACGGGTTCTTTGCCAGAAAGGCAGCGATGGGCGACTGCGCATTCAGGGGTTCGAGAAGTTCGATCTTGGTGTTGCCGACATCGATGAAAACCACGGTCACGCCATGCTCCGGCAGGACCTGCGGCTCGGTGAGTGTCGCACCGAGCGTATCGCGATAGACTGCCGATGCCGCAGCAAGATCGGGAACGGCAATGGCGACATGGTTCAAACGGCCGAGCATTCTTGACCTTACGTGCGGGTTACGAACACGGTGACGATCGGCTTCTTGCCCCACGCCTCGTTGGCAGCGGCACGGACGGCGCGGCGCACCGCCTCGCGGACCATCGCCAAATCCTTGCGCTTTTCACGCGGGATACTCTGCACGGCGCCAACAGCCGCATCGTAGAGCAGATCTTCCAGCAGTTCGCCTTCCCGATCGTTCTCGGGCAGGCCGACCGGCACGACTTCCGGATCCTCGATGATGTTGTACTTCGCATCGAGCAGCATCGATACCGCGACATGGCCGACATAGGATAGCTTGCGCCGGTCGACGATGCCGACCTCTTCCTCGTCGCCGATGAGCTTGCCGTCCTTCATCACGCGGCCAAACGGCGCCTGATCGATGATCTCCGCCCTGCCCGGTGCCAGACGCAGAATGTCGCCATTGCGTACCTGCGGCACCTCGGGAATGCCGGCCATGGCCGCCAGCGAGCCCTGTGCTACGAGATGCGCGGCTTCGCCATGCACAGGCACGAGAATGCACGGGCGCACCCATTCATACATGCGCTTCAGCTCGTTGCGGCGTGGATGGCCCGAGACGTGCACCAGCTGATCATCGTCGGAGATGATATGGATGCCCTGCTCGATCAAAAGGTTTTTTGTCTCGATGATCGGCTTTTCATTGCCGGGAATGGTGCGCGAGGAATAGATGACCGTATCACCGGCCGACAGCGCCACATTGCGCATCTCGTCACGGGCGAGCTTGGCGAGCGCCGCGCGGGATTCGCCCTGGCTGCCGGTCAAAATGATGACGATGTTCTCGCGCGGGATGAAACCGTAATCCTCTTCGGAGAGGAATTCCGGAATGCCGTCGAGATAACCCAGCTCGCTCGCCACATCGATCATGCGCTTCATCGAGCGGCCGAGCACCAGCACCTGGCGTCCGGCATCGCGGGCGGCGATGGCAATGGAGCGGATACGCCCGACATTGGACGAAAAGGTGGTGATGGCAACGCGGCCGCGGGCATTTTCGATGATGTCGCGCAGGCTGTCGCCGACCTCACGCTCGGAGGGTGATTCCCCCTCCCGCAAGGCATTGGTGGAGTCGCACATCATCGCCAGGACGCCTTCGTCGCCGAGCGCGCGGAACCCAGCCTCGTCGATCAGCGGTCCCAGTGACGGCTCCGGGTCCATCTTCCAGTCGCCGGTGTGAACAACGATGCCCAGTGGCGTCCGGATTGCCAGCGAGACCGGTTCCGGGATGGAGTGCGTCACGGCAAGCGCTTCGAACTCGAAAGGGCCGACATTGAACCTTTCGCCGGCACGGTAAATGGTGACGGGAATATCCGGCGCACCCGGCTCCGACTGGCGCTTGGCCTCCAGCAGGCCGGCGGTGAACGGCGTCGCATAGACCGGCACGTTCAACAGCGGCCAGAGGTCGAGCAAGGCGCCGTAATGGTCCTCATGGGCATGCGTGATCACAATCCCCTTGAGATTATGCCGCTCGGCCTGCAGAAAACGAATATCGGGAAGAACGAGATCAGCGCCTGGAAGATCCGGTCCGGCGAAGGTGACGCCCATGTCGACGACGACCCATTCGCGCTTGTGTGCGGGGCCATAGCCATACATGGCCAGATTCATCCCGATTTCACCAACGCCGCCCAAAGGCAGGAACACGAGCTCTGCCTGATCGGAATTTGCCATTTATACTCCTTACAACCGGCTATCCGGCACTTGCCGATGCAACTGCTCCGAAATGAACATCGCCGGCAGCAATCTTCACCCGTTCCCCATCATTATCGCGTATGACGAAACGGCAGTCTTCGTCAATTGTTTCGAATATACCACGCAGCACCGAGCCGTCGACCCGCACGGCAACTTCACTGCCAATTCCTGCCGCCCGCTTGAGCCAGCGCTTGCGAATCTCGGCAAGCCCGCGCCCCTCGTCCCAGATGCGGCTGTTTTCCTGCCAGGCATCGGACAGCGCCAGAAACAGCGTTTCCGCATCGCAGGCCGCACCAAGCTGCTTCAGCGACGTCGCGGGATAGGGCACGTCCTCGGGGTAAGCAACCACATTCACGCCAATGCCGACGACAACGGCAAACCGCCCGTCCGGCAGATGCGTCGATTCCAGGAGAATGCCGGCAAGCTTGGCCTTGTTGGCCAGAAGATCATTCGGCCATTTGAGTTCCACCCGCAAATCCGACACGCTGGAACCGATACCATCGACACCAAGCGAAACCGCGCCTTGCGGGCAGACGGCGTCAAGCGCATCCGCCAGGGAAAGCCCGGCGACAAAGCCGAGGGTGGCCGCTGTCTTCAACTCGAAAGTACCGGTGAGCAGCAGGGACGCCGCCAGATTGCCATGGGATGTGGCCCAGGCGCGGCCGCGGCGACCGCGCCCGCTTTCCTGTTTCTTGGAGACGATCCACAGCCGTCCGGGATCGCCGGCCTGCGCGCGCTCCAGCGCGACCGCATTGGTCGAGCCGACCGTATCGAAGGCCTCCATCCGGAAGCCGTTTTGCTGCGCCAGCGGCGAGAGCGAGAATCCCATTGATCAGGGTTCCCGGCCTCAGAAGAACGTTTTCGCGGCAGCTTCCGCATAGGTGCTGACCGGTCCGCCGATCAGTACGTACAGCAGCGTCAGCAGGCCCGAAACACCGAGGACCAGGCGCAGTTCACCGGCAACCGGCACGAACCCGCCAGCCGGTTCATCGAACCACATGATCTTGATGATGCGCAGGTAGTAGAATGCACCCACGACCGACGCGACAATACCGATGATGGCCAGCGCGTAGAGATTGGCCTGCATCGCGGCAAGGAAGGTGTACCACTTGCCCCAGAACCCGGCGAGCGGCGGAATACCGGCCAGCGAGAACATGAGGATGGTGAAGATCGTCGCCATGACCGGATTGGTGCGGGACAGGCCAGCCAGATCCTCGATCAGTTCGACATTGCCGTGCTTGCGGCGCATGGCCAGGATGAAGGCAAACACGCCGAGCGTCGTGATCAGGTAGATCAGCATATAGATCGCCACGCCGCGCACGCCGACCTGCGTGCCGGCGGCAAGGCCGACAAGCGCATAGCCCATGTGGCTGATGGACGAATAGGCCATCAGGCGCTTGATGTTGCGCTGGCCGATGGCAGCGAATGCCCCCAGAACCATCGACGCAATGGCGATGAAGACGATGATCTGCTGCCAGTCATGGGTGATTGGCTGGAATGTCTCGACGGCAACGCGCGTCAACAGCGCCATGGCGGCCATCTTCGGCGCGCTGGCGAAGAAGGCGGTGACCGGCGTCGGCGCGCCTTCATAGACATCCGGCGTCCACATGTGGAACGGCACGGCAGAAATCTTGAAGGCAAGACCGGCAAAGATGAACACGAGGCCGAACACCACGCCAAGCTGGCGCTCGCCGCCTGCCAGCGCCTGGGCGATGCCCGCAAAGCCGGTGTGGCCAGTAAATCCGTAGACGAGCGAAATGCCGTAAAGCAGCATGCCCGACGACAGCGCGCCGAGAACGAAGTATTTCAGGCCAGCTTCCGTCGAGCGGGCACTGTCGCGGTTGATTGCAGCGATGACATAGAGCGCCAGAGACTGCAGTTCGAGGCCGAGATAGAGCGACAGGGTGTCATTGGCCGAAATCATCAGGAGCATGCCGAGGGTCGACAGCAGGATGAGGATCGGGAACTCGAACTTGTCGAATTTTTCCGCCTTGGCGAAGCCGACCGACATGACGAGCGCAATGATCGAACCGACCAGCGTCAGCACTTTCATGAAGCGCGCGAACGGATCCGAAACGAAGGCACGGCCGAAGGCGTGACCATCGTGCGGGAAGAGAACGAGGATTGCCAATGCTGCAAGCAGCACGGCAACCGCCAGTCCGTTGACCAGGGAATTCGCCCGTTCACCGGAGAAGGCCCCGATCATCAGTAGAGCCAATGCGCCCACTGCGATGAGCAGTTCGGGAGCCATAAGCGTCAGGTTGGCAATCATGTCGGTCTGCATCGGCCTTGGCCTCTTCCTGCTATTTCAGCGCCAGTGTGGCGGCTGCGGACAGCGCGTTATTGTATTGATTGATAAGGGCGTGCACCGAGCTTGCCGTCGCATCGAAGACAGGCATCGGATAAACACCGTAGAAGATGGTGAGGATCACCAGCGGATAGACCACCAGCTTTTCACGCGGCGACATATCCAGAAGCGACTTCAGGCTTTCCTTGTCCAGCGACCCGAACACGACGCGGCGATAGAGCCACAGCGCGTAGGCGGCCGAGAAAATCACGCCTGATGTTGCAAACAGCGCAACCCAGGTGTTGACGCGGAAGACGCCGAGCAGGGTGAGGAATTCACCGATGAAGCCCGAGGTGCCCGGCAGGCCGACATTGGCCATGGTCAGGACCAGGAAAACCACCGCATATTTCGGCATGTTGTTGACGAGGCCGCCATAGGCAGAGATGTCACGGGTGTGGGTGCGGTCATAGACAACACCGACGCAAAGGAACAGTGCGGCCGAAACCAGACCGTGCGACAGCATCTGGAACAATGCGCCCTGGATGCCCTGCTCGTTGGCGGCAAAAATACCCATGGTCACATAGCCCATGTGCGCCACCGAGGAATAGGCGATCAGCTTCTTGATGTCTTCCTGCATCAGCGCCACCAGCGAGGTGTAGACGATGGCGACAACCGAAAGCGTGTAGATCAAGGGAGCAAAATCAGCTGACGCAACCGGGAACATCGGCAGGGAGAAGCGCAGGAAGCCGTAGCCGCCGAGCTTCAACAGGATGCCGGCCAGAATGGCTGATGCGGCCGTCGGTGCTTCCACGTGCGCATCCGGCAGCCAGGTATGCACCGGCCACATCGGCATCTTCACGGCGAAGGACGCGAAGAAGGCCAGCCACAGCCATGTCTGCATGGAAGCCGGGAACGGATAGGCCAGCAGCGTCGGGATATCGGTCGTACCAGCCTGCCAGTACATGGCCATGATGGCCAGCAGCATCAGCACGGAGCCGAGCAGCGTGTAGAGGAAGAACTTGAAGCTGGCATAGACGCGGCGCTTGCCGCCCCACACGCCGATGATGATGAACATGGGCACCAGCACGGCTTCGAAGAAGACGTAGAACAGCACGATATCCAGCGCGCAGAACACACCGATCATCAGTGTTTCCAGCACGAGGAAGGCAATCATGTATTCCTTGACCCGGTTCTGGATCGCTTCCCAGCTGGCCAGGATGCACAGCGGCATCAGGAATGTCGTCAGGATGACGAACAGCATCGAAATGCCGTCCACGCCCATGTGGTAGGAAATCCCGGAGTCGAGCCAGGCCATCTTTTCCACGAACTGGAAGCCGGCATGGCCCTTCTCGAAATAATACCAGATCGGCAGGGAAAGCAGGAATGTGATGACCGTCGTCCACAGTGCCACGTTGCGGATATTGCGCCGCGCGGATTCACTGTCATCCCGGATCAGAAGGATCAGGAATGCACCGACCAATGGCAGGAAGGTAACAGTCGATAGAATTGGCCAGTCGGTCATCAGAAGTTGCTCCCGAGCATCATCCACGTGACGAGTGCGGCGACCCCAATGAGCATCGCGAACGCATAATGATAGAGGTAACCGGTCTGCAGGCGCACCACGCGGTTGGTGACATCGACGACGCGGGCCGAGATGCCATCCGGACCATGGCCGTCAATCAGCCAGCCATCGCCCTTCTTCCACAGGAACTTGCCAAGGGCTTTGGCCGGACGCACGAACAGGAAGTCGTAGAGTTCGTCAAAATACCACTTGTTGAGCAGGAACTGGTAAAGACCACGATGCTGCTCGGCCAGCCGGACGGGTGTCTGCGGCGAGCGGATGTAGAAGTACCAGGACAGGATGAACCCGGCCAGCATCGCAAGGAACGGCGAGGCAGCAACCAGAGCGGGCACGTGGTGGTGCAGCTCCAGAATCTCGTTTTCCTTGCCGGTGAACAGTGCACCCTTCCAGAACTCGGCATATTCGTGACCGAAGAAGTATTCGCGGAAGATCACACCGGCAAACAGCGCGCCGATGGCAAGGATGAACAGCGGCACCAGCATGACATAAGGCGATTCATGCACGTGATGCATGACGTCGTGCGAGGCACGCGGCTTGCCATGGAACGTCATGAAAATCAGGCGCCATGAATAGAAGCTGGTGAACAGCGCTGCAATCACCAGCAGGATGAAGGCATAGCCTGCCGCCGGGCTGGTCGACGCATAGGCCGATTCGATGATGGCATCCTTGGAGAAGAAGCCGGCGGTACCGATCGCGGTGCCGGGGATGCCGAGACCGGTCAGGGCAACCGTGCCGATGATCATCATCCAGTACGTCTGCGGGATAAGCTTGCGCAGGCCGCCCATGTGACGCATGTCCTGCTCGTCAGAAACCGCGTGAATGACGGAACCGGCGCCAAGGAACAGCAGGGCCTTGAAGAAGGCGTGCGTGAACAGGTGGAAAATGGCGGCGCCATAGGCACCCAGACCAAGCGCCACGAACATGTAGCCGAGCTGCGAGCAGGTCGAATAGGCGATAACGCGCTTGATGTCGTTCTGCACCAGGCCGACCGTGGCGGCAAAGAAGGCAGTCGTCGCGCCGACAAGCGTGACAACGATCAGCGCCGTGTGCGACAGTTCGAAGATCGGCGACAGGCGCGCAACCATGAACACGCCTGCGGTCACCATCGTTGCCGCATGGATCAGCGCGGACACTGGCGTCGGGCCTTCCATGGCGTCAGGCAGCCAGGTGTGCAGCAGGAACTGCGCGGATTTGCCCATCGCGCCCATGAACAGCAGCAGGCAGGCAACCGTGATCGCTTCCTGCTTGCCGAGGGCATAGCCGAGGAAATTCAGGACAACCTTGCCGTCCCCTGCGCCTTCCGCCGGAAGATACTGGGCGGCGGACTGGAACAGCGTATCGAACTGAACCGTATCGAACAGCACGAACAGCGCGAAAATACCGAGAAGGAAGCCGAAATCGCCAACGCGGTTGACGATGAAAGCTTTCATCGCCGCGGCATTGGCCGAAGGCTTCTTGAACCAGAAACCGATGAGCAGGTACGAGGCAAGTCCGACGCCTTCCCAGCCGAAGAACATCTGAACCAGATTGTCGCCGGTCACCAGCATCAGCATGGCGAAGGTGAAGAGCGAGAGATAGGCGAAGAAGCGCGGCCGATGCGGATCGTGATGCATATAGCCGATCGAATAGGTATGGACGAGCGCCGACACCGTGTTGACGACGATCAGCATGACAGCGGTCAGCGTATCGATGCGCAGGGCCCAGTCGAAGCTCAGCGAGCCGGACTCGACCCAGTGCATGACCGGAACCTTGAACGCCTCGCCATGGCCGAGCGCCACGGTCGTGAATGCGATCCATGAGAGAACCGCAACCACGATCATCAGACCGGTGGTGACATACTCGCTCGCCTTCGCGCCGATGGACGAGCCGAACAGACCCGCGATCAGAAAGCCGAGCAGCGGAAGGAAGACAATCGCCAGATACAGCATGCCCCCGTCAACCTTTCATCATGTTGACGTCTTCTACGGCAATCGACCCACGATTGCGGTAGAACACGACGAGAATAGCCAGACCGATGGCAGCCTCAGCGGCCGCTACGGTCAGGACAAACAATGCAAAAACCTGTCCAACCAGATCACCCAGTGCAGCGGAGA
The DNA here is from genome assembly GCF_052056495.1 of Phyllobacterium sp. 22229. Classification (NCBI taxonomy): domain Bacteria; kingdom Pseudomonadati; phylum Pseudomonadota; class Alphaproteobacteria; order Hyphomicrobiales; family Phyllobacteriaceae; genus Phyllobacterium; species Phyllobacterium sp. 22229. The sequence goes on from NZ_JBQEPA010000012.1 coordinate 23,596, forward strand.
ACGCCACGAAATTCAGGTTGACCGCGAGCAGGATCAATTCGACCGACATCAGGATGACGATCACGTTCTTACGATTGAGGAAGATACCGAAGATCCCCATCGTGAACAGGAGCGCCGAAACTGTCAGATAATGTGCAATACCGATGACCATCATGCGCTCCTGTCAAATACCCTTGCCCGTTTCGACCTGCTTGACCTCGATGGCCGTTTCAGGCGTGCGTCCGACCTGCTGGGAGATGTTCTGGCGCTTGATGCCTTCCTTGTGGCGAAGCGTCAGCACAATCGCGCCGATCATGGCGACCAGAAGCACGAGACCGGCAATCTGGAAGTAATAGATGTAATCCGTGTAGAGGATGTCGCCGAGCGCCGCCGTATTGGTGCGTATGGCAATATCGGGTGTCGGCTGAACAACCACGCGGCCGATACTTGGCGTGAAGACCGAACCGCCGAGAACGACAATCAGTTCCACAGCCAGGATCATGCCGACGAGCGCGCCGACGGGCGCATATTGCAGCGCGCCGCGCTTCATTTCGGCAAAATCCACATCCAGCATCATCACGACGAAGAGGAAGAGGACGGCCACCGCGCCGACATAGACCACAAGAAGGATCATCGCCAGGAATTCAGCACCCGTCAGCAGGAAGAGCCCCGCCGCGTTGAAGAAGGCGAGGATCAGAAACAGCACGGAGTGCACGGGATTACGCGCCGCAATCACCATGAACGCACTGGCGACGGTGATGAAGGCGAAGAGATAAAAAAACGCCGCCGCAATACCTGTCAGCATGGGTTCCCCCGATTTCCATTCCGGCAGACTGTTCTGCCATTTTAAAAGCGATTCACGGAGTTTCCGCGTATTCGCAGCCTCATAACGCATGTTCCCGGCGGGTAGAAGCACCCTGCCCTAAGACACATGCGCGCACTCGGACGGGACGACGCCCCATCCACTCAATTGTTACCGGTACGGCGCATCCATTGCGATGTTCCGTGCCAGCTCGCGTTCCCAGCGGTCGCCATTGGCGAGCAGCCGGTCCTTGTCATAATAAAGCTCTTCACGGGTTTCCGTGGCGAACTCGAAATTCGGGCCTTCGACGATGGCATCCACCGGGCAGGCTTCCTGGCAGAAGCCGCAATAGATGCACTTCACCATGTCAATGTCATAACGCACCGTGCGGCGCGTTCCATCATTGCGGCGCGGGCCGGCTTCGATAGTGATGGCCTGTGCCGGGCAGATCGCTTCGCAGAGCTTGCAGGCAATGCAGCGTTCTTCGCCGTTGGGATAGCGGCGCAGCGCATGTTCTCCGCGAAAGCGCGGGCTGAGCGGTCCCTTCTCAAAGGGATAGTTCAACGTCGCCTTCGGCGCGAAGAACTGGCGCATCGACAGGAAGAAGGCGCCGACGAACTCCGCCAGCAGGAGCGATTTAGCAGCTTGTGCGAGTTGTGCCATGCTGATTCTCCTTACGGTGTCAGGCCGGTGATTTTAAGAAACGCCGCGGTGGCGATGACCATGAAGAGCGAGATCGGCAGGAACACCTTCCAGCCCAGACGCATCAACTGGTCATAGCGGTAGCGCGGAACGAATGCCTTCACCATGGCGAACATGAAGAAGACGAAGAAAAGCTTGAGCATGAACCAGATGATGCCGGGTACCCAGTTGAGGAACCAGACGTCAACCGGTGGCAGCCAGCCGCCGAGGAACAGGATCGTGGTCAATGCGCACATCAGGGTGATGGCGACATATTCACCGAGGAAGAACAGCAGGAACGCGGTCGACGAATACTCGATCATGTGACCGGCAACGAGTTCCGATTCCGCTTCGACCAGATCGAAAGGCGGGCGGTTGGTCTCGGCCAGCGCCGAGATGAAGAAGATGACGAACATCGGGAACAGGCCGAGCCAATGCCAGTCAAGGAAGGTATTGGGCAGGCCGACCATGGTGCCGAGACCGGTCTTCTGCGACAGAACGATATCCGTGAGGTTTAGCGAACCGACGCAGAGCAGAACGGTGACGATGACGAAACCGATGGAGACTTCATAGGACACCATCTGCGCAGCGGAGCGAAGCGCGCCGAGGAACGGGTACTTCGAGTTCGATGCCCAGCCGGCCATGATGACGCCGTAGACTTCGAGCGAGGAAATGGCGAGCACATAGAGAATGCCGACATTGACATTGGCAATCGCCCAGCCCTCATTAACCGGAATGACCGCCCACGCCGCCATGGCCAGTACCGAGGATACCAGCGGCGCCAGGAGGAAAATGCCCTTGTTGGCGCCGGACGGAATGATCGGTTCCTTGACCACGAACTTCAAAAGGTCGGCAAAGGACTGCAGCAGGCCGAACGGTCCAACGACATTCGGACCGCGGCGCAACTGAACTGCCGCCCAGATCTTGCGATCCGCGTAAAGTAGGTAGGCGATGATCAGCAGCATCACCACAAGCATCAGCACTGATTTTCCGAGGATAATCAGCAGCGGCAGGATGTAGGTTGCGAAAATATCTTCCATATCAGTCTCTTCCCCGCCTACTCGGCCGCCTGCTTGAAGCCGCCCTTGGCCAGCGCGGAACATTCAGCCATGACAGCTGAGGCGCGGGCGATCGGGTTGGTCAAGTAGAAGTCTTGGACCGGCGATGCGAAGGCCGTCTTTTCAACGGTGCCCGACGCATTGGCCAGCTTCTTGATGTCGGCAGCATCACCGGCCTGAATGGCGTCGACGACAGCCAGGTGCGGGTATTCTGCATAAAGTTTTGCACGCAACGCGGCAAGCGAGTCGAATGGCAGCTTTTTGCCGAGCACATCGGACAGTGCGCGCAGGATCGCCCAGTCTTCCTTGGCATTACCAGGCGCAAAGGCGGCGCGGTTGGTCATCTGCACACGGCCTTCGGTGTTGACGAAGGTGCCGGACTTTTCCGTATAGGTCGCGCCTGGCAGGATGACGTCGGCATTGTGCGCGCCCTGATCGCCATGGGTGCCGATATAAACGGTGAAGGCACCGCCCTTGCCGGCCCAGTTCAGTTCGTCAGCGCCGAGCAGGAACAGAACGTCGAGTGCATCCTGCATCTGCGCAACTGTCTTGCCGCCCTCGCCCGGCACGAAACCGATATCAAGCGCGCCGACGCGGCTGGCAGCGGTGTGAATGACGCCGAAACCGTTCCAGTCATCGGCAAGCGCGCCGGTATCCGCTGCAATCTTGGCAGCAAGGCCGAGAACCGCATTGCCATCCGCACGGCTGAGAGCGCCCTGCCCGATGATGATGATCGGCTTCTTGGCCTTCTTCAGCACGCCGTAGAATTTCAGCGAACCATTGGCGAGTTCCGCCAGGGTATCGGCACCGGCACCGAGATATTCGTAGTTGAAGCGCAGGTCGGCCTGTTCGCCGATCAGCGCAATCGGAATGCCGGCAGCGCGCCAGCGCTTGCGCAGGCGGGCATTGAGCAGCGACGCTTCAAAGCGCGGATTGGAACCGATGATCAGTACCGCGTCAGCGTCTTCGATACCGTCAATGCTTGGATTGAAGATATAGGAGGCGCGGCCATTGGCCGTGTTCAGGACCGTTCCGTCTTGACGTCCGTCGATATTGGCGGAGCCGAGCGATGTGACGAGCTGCTTGAGCGCATACATTTCCTCGACGCTGGCGAGATCACCGGCAATCGCGCCGATCCTGTCGCCGGTCGTCTTGGCAACGGCAGCCTTGATCGCCTCGAACGCTTCCGGCCAGCTTGCCGGAACCAGACGGCCATCGCGGCGCACATAGGGGCGGTCGAGGCGCTGGGTGCGCAGGCCATCCCAGATGAAGCGGGTCTTGTCGGAAATCCATTCCTCGTTCACCGCCTCGTTGACGCGCGGAAGCACGCGCATCACTTCGCGGCCGCGGGTATCGACGCGGATAGACGAGCCGACCGCATCCATCACGTCGATGGATTCGGTCTTGGTCAATTCCCACGGACGGGCCTGGAAGGCATAGGGTTTCGATGTCAGCGCACCGACCGGGCAAAGATCGATCACGTTGCCCTGCAGCTCCGATGTCATCGCCTGCTCGAGATAGGTGGTGATTTCGGCATCTTCGCCGCGGCCGATCAGGCCAAGCTCGGAAATGCCAGCCACTTCGGTGGTGAAGCGGACGCAGCGCGTGCAGTGAATGCAGCGCGTCATGACCGTCTTGACGAGCGGTCCGATATATTTGTCTTCAACGGCGCGCTTGTTTTCCTTGTAGCGCGAGGAATCCACGCCAAAGACCATGGCCTGGTCCTGCAGATCACACTCGCCGCCCTGATCGCAGATCGGGCAATCCAGGGGATGGTTGATCAGCAGGAATTCCATCACGCCTTCGCGGGCCTTCTTGACCATCGGCGTGTTGGTGAAAATCTCCGGCGTCTCGCCGTTCGGGCCCGGACGCAGGTCGCGTACGCCCATGGCGCAGGACGCGGCAGGCTTGGGCGGTCCGCCCTTCACTTCAATCAAGCACATGCGGCAATTGCCGGCGATCGACAAACGCTCATGGAAACAGAACCGCGGCACCTCGGCACCCGCCGTTTCCGCAGCCTGCAGAAGCGTGTAGTGATCCGGTACTTCGATTTCCCTACCGTCGACTTTGATCTTTGCCATCGTCTGTCCAACCTCGCGGAACATTCCGCATTTTCATTTGGCATTCCCGCGAAACCGCTGAAATACCTTCAATTGCTCCATGCCGGTCCAAGCCAGCATGGCTTTATTCGGGCTTCACCCCCGCCAAGGCGGCGGATTGTTTGACCCACTCATCCCGCACGATACGCCCGCCGAATTTCAGATGATCATCGACCCAGGCAGTCTCCCGGGGTGACCATGCTGCAATCTGCGCATAGGTGTAGATGCCAAGACCGTTCAAGACCTGCTCCAGCTTCGGACCGACGCCCGAAATCCGCTTCAGGTCATCCGGCAAGCCCGGCTTTGCGATTGCCGCCGGTTTCGACGGACCCGTTGAGACCACCGCCAGCTTGGCTTTTTTGCCAGCAACCGCCTTTGGTGCCGTTTCAGTCGCCTTCTTGCGAATGATCGTCTTCAGCTCAGCAACATCCGGCGCCTGCTTTGCCGCGGGCGCCAGCGGCTTCAGCTTCGTATTGGCGTCAAGCACACCGGCAAGAGCGCCAGCCCACAGACCCCACATCTGGCTGGCGATGCCGAGAGTCAAAACAGACGCCGCCGCCATCGCGCCCATCGGCGGTGTCAGCAGATTGGCAGCCGGAACGATGTGCTTCGGCATCACTGCCGACCAGTCCGCACCCGATCGCTTGTCTGTTTTGGTATCCGGCATATCCCCTCAACCCTATTCCGCTGCAACAAGCACGGGGCTTGCCGCAGAGGCATTGCGTGTAAATTCATCGATACGGCGTTCGATTTCCGGACGGAAATGCCGGATCAGACCTTGTACCGGCCATGCCGCCGCGTCGCCGAGCGCGCAGATGGTGTGGCCTTCGATCTGCTTGGTCACGTCGAGCAGCATGTCGATCTCGCGCTTCTGCGCATTGCCGACCGCCATGCGTTCCATGACGCGCCACATCCAGCCCGTGCCTTCGCGGCATGGCGTGCACTGGCCGCAGCTCTCATGCTTGAAGAAGTAGGACAGGCGGGCAATGGCGCGAACGATATCGGTGGACTTGTCCATGACAATCGCAGCCGCCGTGCCGAAGGACGACTTGACGTTGCGCAGCCCATCGAAATCCATCGGGCAATCGATGATATCAGCAGCCGGAACGACCGGGCAGGATGCACCGCCGGGAATAACCGCCAGGAGATTGTCCCAGCCGCCGCGAACGCCGCCCGCGTGCTTGTCGACCAGTTCGCGGAAGGTGATGCCCATGGCTTCCTCGACCGTGCATGGACGGTTGACGTGGCCGGAGATCATGAACAGCTTGGTGCCGACATTGTTCGGACGGCCGATGCCGGAGAACCAGGCCGCGCCGCGGCGCAGGATGGTCGGGGCAACGGCAACCGATTCAACATTGTTGACGGTCGTCGGGCAGCCATAAAGACCCATATTGGCCGGGAATGGCGGCTTCAGGCGCGGCTGGCCCTTCTTGCCTTCAAGGCTCTCCAGCAAGGCGGTTTCTTCGCCGCAGATATAGGCGCCGGCGCCGTGATGGACATAGATATCGTAGTCCCAGCCGTTCTTGTTGTTCTTGCCGAGCAGCTTGGCGTCATAGCATTCGTCAATGGCGGCCTGCAGCGCTTCACGCTCGCGGATATACTCGCCGCGCACATAGATGTAGCAGGTGTTGGCGCCCATGGCGAAACCGGCGATCAGGCAGCCTTCGATCAGCGTATGCGGATCGTGGCGCATGATATCGCGGTCCTTGCAGGTGCCCGGCTCGGATTCGTCGGCGTTGATGACGAGATAATGCGGGCGTCCATCGCTTTCCTTGGGCATGAAGGACCACTTCAGACCCGTCGGGAAGCCGGCGCCGCCACGGCCGCGCAGGCCGGAGGCTTTCATCTCGTTGATGATCCAGTCACGGCCCTTGGCGATGATCCCTGCAGTGCCATCCCAGCAGCCGCGTGACATCGCACCCTTCAACGACTTGTCGAAAAGGCCGTAAATATTGGTGAAGATGCGGTCTTTGTCAGCGAGCATATCGCACCCGTCCTACTCTCTTCGTCCATTCTCCAGCGAAAACGCACATCGTTTCCGCCAATGATCTTATCTCGGCTTCTTGCCGAAAACCTTTATGTACTCGGCTTCGCCGCCCTTGGCCAAGGCCTTGGCTTGCTTGACCCAGTCGTCACGTTCGATACGGCCCTTGAAGTTGAGGTAACCGTCAACCCATTCGCGCTCGGCCTTTTTCCAGCTGGCGACCTGGGCAAATGTATAGATGCCGAGTTCATGCAGGATACCGGCAATCTTCGGACCGACACCGGAAATCAGTTCGAGATCATCCACGGCGGCAGGCTTTTCGATCGCGGCCGGACGGTTCTTGTCGTCGAGCGATACGGCCTTTGCCGGTGTCTCGTCCTGCTTTACCGCACTGGCGGCCGGAGCAGCAGCGCCATCGGCAGTCTTTGCCGCACGCTTCGGCTTGGCCGCGCCATTGCCTTCGATCAGCGTCGTTGCGCCGCCCTCAGGGGCAGAGAAATAACGGTCGATCTGCGGGCCGGGCGTGATCGTATCGCCCTTGCCGGCTTCGAAAGCATCAATGATTTCCTCGAGGCGTTCGGGCGTCAGATCCTCATAGGTATCCTTGAACACCATGATCATCGGCGCGTTGACGCAGGCGCCGAGGCATTCCACCTCTTCCCACGACAAAGTGCCGGATTCATTGGTGTGGAACGGCTCATGATGGATGCGGTGCTGGCAGACCTTCTTCAGGTCCTCCGCGCCGCGCAGCATGCACGGCGTGGTGCCGCAAACCTGGATGTGGGCACGGGTTCCGACCGGCTTCAGCTGGAACTGCGTGTAGAAGGTCGCCACTTCCAGAACGCGGATCAGCGGCATGTCGAGCATGGCTGCAACATGTTCGATGGCAGCCTTGGTGACCCAGCCATCCTGCTCCTGCGCCCGCATCAGCAGCGGAATGACCGCCGACTGTTCGCGGCCCTTGGGATATTTCTTGATGGTCTGCTTGGCCCAGGCAGTGTTTTCGCGATTGAACGCGAAGGCTGCTGGTTGGACGCTATCTTCTGCAAGACGACGGACGGACATTAGCGATCAACCTCACCAAATACGATATCGAGCGAGCCAAGGACAGCGGAGACGTCGGCCAGCATGTGGCCACGGCACAGGAAGTCCATGGCCTGGAGATGGGCAAAGCCCGGGGCACGCAGCTTCACGCGGTACGGCTTGTTGGAGCCATCGGACACCAGGAACACGCCGAATTCGCCCTTGGGCGCTTCAACCGCGGCGTAAACCTCACCGGCGGGCACGTGATAGCCTTCGGTATACAGCTTGAAGTGATGGATCAGCGCTTCCATCGACCGCTTCATCTCGCCGCGCTTCGGCGGAACGATCTTGGCGGACATGTTGGAGACAGGCCCGACCCGCTCCTTGCCCAGCAGCAGATCCACGCACTGGCGCATGATGCGCACCGACTGGCGCATTTCTTCCATGCGGATGAGATAACGGTCGTAGCAGTCGCCATTCTTGCCGATCGGAACATCGAATTCCATCTCGGAATAGCATTCATAGGGCTGCGACTTGCGTAAGTCCCAGGCAGCACCCGAGCCGCGCACCATGACGCCGGAAAAACCCCATGCCCAGGCATCCTCCAGCGTCACGACGCCGATATCGACGTTGCGCTGCTTGAAAATGCGGTTCGGGGTGATCAGATCGTCAAGATTCTTGACGGTCTGCAGGAACGGATCGCACCACTTGCCGATGTCCTCGATGAGCCTGTCGGGAAGATCCTGATGCACACCGCCGGGACGGAAATAGGCCGCATGCATACGGGCACCGCAAGCGCGCTCGTAGAACACCATCAGCTTTTCGCGCTCTTCGAAGCCCCAGAGCGGCGGCGTCAGGGCACCAACGTCCATGGCCTGCGTGGTCACGTTCAAAAGATGCGAAAGAATACGGCCGATTTCCGAGAACAGCACGCGGATCAGCTGGCCGCGCTTGGGCACCTCAATGCCGAGCAGGCGCTCGACGGCCAACGCATAGGCATGCTCCTGGTTCATCGGCGCCACATAGTCGAGGCGGTCGAGATAGGGCACGGCCTGCAGATAGGTCTTGGCTTCCATCAGCTTCTCGGTGCCGCGATGCAGCAACCCGATATGCGGGTCAACGCGCGCGACCACCTCGCCGTCCAGTTCAAGCACAAGGCGCAAAACGCCGTGCGCCGCAGGATGTTGCGGGCCGAAGTTAATGTTAAAGTTGCGGACGCTGTGTTCAGTCATATTTCGCTCCGCGAAACGTGAGTAGTGAATGGTGAGTAGTCATCATCAACGTCGTACCTAGTTCATTCAGCCAGTTTGCTCTGTACGGTACGGATCAGCGCCCTAAGCATCTTTCCGTTCGCTTCGCACCGCGACAGCAGCTCAATTTCTTCATCCAGACTCAAGAAGCCAACGCGGCGCGATAGCAAGACATGAGTCTCCAGTTCCTTCAACGAGCCTTGCGCTATCCGTAAGAATTGCACAAATGACCCTCTATTCTCTCGTCCATAGCCTTCCGCAATATTTGCGGCAATTGAAACAGCTGCACGACGCATTTGGGCGGTCAGACCGTAGATTTCTTCCTTCGGAAAGCCTTTCGTGGCCTCGTAACAGCATTCAGCGAGACTCATCGCCGACTGCCACACTTTCAAATCCCGATAGGATTCGATCCGTTTATCCAAATGCTCCTGTTCCTACTCACTACAAACGAATTCACTACTCACTGCTTCGCCTTTTCGTCGCCCGGCAGCACATAGTCCGTGCCTTCCCAGGGTGACTGGAAGTCGAAATTGCGGAATTCCTGCCGCAGTTCGACGGGCTCATACACCACGCGCTTGACCTCATCGTCATAGCGGACTTCAACGAAGCCTGTCAGCGGGAAGTCCTTGCGCAGCGGATGGCCGTCAAAACCGTAGTCGGTCAGGATGCGGCGCAGATCCGGATGACCGGAGAACAGCACGCCATAGAGATCGTAGGTCTCGCGCTCATACCAGTCGGCACCGGGATAAACCGGGGTAGCTGATGGCACCGGCGTATCCTCGTCCGTCGCCACCTTGACACGGATGCGCAGATTCTGGCGCGGGGACAGAAGGTGATAGACCACGTCAAAGCGATGCGAACGGTAGGGATAATCCACGCCGCTGATATCGATCAGCGAAATGAACTGGCACTGCACGTCGTCACGCAGAAAGGTCAGCGTATCGATCAGCTTGCCGGCTTCGACTTCAAGATTAAGCTCGCCATAGGCCATCGTTACCGACTGCAGGGCAAGACCGGGCTTTTCCTGCAGGTAACCGGAGAGTTCATTCAATGCTTCTTCAAACATCGCCCTCTCCTATCGCTCGATCGTGCCGGTGCGGCGGATTTTCTTCTGCAGCATCAGAACACCATAGAGCAGCGCTTCGGCCGTGGGCGGGCAGCCCGGCACATAGATATCCACCGGCACGACGCGGTCGCAACCGCGCACGACCGAATAGGAATAGTGATAATAGCCGCCGCCATTGGCGCAGGAACCCATCGAGATGACGTAGCGCGGCTCAGGCATCTGGTCATAGACCTTGCGCAGTGCCGGTGCCATCTTGTTGGTCAGCGTGCCGGCAACGATCATCACGTCGGACTGGCGCGGTGACGCGCGCGGGGCAAAGCCGAACCGCTCGCCGTCATAGCGTGGCATCGAGGTGTGCATCATTTCGACCGCGCAGCAGGCAAGGCCGAAGGTCATCCACATCAGCGAACCGGTGCGCGCCCAGGTGACCAGCGCATCGGCTGACGTGACGAGAAATCCCTTGTCGGCGAGTTCATTGTTGATCTCTCCGAAGAACGCATCATCGGAACCGATCGGCTTGCCCGTGCCCGGGTCAATGATGCCTTTGGGTTTCGGTGCCACGAGGGTGGTTTGGCTAGCGGTCAATCCCATTCCAGCGCTCCCTTTTTCCACTCATAGATAAAGCCGATTGTCAGAACGCCGAGGAAGATCATCATCGACCAGAAACCGAACCAGCCGATCTTGCTGAAGGCCACGGCCCACGGAAAGAGGAAGGCTACTTCCAGATCGAAGATGATGAACAGAATCGAGACAAGATAGAAGCGGACATCAAATTTCATGCGGGCATCATCGAATGCGTTGAAGCCGCACTCATAGGCCGACAATTTTTCCGGGTCTGGCGACTTGTATGCGACCAGAAAAGGCGCAACCAACAGTGCCAAACCGATTACCAGCGCTACCCCAATGAAGATAACGATGGGCAGGTAGGAACTTAAAAGCTCGTTCATGATCCGACTTTTTCCGCCTTGTGAACTCAGGCTGACAAGAATGCCATGTTATGCACATGACTGCCACCAATACGCGACAGACCGCACCAGCTTTGACACCGGTACGATGCGGCGAGGGTTAGCGCGTTAGCGCCATGCGCGCAAGTGCAACAATCGCCCCGATACCACCGGTTTTTTGTCACCATTTCGTGACGCATATCCATAAAAAGCCGCGAAATTCGCAGTTTTAAGCCAGTTTGGCCCGCAAAACACAGCTGAATCACTCTTTAGAATGATATTAATGTGCCTTGCCGGCCTGTTTGTCCGCGACGTGGTTTTCAGAACTGCGACATTCGGTCCTATAAACGATTTAGACCAAAATGCAGATATGCCGCGCGCGTGGAAACAGCACGCGCGCCAGGGCGCGAATGCTGTCGTGCAAAGCCGGGGAAAGAGGGTTTGCCTAAACGCCGGCAAGAGGCTCGAGACTGAGCCTTTCCCCCTCTTCGGTTGGATATCGCTTCTTCTGCGCCCTGCGGTCGAGCAGCAGCGACCAGACCGCCACGCCAAGACCGAGCAAGGCCAGCGCCGACCCCACGAAGGGCAGGTTCTGATAGGACACGCCCCAGGTGAGCGCCGCGCCGCCAACCCAGGCGCCTGCGGCATTGCCGGCATTGAATGCGCCCTGGTTGAGCGTGGCTGCCAGATTGGGCGCTTCGCTCGCCGTTTCAACCACCCGCATCTGCAGCGGCGGAACAATGACGAAGGTCAGCATGCCCCACAGGAACACCACGGCGATCGCCGCCGCTGCCGTGCCGCTGACTTCCGCCAGCAGGGCATGGGTGAACACCACGGTGACCAGCGTGCCGATTACCGTGGGCATCAGCTTCCAGTCGGCAAGCCTGCCGCCGATGACGTTGCCGACGGTCATACCGGCCCCGAACAGCAAGAGGACCCAGGTCACCGCGGCGGTCGACAGGCCGGACACATCGGTGAGGATCGGCTTGATATAGGTGAAGACGGCAAAGAGGCTGCCGGAGGCGAGCGCCGAGATCAGCATGGCAAGCCAGACCTGCAGTTTGCCGAGAACCTTGATCTCGCTGAGAATGCCCCCGCCCTTCTCTTCCTCTTTCGCAGCGGGAACCAGCAGCGCGATGGCGATGACTGCAGCAACGCCGATGGCGACAACCGCATAGAAGGTCGAGCGCCAGCCATAGAGTTCGCCAAGCGCTGTCCCTGCGGGAACACCGAGAATGTTGGCGAGGGTCAGGCCTGCGAACATCAGCGCGATGGCGCTGGCGCGCTTGTGGCGCGGCACGAGGCTGGCGGCCACCACCGACCCTATACCGAAGAAGGCGCCATGGCCGAAAGCCGTGACCACGCGGGCGATCATCAGCATCCAGTAATTGGGGGCGATGGCACAGAACAGATTGCCGACGACGAAAAGCATGGCCAGGCCGATGAGCACGGGCTTGCGCGGCAGAGATGCCGTGGCAATGGCGATGATGGGCGCACCGATGACGACGCCAAGCGCATAGCCGGTCACCAGCAGGCCCGCATGCGGAATGGTGACACGCAGGTCGGCCGCCACTTCCGGCAAGAGGCCCATGATCACGAATTCGGTTGTGCCGATGCAGAAGGAGGCAATGGCAAGGGCGAGAATCGGCAAGGGCATGGGCGGCAACCGTCGGAGCTGGAGTAAGGAATCATGCTGCCTAGTCCACAAAGGTTTCACAACTGATTTTTGTGCAACGCAGCAATGCATTTATGCGGGGCGATTCGTCTTCGTGGCGAATCGTATCCACGGGTTGAAAAACAACAAAAAGGATTCGCCGCCGCTATCCCGGCGAAAAACAGGCCGAACGCATTTTACTAAGCCGCATCAGAAACCGGCAGGAGCCAGACGCGCGAACCGGATAGCAGAAGGCAGTGGACTACGGAAACATTCGGGAGAGAAGAGATGCAAGCGTGCGGGGCACCACTTTCCACAATATCAAGCATTTACATCAATTGCTTGAGAGGGAAAGTGGCGCGAGTGACGGGGCTCGAACCCGCGACCTCCGGCGTGACAGGCCGATCGAATGATTTTTAGAATCAATCGGTGTTTCAAATCCATTTATGCTGGATCAAGCGGCAAAACCACGCAAAGTTGAAACCATTTCGCGTAGCATCACTCTTTATATATAGGGGCGTCTACGGGAGGCATTTTGGGTGGCTAAACCGCTCCCAATCCCGGTATCTCGCAGCGCACTGCCCAAAAAGTGATTCGGGCGACCGCTCCCATTCTCCGCCGACGCTTGGTTCATGGGGAATGTTTGCAAGTCAAAATCCTGCAGCGAGGTTCATCTCGGGCAATTAGAGTTTTGACTTCCTGGACCTTGATCTGGGTCACTGCCGGCTTCATGCCTACCTATGCGTGTCTGGTTCACGTACCGAGGGTGCTGTCAGTCAGCAACAGTCTGATTCGGTATCACCCTCGCCAATGAGACCGATTTTCTGCGCGAACTTATCCACCTGATACAGAACTGCGCAATAATCCCTCCGGCAACTAGTGGAGGACCGCATGATTACGTTTCAGACCGTCTTTGTCACCACTCTTTCTCTCACCGCAACGAGCGGAATAACAGCAGTATGCATCGCGCTCTTTGGCGACACACGTCGAAACGAGGGCCAGCGAATCGTTGTCGAGAAGTTTGCCCAAATCGCGTTGTTCGGCGCCGTGACAGTGGCGTCCCTGCTCGTCGTTTCCGTTTGATGAACACCCGCATTTTTCACCCGCGTCTTGGAGTGCAACATGGGACATGAAAACGCCTTTGGATTTGACCTCTCTGACGATACGGCGCGAGCAACACTACCGCCGCGCGGAGCACCTTATTGGCAGGTTACTGAGTATTGCCGGGCCATCGGGTTTCAACACTATCCATCGGGCCGGTGCTTTTGGCTGGGTCGTGTGCGTCGTAAGGATGGAAGCTATAGGCAGTATCGACTGGGTCCCGTCAAAACGGATCGCAATGAGATCGGTATGTCTTTCCCTGAAGCACTACAAATGGCTCAAGAATGGTTCTCTGAAGTACGCATCCGCCTGGCCACCAGCGACTCCTTCCCTATCGGCAGTAAAGAAGAACTCAATATCTGCCCTATTGGCCCAATATTCACGCTAGGCCACGCCCTGCATGATTACATCGAGTGGAAACGACTGGCGGCAGCTCGATCGCATTTCCTGACGCTCATTTCACTTGTGAACCACCACCTTGTTCCCACCCTGGCGAGCATCCCCGCGCACCAGTTCAACGGCGATTTGGTGAGGAACTTTGTCCGGGATGTCCTTGAGACGCCTCCCCGATATTCGAGGAGCAAATCGGCACCAAAACGCCCGATCAGCAACATGACCGACGAAGAGCTACGCAAGCGGAAAAAAACCGTAAATACCTTGCTCAGCATTCTCAGGGTCGCCGTGTTAATGGCCTGGGAAAACGGCAAGATCGAGTCTGAGCGCGCCTGGCGCTGTATCCGTCGTCTGCCACTGATCGAACGCCCTCGAATTTTGCATCTTAACCGGGATGAATGTCGCAAATTGATTGATCATTGCGACCCCTCCCTACGCCAATTGGTTCTAGGGGGGCTCTATACGGGCTGCCGAATTACCGAACTGATACGCATGAGAGTATGCGATGTTGGGCGCGATGGTCCGGGTGTGTTTGTGACCCCTGTGAAGTGCTATAGGGAACGGTTTGTATTCTTGCCCAACGAGGGACTTAGCTTCTTCCAAAACCTGACTGTCGGGAAATTATCAGACGATCTCATATTCTTGAAGGCAAATGGGCGCCCCTGGTACCGGTGTGACTACAAATACGTTTTCAAGAAGGCGGTCATTGCAGCGGGGCTGTCACACGCGTTTTGCTTCCACGGATTGCGGCACACCTATGCAAGCCAACTGGTAGCGGCGGGCACGCCGCTCCTCGTCATTTCTGAACAGCTTGGACATAGGAATGCGGCCACCGTGATACGCACATATGGACACATGGCACCGCAGGCACGTTTGTCTGAGGTGCGCAGCCGGTTCGAAGCCCTTACCTAGAAAGCTGATCCAAATCATGGATTGGTTATCCCCACATGCCGCGCATGCGGGCTGCAATGTCGACGCGCACATTGCGTGCTTCGGCCTGCCTTGCACTCTCCTGGCGCACCTTCGGCCAGGTCATGCATTCAAAATACTGCAGAAGCGTTGCCGGGATGAACCGCGTCCGCGATGCGTAGACATGCCGGTCGCCTTGAGCATTCTGACCGTGCGTAAAAGAACGCTGCGGCAGTACCAGGTGCAGATCATCCTTGGCGCGCGTCATGGCAACATAGAGCAGGCGTCGCTCCTCTTCGAGCTCCGGTCTTGATCCGGCACCAAGATCGGACGGCATGCAGCCATCAACGACGTTGAGCACGTAGACAGATTTCCATTCCTGCCCCTTGGCGGAGTGAATGGTAGAAAGGATGAGATAATCCTCGTCCAGTAACGGAACGCCGGATTGATCACTGGTGGCATCGGGCGGATCGAGTGTCAGTTCGGTCAGGAAGCGCTCGCGCGATGGATAACCTGCAGCAATCTGCTGGAGCTGCACAAGATCGGCCTGGCGTGTTGAAGCGTCTTCATGCAGGCGATCAAGGTGCGGCTCATACCAGGTACGGATCTGTTCAAGCTCTGCCGGCCAGCCGCCTTTGCGCAGATGAACGTCCTGCAGCATGTGAACAAGGCCCGCCCACTCAGAACCCGCACGGGCGGGCGCCGGAATAGCGCTCAAAGCAGCCAAGGGATCGGCATGCACCGTCATCTGGTCAAGGACGCTTTGAGCGGAAGCGGGACCAACACCGGGCAATAATTGCATCAGCCGGAAACCGGCAACGCGATCCCGTGGGTTCTGCACAAATCGCAGGGCGGCGAGCAGGTCTTTGACGTGGCTGCTGTCGAGGAATTTCAATCCACCGAATTTCACGAACGGAATGTTGCGCCGGGTCAATTCCACTTCCAGTGCGCCGCTGTGACTTGATGTGCGGAACAATACGGCCTGGTGTTTGAGCAGTGAGCCTGCCTCGCGGTTCTCGAGCACCTGTTCAACGATGTAACGCGCCTGCTCGCTTTCGTCGCGCACCGTGACGAGCCGCGGCCGGTCCACCGACTGGCGTTCTGTCCAGAGGTTTTTGGTGAAGCGTTCCGATGCCAGATCGATGACGGCATTTGCTGCGGTGAGAATGGGCTGTGTCGATCGATAATTGCGATCAAGGGTAATGACATCGGCCGCCGGCGAAAACGACGCCGGAAAGTCCAGAATGTTGCGCACCGTGGCCGAGCGAAACGAATAGATGGACTGAGCATCGTCGCCAACGACAGTCAGCCCTCGCCCCTCCGGTTTCAGAGCCAGCAGGATCGACGATTGCAGCCGGTTTGTGTCCTGGTATTCATCGACCATCACATGATCGAACCGCGATCCAATGTCTTCCGCCAGGAGTGGATCGCTGACGGTCTGACACCAATAGAGCAGCAGGTCATCGTAATCGAGAATGTTCTGGGCCTGCTTGGCTTCAACATAGCCTGCGAATAGCTGACGGAGCTGCGGTCCCCACATGGCACACCATGGGAAATGGTCCTTCAGGACTTCCTCCAGCGGGCGTTCTGAATTGATGGTTCTGGAGTAGATGGAGAGACAGGTTCCCTTGGTTGGAAAACGGTTCTCCATCTTGGAGAAACCGAGTTCATGGCGAACAAGGTTCATCAGGTCGGCGGAGTCTTCCCGGTCATGAATGGTAAAGTTTCTGTCGAGCGATATCTGATCACAATATTCCCGCAGGAGCCGCGCGCCGATGCCATGAAACGTGCCGGACCATTCAAGAGCGTCGCTGTAGGCTGCGCCCTTTGATCCCAGTACCTGATTGCAAATGCGCTCGACCCGCCGCGCCATCTCGGCCGCAGCACGTCTGGAAAATGTCATCAGCAGGATGCGGCGAGGATCGGTTCCATTGACAATCAGATGTGCAACGCGGTGGGCAAGCGTATTGGTCTTGCCCGACCCGGCCCCGGCGATGATCAGCAACGGGCCAGCGGCTGTTGTTTGGGCCCCCACACCATATTCAACAGCACTTCGCTGTGCCGCATTCAGTTTATCCAGATAGGTCGCCATACAATCTCCGTGCAGACGAACCCGGCGGGGAATCGTCTAGAACAGAGCAGGAACGCACCAGCATTCAATGTCAACAGGAAAGAGATCAACGGATGTCTTGACTCTTCCGCCCAATGAGAACATTTGTAGAACAGAACGCTGCGGCGACGTTCATTGCACAATTTAAATCTGAACAACCCCAACTGTCTCGCGTGATGGGAAGCGGACAGGCTTTGTCTCTGGAAGGGAAATCGGCCGATTAATGCCCTTTGCAAAATTAATTCTCGAGTGTGAATTCTCCATTGGCGGTATTTTCGAGCATCTTGGAAACGACAGGCAAAAAATGGCCATCATAGGTCAAGCAGGATTCATAAATACCCGCCGCAACTCTTTCACGTCCGATTTCCTCCCACTCGGGATTTTTCGGTGTGTGCCAATCCGTGACTTGAGAAATCAGCACTTCCCTGTCCATTGCTGCGGGATACTGTTTCAAAATAGAGCGCGCCTCATCAAGCAGTGGAAGATAACGCGCCACCGCCGCCAATTTTCGCATGCGGGCTTCCCCATCCAAAACCAGTTCACAGACACGATCGCCTTTTGCTCCGGCTGTCGCGGCGGAAAAGAGGAGTTCGGCCGGTTTGCCGCGCGCGGACAATCGCTTTTGCAGGATCGCGCCCATGGCCGATGCCAGGTCGTGGATTGGATTGTATCCATCACGTGCATCCGCAACTATTCTGTAAGAATGATGCTCTCCAATATCAGCCTCAATTGACGCGATCACCGCCGCGAAAAACCCGTGATCATGACGTGCCAGCGCTTCGTACCAAAGCCTGTCCGAAATATCGCCAAATATCGCGCCTGCAACGGATCCGGTCTTTTCGATGATTTCCCGGGAATAATGCGTTCGGGACTGATCCTTGCTTCCAGATCCGTCTGTCAGAAAGAAAACAAGGGGCTTGTTCAATTCCACCCAATGGTGAATGCGCAGCTCATGCCCAGGATGCGCCAAAAGAAGAATACTTAGTGTTTGTCTATTTTGCATTGGTGAAATAGACCATATCTTCGCAATAAAAGCATCGGAGAAATATAAAATGCGCGTTCTTATTACAAACTTTGTTTTTGGAACGCGATCCGGATCCGAAAATGTCGCTGAACTATTAGCTGATGCACTTCGTGTTGCTGGTCACCATGTCATGATTTTTGCCCCGACATTAATCGACGATGCACATTGGATGATTCACACGGGACACCTAGTCTATAATGACATAAATCAAATACCCTATCGGCCTGATGTTATTCATGCCCATCATGTGTCCCCATGCTTTATTGCCATGGCGCGCTTTCCCGACGTGCCAGTTGTGTATACGTGCCACAGTTCGACGTTTGAACTAGAAGCTCCTATGTTGCACCCGCAGATCAGGCACTATGTCGCCGTAGACGAAGCTTGTAGAGATAAATGCCTGTCCAGAGGCATCCCCGCCGATCGCTTGACCATCGTACCCAATGCTGTCGACGCTCGGCGCTTTATCTCTAGACCCTTACTACCAGATCGTCCCGGACGAGCACTCTTGCTTACAAAATTGAGCGGCGTCGCGGAACCGGTGCGGGGCGCTTGTGCGGAAAAGGGTATTATTCTCGACGAGCTCGGACGGGGCACGAGTAGGTTTTCCCATGAACTTGAACGGGAGTTACCCAAGTATGATCTGGTCTTTGCAACGGCCCGTATGGCGCTGGAAGCTGCTTTCGTTGGATGCGCTGTCATTGTATGCGACGCTAGGGGTTTTGCCGGACTACTCACGTTTCACAACGTTGCGTCCTGGCGCAAGAATAATTTTGGTGTGCGGTTACTGATTTATCCGACAACGGTAAGCCTCTTGCTAGAAGCCATTGAACACTATGACGCAAAGGATGCAGCAAAAGTAACCAATTATTTACATCAACATTCGCCGGCAGATAAGTACGCCTCCAAATATGAAAAACTCTATCGTTCCGCTATTATGGCGGGATCACCAGACATATCAGCGCTTAGCGCGGCCACCGGTCAATGGGCGCAAGAGCTGGTTGTAACGGCAGAGAAACGGCTGTGGTTTCGCATCGCTTCTGAAATGCGTTGGATGCCCGAAGCCAAAACAATAGTGCAAATATTAGACCAATCGAAATCAGAAATTCTTAGCGAGCTACATTCTGTGGCTGAGCGTCAAGTGTCTAATGCGGTTTCTGTCGAAGCACAGGCTGAATCGTTGAGAACAAGAATCGACAAACTCGATCATCAAATTTCGACGTCAATGAATATCCTAATGAGTTTGAGGGCCATGTACCAAGCACTTGTACCCTCCCCATTAAGGCGGCTGGGGGCGCTTTTGCGGGCAAGGTCAGCGGTGAAATAAATCCCGGTTCCCCAGGTAATGAAACACACTTACGAAGTTAGCGAGCAGCAATAAGCCAGACGGCCGCTCCAGATCCTGAAACAAAGCAGACCGGCATCAACGCCCCATAGCCCATTTGTGCCATTTATCAAGGTCGGCGACAGGCTCCTCAACGGCTTTCAACTGACTATCGATCCCGTCAATTCTCCACTGTGTTGCGTGATTTGCTCGTCCTCTTTCTCTGTCCAGAGCGGATAATTATTGACGAATCCGATTCTGCGGATCAGATCACGCATACGGATTGCTTTAAATGCTTGCGCCGAATGATACTGAAGAGACATCTCAACACTGTTGGACGGATCACGGCTGTTGGCAAAGGCGATTTGTGACAATCCCTGCTATCCACAGGGCGAGGACGCCGCCCTTGAAGGAGAATTCCGAATGCAAATCTCAGACTTCAGCATCGGCACTGGGTCCACTCTGTCGGGGAAAACCTATCCGTGCACTGATGTTGTGAATGAGTTTCCGCGCGCCTGAAGATATTTTCTAACACTATTGCCATTTGCAATCATTCGCTTGCTTGGCAAACAGCAGGCAACTATTGCTCGCTACAAATTCAATTTGGGGCTGCGCCTATATTTGGGTGGCTACCTCATCCAAAATAATTCAGGCGCGCGAGTTCCGTTGCAGTGAGGGCAGTCCCATTGTTTAGCAAAGATTTTCGCTTGTTGATGTCAGTATCTGCGCTGTTGTTGTGCATCAACGGCATAGCGGTAGCCCAGCCATTTCCCTGCAAGGCATCCCCAGACAGGTCATCGGACGCATATGCCAGCATCTTCAATATGGACCCGGCCTATCCTGTTAAATTCCGGCTGAAGGATGGGCAGTCCTTCTCCATTCCATACGCTTTTGGTCCAAGTGTTCCCTCGGAACGCGTTGATTGTTATCCACAAAGGGAGGGCTTTAGATTTTCCTTCTGGATGCCCGACCTGCGCGCACCTAAGTCTGACCCATTTGGGTTAGCCAATTATCGCCCAGTAGAATCGGGCCAGTCGGACCCTGACAAGAATCATTATCTGGTTCTTCCCCGATTGGCTGAGAGAAAGACTGATACAGACACAGATTTGCCATCGCGGCGGTTTGCAGGCAAAATCAAGGACCTGAAATATCGCTTCTTTCTACAGCCGAAATACGACGGACTACTGCAGTTAGTTGACCCCAACGGCTATCCAACGCCTGCTATTCCCTCTGAGCAGTATTATCGTTTCAACGACCCACAGGTGGAAATTCAACTGGATTGTTTACCGACCGTTGGTAATCCATCTTGCCAGTTTGATATTTATTACAGCGATCTCCAGTTGCAGGTGAACGGTATGTTCCCGTATGACGCCCTGCCGCAATGGCGTGAAATCAGCCAGGGGATGCATACGTTGATCCAACGCTGGACTGTCAAATAGAGCACATCCGCGTTCAATAAAACCATCAATTCTCCTCCTTTTCATTCTCCTCTAAAGTAAGTGATTGCGCAAATGACAGACGCGCCAGGTTTCCAGTTGAACGACGCCCAGAAAGCCCAACTCCAACAGCTTACAAACGGTGGGAACGCGGATTTTTATAAAGGCTATGACTATCTTCATGGCCTGATTACGACCTATATCAATGACCCGGCCAATGCGGGTGCAGCGGACTTCAAACAGGCAACTGACCAGGAGTTCTGGCTGCGCAAGGCAACTGAGATCAACAGCAATGATCCGGGCAGTCTGGCCAATTACTTCATCCGCGATATAACTCGTATGGGCCTAACATTCGACGGAAAGCCAGTCGATGCAGAAAAGATACAGGCCAATTCTGACATTATCGGTAAAGCCGTGATCGGAGACGCCATATCCAATGGCAGGATTCCTCCGGTAACCGACATTATTCCACGTGATGCCTTGGGAGCGATCAATCAAGGAGGGCAAACACTTGCCGGATGGGGCGGGGCATTCAATTATTGGAACACTATCCTTGATCCGAAAATATCGAATGAAACGGTTGGAGATCGTATTCTTGCCAATGCCGCGGAAATGGAAAAATTCGTTGCACTCAACGCGAAAGCATTGGCCGATACAACCGCAAAGTTCGGAGGCGATCCGATAGAAAACTATGAGGCTCTCAAGCGAGGCCTTAACGCACAAGTCCCTAGTCATATAAAAGATCAAATCATTGCGCGTGCCCTTGACGGCATTACCGGCCAGAATGGCGGGTTCGCGGGTAACCCAGAAAACATTGATGGTTATCATCCCCGCTACGACAACAATGGCAAGGTAGTTGGCTGGTACGAGTTAGATAGCAATCTCAAGCAGAAGGACGTGACAAATCCTGCAAAAATTTCCGAGCTCAACAGTCGGCACGAAGTGCGGCAAGATAAGGGTGAGTTTCATGCTTGGCAGGGGCCGGAAGTTAAAACTGGAACTCAGACGTTCAAGATTGATGACAAAACAACAGTCACCCGAACTTATCAAGATGGGGTTTTGACGGCACGGTCCACTATTATAAATGGCTCATCGCGCGTTGACGAAACATTCAATCCAATAACCGGAAAATCCTCCTCCACGTCTCAATTTGACGGTCAGGGGCGCAAGTACAAAGAGACGCAATTTAATGCAGATGGTTCCCGTGTCGAGAACTACTATGACACGAGCAATACGCAGCCGTGGAAACAGGCTGAACAGCGATTTGGTTCTGACGGCAAATTGTCCTATCAGCAAAATACCAACCGCGACGGGTCTCGTATTGAATGGACATACAGCCCCCAAAGCGGCCAAGCAACCTGGGAACGGAACATCGCTGCGGATGGCTCGCGCGTGGAACGCAACCTTGATCCTGATAACAAGCAAACCTGGTCAGAAGGCATCTATCACTATGACGCCCAAAATGGTTTGACGCATTCGATTGAAAAAAATCACGACGGTACGCGCTGGGAACGCAATTTTGATCCTCACAATCAGTACCCGTGGAAACAGGGGACGTATCAGTACAACGCAACCAACCAGTTGGTTCACTCAACGGAGGTGTCGGACGACAATTCGTATGTCGACAGGATATTCTATCCTGATACGGGCAAGCCAAGGATCGTGGACAGCTATAACTCGCAGGGACAACGCGTCCACTATAGCGAGATTAACCCAGACAGCTCACGAACCGATTATAGCGTTGAACCCGCAACAGGCAGAAATCTGACGGCCGACCAGTTTAACGCCAACAACCAGCTGACGAGCCAGTCGCAATTCAACGCGGATGGTTCCCGGATAGACACCCATCTAGACCCGACCAACGCTGCAGCTTGGGCGAGCGGCGTCTATTACTACAATCCCAACGGACAACTGACCAATCGCGATGTCACGATGGATGATGGTTCGCGAATTCATTCGGATTACAACACAACCGATGCTGGTGGCTGGAAAACGGGAACATACTATTACAACCCACAGGGCCAATTGACGAACACCGATGTCGTTACGATCGATGGCTCACGCATCCATACTGATCTTGATCCGACCAATGCAGCACCATGGGCGCGGGGCGAATACATCTTTAATCCAAATGGACAATTGACCAGTGGGAAGGTGACCATGGATGATGGATCACGCTCGGAACAGACATTCAATCCCGAAACCGGAGCAATTACCCAGCAGCAAAACTTCGATGGCAACGGCAATCTGACCTATGACCGAAATGCCGAAATTGCAGCGGCAGATGCAAGGCGTCTTGTTGAGACCGCGATTGCTCAAGAAAAGGCAAGAGCTCTGGAGCGACGGGTTGAAACTCTCAATCCCGGCGACGGATGGTATAAGACCATTGTCAACACGTTCGATGGCAACAATCGCCTTTCACATCAAGAAATTCTCTATGAAGGCAGCAACCAAATCAGATCAACAACCGATATCGATCTATCTGGCAGTCAGCCATGGCATGCTCAAATTAAGTTTTTTACTAAGGATGCCACAGCAAGTTATCTCGATTACACTATAAATGACAACCGGACATCGAGAGTAACCCTCTACCCGAATACGAAAAACGCCGAAACTGCTGACTTTGATGCGCAGGGTAAACTGACCGGTCAGTCTGCTCCGAAACTCGACACCTATCATATGTTTATGCATCCGCTACCATATAGCCTACCATTCAAGGTTGAGAACACGCGTTACAGAGTGGGCCCGGGCTTTAATCCGGGTGACGGAATGACTCAGGATGCCCCAGTTGGAGGCGTAGACCCAATTCTACCGCCGCCAGGCACCGGCATTGATGGTATTCCTTCATCCAATCCGTTCGGGACGAAGTATTCTACCGGAACATTCACGCTGCCTCCGCCTGGCGGATGGGGAAGCTTTTCCGGAGATCCGGCACTAACCTTGCCCACAATCAATTGGGTATCGTCCGTTGCTCCCGGTTCCACCAATAAGGACCTGTTCAAATATTTACCACAGGCAGTTACCCCAGCAGGTACAAGTGTTACTTATGTTGGAGTGACGCTGCAAAACACAATTCCCGTTTACCGGGATGCCAACGGTAACATCTTCATTCTAAAATCTGGGACCGGAGGTATTGGTTCACCAAAGCCTGGCGAGAAAATAGGTGACGGGACTATTGTACCTTTGCCCGGCGGGTTCGAATTTCCTAACGCGGGTCAAGGCATCAAGTATCTTGGTCCCATGACCACGAACGATCAAAAGTTCCTACTCTATGAGAATGCTCAGGGAAATATCATGGGTGTTCGGGCTCCTGGGTTGCAAATAACAATCAATCCCGTTCTGTTGGACCTCAACGGCGACAACCAGCTTGATGTTCGCCCGATCGATCTGACAAAACCCAATGATGTAAGCGGTCCTCACTTTGACTGGCAGGGCAATGGCAAGCCACAGCAGACCGCTTGGGTTGGCCCAAAAGACGGATTACTTGTCATCGACCTGGCAAAAGATGGAACGTCGGGACCGGACGGCAAAATCGATCAAGCTAAAGAAATTGCCTTCTCATTGTGGAAGTCTGAAGATGAACGCCAGCTTGAACTGAAACGACAAGGTATCGGTGATAATGGCCACATTGTCACAGATCTTGAGGGCCTCCAATATGCGTTCGATACCAACCACGACGGCGTTTTGGACAAACAAGATGCCCGTTGGAAGGAATTTCGGGTTTGGCAGGACTTGAACCAGGACGGCATTACGGATGCCGGCGAGCTGAAATCACTCGACGACTGGGGGATCAAGAGCATCAACCTTATGCCGACCGCGGATGGACAAAAGCAATTTGACGACGGTTCAGCAATAACAGGCACAAGTTTCATGGAAATGATCGACGGCACGAAACGCCTGGTCGGGGATGCGACGCTGTCATACCAGCCACCGCTCTTGACCGGTAATCACCACGTCTCATCATGATTGCGATCCATCATTGAAAAGGGTAACAGCCTCATCGCATCTATCATGGCATTACGCGACGTTGTTCGATAATGCCCGATGGCTTTTTCAATTTATGTACGAGATCAGGAAATTCTGAATGCTGGTAGCCGATCCTCAAGACCGTAATGGAGGCGTTCCATCCAAAGGCAGAAGCTGGGTTGGGATAGGGCTGACTGTGATCGCAATCGGTCTGGCTTTGGGTGGAGCGGCCGCCCTCTATTTCTATGGTAGCCCTCCCCGCACAGGCCCTGAGCGGACTGCGGCTCCGGCACCTCTTCCGCAAACTGATCCCGCTCTCACCGCCCTTTATAACCGGCTCGATATCGCCCCCTTACCCGATGACGTCGCCAAACGCAGATCCGTGGCCACACAGCTCGACATCTTGCGTCGCGAACCCTGTGACTGGAATGCGCGGTACAGTTTGGCAGGCGAGCTGCAGAAGGCAAGTTATAACAGGGAAGCTGCCAATGCTCTGATTGCCTATTCGCATACCTGCAGCCCATCCAATGTCGCGCTTTCACGTGCAGCTGACATATTGTATGGCTTGAGCGATTTTGACAAAGCATTGAATGCAGCCGATGAAGTGGTGCAGATGTCGCCTGGTATGCCGCAGTTCCATTTTCTGCGCGGGCAGATCAGAGAGGATGCCAAGAAATATGAGGCGGCCATCGATGATTATTATTCTACGATTGGCCTTGCCGATGACCCCGCTACCATCAGCAGCGTTGTTTTCCAGAAGCTTTCAAACAGCTACGCTGCCCTTGGAAAGTATTGCGAAGCAATGGCACCGCTCCAAACGTGGGTATCCATTGATCCAGCAAAGAATGACACGCCTCGCGTCCAGACGCTAATGAAGGACTTCAGCAAAAAGGGAAACTGTGCTGCAAGTTATGCAACAGGCAGTGACCGCTTCGCGACGCAAGGCAAAAACGTGATCATGGCATCTGTCAATATCAACGGTGTCAATGGAACATTTATAGTCGATACTGGGGCAAGCTTTGTTGCCGTCAGCAAGGCCTTTGCTGACAAAGCCAAACTACCGCTCGACGGCGGTTCCAAAATCGCCATGCAGACGGCCAACGGTGTATCGGAAGCTCTGCGAACAACGGTCAATAAGATCAGACTTGGACAAGTTGAAGCGAACGACGTTGCCGCCGTGGTCAATGTTGACGAAGCCAAGGGTTTTGGTGACGGCATTGACGGCCTGCTTGGTCGCTCGTTCCTGTCACGTTTCGATGTAACATTTGGTGCGAAGGAGTGGCAGATCACGACCCGAAAAGAATGAAGGAACACACTGCTGCCTGCCGGCAACTTTTTATGAAACTCATTCCAGCATGCACGTCGACTTTCTCACCCTCGGTATGCAGCGTCTTTTTTTACCATACGCTGAGTCAAATACATCGCACCAACAGCACCGGATATGGCCAGAAAACCAAGATCACTTTGATCAGCAATGGCGCAACATAGCCAGACCGACACGTATCCAAGTGCAGCTGATAAAATGACACTGCCCCAAAGACCCAACCATTTTCTCGAGATTCCGACGATGAGGCCTGTCATGAGGGCAGCCAGATAACCGTAGAAGTAAAAGAACCCGACAAAGGTCAAAACCAAAATAAAATAGAAGACCAGCGCATCCGGAGATACATCATCCGGTATTCTGAAATTGCCCAATCCTATAACTGCAAACAATATGATGGCACTCAACAGGGCGACAAGAGGTGGCCCGGCGATCATAAATGTAATGCCCCATAACATCGTACGCTGCGTGAGCTTCAACCGCATATTTTCTGGAAACCTAGGAACCAAGATCGCGACGATGAAATAAATTATCAATAGGACGAAGAGCAATGCCAAATTGATCGTAAACGAAAGAGATAACACGGAGCCCCCAGTCGAATTCCAATACGGGCAAATCGCCGCCTCTTGTGTTTAACGTGTCTTCACATATCCTTATTCCATGTGCAACCTTTACAGAATAACCATCGGCTTTGAAGCAATGTCACTCATTCTACGAACCGCGGGCGAAATCGATGTGTGGCTGAATGCACCGGCGGAAGAAGCCCTGAGGCTTCAAAAGCCCCTGCCCGACAACGATCTGCTTGTATTGCCATGAGAGCAACGCGGGTTTTGGCTGCGACGGTCTTGTCCGCGTTTGTGTCTACGACAGGTCGAGCCGACGAGCCTTCTGCTTCTGACCAGTCCTATTCGCTGGAAATCGCAATTGTCCGCAAAGCGGACAACAAAATTCTTTTTGGTAAAGCGCAGTGCTCGCGCAAGAAATTATGTTCCGCGTATCTAGGAGAAGACCTTTCTGCGCTCATCAATTTTGAAGGTGGAAAGTATGCTATTCTAATTAACCAAAACAGAGACGAGCCCCAGGTAGACTGCTGTTTTTTTGAGCCTCTGGACCGCTATGCATACTACCTATACATCAAGCCGGGAGAAACCCATACCAAAGCAAGATTGCTACACAAGGCTTATAATCCAATGCTGGCAATGGGCGGACATCTATTCGCTTCGGCTCCGTATGGTGCGATATTTGTAAAACTGATCGAGTAATTCAGATCGGAAAATCGACATGAAAATCACGGGACCCAAGACGACGGGCAACTATCCTGACCGCTTTGAGGATTGCCAGACGGCAATAGAAGAAGTGTTTGTTCAGCTGGTTGTCGAAGCGACCCGCGCCGGATGGCACCATGAAGAAGTTTTAGCGGCTATAACCGCCGTAGCTGACACCACGGCGCTTGCCTTGGACGTTAAGGGAAAGACGGATACTGAGACCCGCCTGTCAAAATTGATGAAGAAGAAAGATTGAAGCCGAGGGAAGTAAGGGCACCGTAAACGGCTGAGCGGGGTTCAAATCGCAACGAATGGATATTGACATCTGACCTCAGAATGAAGTGTGGTGAAGATGAAGGGGGGATTGAACCATAGGCAGTTTGTCTGCCTGAAAGAACATTTGATGAAGATCACCCCTCCTAAGGCCCTAGGCAACTATTCAAACCGTTTTAATGACTGTCGGCTCGCGATTGATGATGCACTTCGCAATCTCATCGGCGATACCGTTATGGCAGGCTGGAACACCAAAGAAGTTCTGACTGCAATCAATGAGCTTGTCGATGAGACCATGATAGCAATAACGAGCACAGACCGTATTGCGTTTGAAGCCGACTTGATAAGCGGCCGGAAAAAGAAAACGCCCTGAGAAACGCAAAAAAAGCTCCACTATCCCCAAGGGCGGCGAAGCTTGATTGTAACGGCGACTTTTGGCAAATAGTCCACGCTCGCATGAAAGCAAGTATGGTCCCGGTAAACGCTTACCTTCGATAGTCAGTCGCGGCCGGGTCTCATTTTCTCAGTTTGGCCACAGGTTCAGATAATTTTCCGATCAGTCTCAAATGTTACGAAGTCAGCGTTGTTTCCATCAGATAACACGAGGCTCGGCAACTTCTTCCCCAGAGACCCCTGCCGGGCCTCACCTTTGAAAAAGCCTCGCCACCCATTCAACTGAATTTGCCAGCGTAACGCCGATTTCACCAAGTGTAGTGTGAAACGTTAGGGCTCGGCTACGAGTACACATGAGGCTCGGCATCCGTCCCCGATGTCCCTTGCCGGACCTCCCTCCCCAATGTTAAAAATCCGTAATTTGACTGCGCTCAAAACTGGGCGAAATCTTCGGGAGTGATTTCTCTGACCGCGATTTGGGTTTAGTCGCCGTAAGCTTTCAAGCTCATTTGGTGCCAACTCAAAAGAATAAGTCTGAGAAGATCATCTAAACGGCGAAAAGCCAGGGGAATGAGTATCTGGAGGATATAATGCGGACTCGAATTTCGTTCTTAAAGTCAAAGAAACGCAACGAAAACATCTTCACCCAGACATTTGAACAACCGGAATATTGGCGGGCGCAATTATCCGAAGCAGCTATGCGAAAACTGCGTAGGCGCGCGAAAATGGTTAAATTCACGGTCCATAGATAACTTCTATTTTTGTGGAAATGCGATCTGCCAACCGAGCTTTGCATTCTTTGATAGTTAAGTCGCAGCAAAGCTCGGTTGAGGCTCGGGGGCCACAGCAATGAAGCTGGGCTGCCGGGCCACTTCACTGGCGTTTCCCCGGAGCTAATGCTGCCAATACCGCATCAAGGCGCCTGTTTGTCTCCCGTTGCCCTTCACGCATTTCGTCCCGCAATTCCTTGATCGCATCATCCGTTCTGCTCTGTTGCCCATCGTGATCGACGCGCCGGACATATTCGTCGCGAACGCGATTGATTCGGTCATGGAGTGCATTGTCTCCAGCCTCACGCGATGCTGTGAGAGAGCGGAAGGCGGCGATGATTGTCCCGCCCAGGAAGGTAAACAGGCCCGCAGAGATACCGATAAGCCACTGTATGTCCTTGTCCATCACCAGCATTTCCTTGTCTTACCGAATGCATTGTGAGAGGCGATCCCCTGCCCGGCGGGAATGTCATTGCCCGCCAGATAGATCGCTGTTGCCGGTTTGACGGTGATCTTCTGCCAACCCGCGCAGCTCGATGGCACAACTGCCTGGCATGCCGCCAAGCTCGACACAAAGCCCAACAGGATCAAGATTCTGAATATTGCCATTGGTGATTGCCCTTTCCCGATAGGCCTTGATGACTTCTTGAGCGGCGATTGCATTGGCTTGCTGGCGGCCTTCGTGCTTGCCGTAGAGATAGATGGGGGCAGAGGCGATCAGCGTATCCAGCACAACCCCTGCCCCGATCTGCCAGTATTTGAAGAGTGCAATCATGACTTGATTGCCTCCGCATTGGCGTCCTGCTTCCTGCGGTCCCAAATCCAGTCGTAAACCCGATATCCGACCAGCCCGAGGAAGGCGGCCGCAACAAGGACAACGAGGTTCTGCCAAGGGATTGTGCCGACGTTCGCGACTGCGGTCGTAACAAGTCCACCGGTGTCGGTTGTGGCGATGAACGCTGGAGATTGCCAGAAAGGCTTTTCCGGCTCCGCAAGCGTATCCTGCAAGTAAGGAAAAGGCGGAGCTACCCCATCCAGCATAGCCGCAATAGCAATCAGGCGAGCGGACCATGCCATCATAAGCACGGCCCTCCATTCAAGGAGCAGTTTCATCGAGAATTCCTGTTTCGGGGACAAAGGACAAGGTAAAGTAGCAGCGCGCGCACCAATAAATCAGTGAACCACCGCTACATTTGCGCTTCTTTATGTTGAGGTGGCTTGCAAGTTTCTACAACTGGTATATCGCTTGCACCAATTCATAAAATTCGGGGGAATGCTTGATCATGTCCATGTTTGAGGGCAGAAAAATAACTCCAAAACACGAGCTGTATTCAGTAATCGCGGCCATTCAGCAATTTGACGGGTCGAATTCTTCGGTTGCCTCGGCAATCGCAAAGAACGCGCTGGATGTGGACTTGGGAACCTTTGGCAATGGCGGGCTTTCAAACTACCATTTCGATGAAGTAACACGTAACAGACTGCTGGCACACGCCAGACAAGACGCAGCGCATGCCGTTGCGATGGCACATGTTACGGCCCGCGAAGTCAAATCGCTGAAATTTATCGTTCTGTTGCTTGTGTTGCTGGTCGTGGCACTTTGTATTTATCTGTTTGTGAAGCTTTAGAACTTCACTAAGCCGCAACCCTACTTGCCTTGGTCACATTGGGATTACCGTTAAGCGTACAATGCCTTGTCATGCCAGCAAAGCCCCTGCCCCAATCTGCCAGTATTTTAGGAGTGCAATCATCTCGGATTGATCCTCTTGCTCAGGAACAAGTAGGCGCCAATGACAAAGCTGATCACAAGGATGGCAGCGAGCGCCCATTGGAGCGGGCCTGCCCCCGTAAAGGCAAAGGATAGCGTCGAGAGGATGGTTGCGCCCCACGACACGTTCTCCTTGGTCAGGATGGCGGGCGCCGTGGCCGTCGCGTCAACGAAGTTAGACGAGACGAATGCACCCTTAGCCCAAAGCCCCGCCTCGGCCGACCGGCGGTTGACGAGACCATTCAGCTTCTTTCCGCCTGCATTCACCCATTTCATCAGCTCGGCCGGGACGGCGCTGTAATCGCCCTTGTTGAGCTTTTTCAGCAGCGTGGATTTGTCGAGCGCACCGGTGTTGAAATCGAAGGACACCAGGGCGGCAAACTGATTGTCGGTCAGTGCGACCTTGACCAGCCTGTCCACCCTTGCCTCGAATTTCGAAAGGTCCGTCCGCAGGATGACATCGGCTTCATCAGCCGTGATCTTCATGCCGGCAGTGACGACCGGTCCGCCCGCTGCACTGGTATGACCGTAGCCGATGGTCCAGACGCCCACCGCATCGCGATAGGCTGTTGTTCTCAGGGCTTCCCACTGTTTGACAAGCGAAAGCCCCGCCGCATTGATACGTCGAGACATGGTGATTTCCTGATTGTGGATTGGATTCGATTTAAGACGCCATCAGGCGCTCTTGCTTCTTTGGAAGGATGGTATAACGGTTCAAAAATAGAACTAAATTAGGTGGATATTTGAATGATAGACCCCGGCCCTGCCAAATACACAGCAAAAAGCAGTTTTCAATCATCTTCAGGTATGGAGATCGCAAAGGATGCTCTGGATCATGATCTAGGACATTTTGGCAATGAGAGCCTGCGAAACTATCCTTTTGATGACAATACGAAAAACCGGCTGATTGCTCATATAAGGCTGGATGCGGCACAGGCAGCGATCAATTCAAAACGCATCGCGAATGACCTCAGACTGATTAAAGTCCTCGCGTTACTTCTATTCGCCTTTGAAGCGGTGAACTTCTTCTATCCGTTGAGATAGCACGGAACAGCCACCTTACATTTGCTATACACAAAATCGAGCGGCAGCCCCGCCCCGCGAGGGATGGTTCTGTCCATGGTGATTTCCTGATTGTTAGAACGAAAGTTTATGTTGGTGCGTTGGACATTTGCGGGTCACGCACTTACCCGCAGAGACCCGACTGTGATGAAGGGCAAGTTTGCCGCAGTCGGGTCACTGTTCTTTCAAAATTCGAATCGAATGTTCTTCGGCCAAGCTATGTTTGGTGGTATGATGAAGCCCAATTGCAGATCCCAGAATGGGAGAGCGACATGTTTATTCACCATCATCATGATCATCGAGAATCGTTGAACTGGGCCATCCTGGTGCTTGTTGCCGTATGTGCTGCCATTGCCGTAGATCTGGCCATCCACGTGACCTCTGACAAATACGCGTGCAATTATAATGGCGGCGTAGAAGCATTGTTTGGAGCCTGCACGCCCAAATAATCAGATAGCCCGCTATTTGGACGCCTGTTTCTCTTCCGCAGAGGCTTGCAAGATCTGCGCGGCGCTCGGCCCCCAGATTTCTTTGTTGTCCTTGAGACCGCCCGATTCCGTCATGACCTGGGGCACGAACTGGGCCAACCTATGCGGCTGATCAACGCCGATATCGGAGCCATATTTGTCAAGTGCCCCGATCAATGAGGCGGCATTCGTCGCGCTCGGAGTCGACTTAGCGATCCGACGCAGCATTTCTGCTGTCAGTTTCATAATTTTTCCTGATTTTGGAGCGGGCTATTATCGATGTGACGCTCACATATGAAAGAATACTGTAAATTAATCGATAGGGATTGATTTACATCTCAATGCGCGCAAACATGTACTTCGCATACAGATTGCAAAGGAAACTACGTATGGTTCAGATACTCGCGGCGTGGATTGGACTACCGCTTTTTCTTTTGTTTCTCTTGCTTTTCTATTTTTTGCGGACTTCGCCGCCAAAGAAAATGAATCGTAACGGTCAGCGGTAAAAGTCGATCAAAACTTCAGGGCCTTGCGTTTAGCAGTTCTGGTGCCTCCCCCTGTTTGACAAGCGAAAGCCCCGCTTGGAATTGCATTGCACGAAGGAAAGCCACAATACGCGCACGACGGCGACGTAGAAGTACTCTTCGACGCGTGCGGTCCTAAAGTTGCGCCCCGCTAAATGTGGTCCACTGCGGAGAACCATTGATCGTGACGCCACCAGTGCTGTCACATCGCGCAAACACTTGATAAACGTCACTTCCGTTGGAACTATCCATGCAAGTTATCGATATCGATTGCGGTCCAGTGCCCCTTGTAACGCCGACCGCCTGCTGGAGCGACACACCGTTTTTGTAGATTGAGATCGCCATTAACCGACCATCCTCTACACCCGTTGTGAATGTTACGCGCGCGGTCATTATCACCGGACCACCTCGTGGTCGCCATGCCGAATTGGACGGTATCGCGCCGCCGCCAACATCGTAGACAACACCCGGGAAATCTACAAAACCGTCGCCACCGCTGGGAAAACCAGTTTGGTCAACGAAGTTCTTTGCGTAAGACACGCGCGGCGGGTAGTCAAAGTTGCCACTTGCCTCCTGAATGCCGGGGCTGTTACCAGGCAAGAACACCGGGCTATTCGTTTCAGTTCGAATTGCACCGCTATAGTGTACAAGAAACCGTCTACCGGTAGCTGCTCCAGAGAACGTTACGTTCACCAGGAACAGCTCAGACGTGGCCACGCCGGCAAACTGCCCAGTGAAGTTGGGCGTTCCTGTCAATGTGATCACAGCGGGACCAGCCGCCTTGATGCAACCCCATTCCGTGGCGTGAAAGTGGTTTAGCGCGCCGCCAGCGATGGTATAATTTGCATCGAAAGTGACCACAGACCCACTTTGCGAAACGACATGGTCAGCGGTTGTGGCACCGAAGATCACGTTGCCGTAGTTCAGTGTGGTGCCGGGATCGAGTGTATAGAATCCATATCCGGCGGTGCCGGGATTGAGCCGAAAGCCGTGAATATCGAGCTTGGCGCCGCCAAATAATTGAACGCAAGTGGCCGCCCCTGATAAAATGACGTTACCGGGGCTGCTGACATTACCGGTCAGAAATATGGGAAAACGATTTAAGCCGGAGCTTTTTGGCAGACCGCGCATGACGATGGATTCGTTATATGTTCCGTCAGCTACATTGATGTAGCAGACATAATTACGGGTATCCAATTTCTGATAAATCGTCGATACTGCCTTCATGATTGTCTTGAAGGCCGTACCTGTTGAGAGTCCATTGTTTGTGTCAGCACCCGTTGAGGCATCGACATAGTAAGTGCGGTTTGCCGTCAATTGCTCTGGCAAGCCAAGTACCGCCTGCTGCGCGACTGCACTGCCTGCTCCAATCAGCGCTTGACCCGGTGTCGACAAATCAACCAAGTCCATCATCCCCGGACCGGCGAAAATTGGAAGTTTATTCGCAGCTCCGTTTAGGCCGACCAGAGCTGGCACATTTTGCTGACTGAGCAGCTTTCGAACTGATGTCAGCTGGGCAGTAAACCGCGAGTCCGCCTGGTACCGGATGAAGTAGGCGGTTCCCACTGCCAATGTCGGACCACGCCAGCTATCGAGTAGCGTAATCGAGCCGTCGCTGTTCACGCTGTCAATTCGAGCCAACGGATAGCCGTCAACACCGAATTGATCGCCCTTCTCCAGTTCCGCAGTTGTCCAGAACGTGTCGACACCCGTCAGCGCTCTTGAACCGGCATTGATCGAGACCGTGCCGACCTGATAGTCAGGATTATCAGCCATCAGCGCACCTTTCCGACCTTACTGGCGGACTCCTCGGACTTTGAAGTGGATAGCTTCACAATTTCCTCGCGAACATCTTCGAGCCCCCTTTCTGCTTCTTCAAGTCGAGCGTTGAGATCGATGTTGGTTTTGGTCAGCTCAGCCGTGACAGCCTGTTCCTTGCGCAGCGCAGCACGTAGTCCGACGGTTCTCGATTCATAGAAAAGCTTCACAGCCATCAATTCTTCAGCGTGATCGATCGGCAGGGTCGCAGGTTCTGCGGGCGTTATCGCCTCAGCAATTGTCTCCGCTGAGGCTGCATTGATTGTTTCATCTACAGACATGGGTTCTCCTCCCCGCACTGGCGGGTGAAAGATTGAGGCTTGGATGGGTTGAGTTAGATCAGCGTTTCCACCAAAGGGCGGTCAGCGTGACGTTGTAGATATTGATGCCGGAACCGCCGGTGCCTTCGGACATTTTCGCTTCAAAGGTATTATTTCCGGCAGCGTTGTTGCCAAAGAAGAAATCAATAGATGATTGGGGCGAGTTTGTCGTATTGGGCGAAAGCACGAATGACTTCGAGTACACAATCTCACCCGTCGTCGTGTTCGTCACGATGATCGTATACCGGCCGGGAGCCTGGTAGCTGAACGATCCGCTCCAGTTGATCTGCATCAGGGACCGGCCCGCAACTGGCATATTCGCAGTCAGATAGAGATTCACATAACCAATGCTTGGGCTGGGATCACGATAGACGAGGCCGCTGACACGCGAGCTGCTCGTGACTGAATCAATCCCAAGATTGGACGTTCCCACGATGAGATTACCGATCACGGCCTCGCTGATATCCACGGCGCCAAGTGTGGCGGAAAGTCCAACCAGCTTGTTGACGCGCAGCTCATCGGCATAAAGCACGCCGCTCTGAATGACGAAGGGTCGCCGCTTTGCCCCGGACTGAACTACGTAGAAAGAATCGGCGGTTATTCCGACTTCGCTTGTGCCACCGGCTATTGCGCTAAGGAACAAGGCAGCCTGTGACGTTGGCCCGGTTCCATTTGCCGCTACGCTCAGTCCTGCCGTTGATTGCGCACCAACTTGCGTTGCCACCTGTTCAAAGCGAAGAATACCATTGGCGTAGAAATTGCCGACCCTTGACTCGTTCACATCAACACGATTGGTGACGGCAGTCAGCTTTCCGTCAATGGTGCCGACTGAGGTTGAAAGCGAATTGGTAATTTGAGACAGGGCATTCAGGCCTGTCTTTGTATCGCTTACTTGCGCCGTCAGTTGCTCAATTCTGAGCGCGGATGCTGCACCTTGTGTTGCAACCACTGTCAACTGTTCCGTGTAGCTTGCTGTAAAGGCGCCAACAGTTGCCGTTAACTCCTTTAGATCATCAAACGACTGCGCACCGGCTTCCGCGAGCAGTGCACTGATCCTCTGACGTTCTTCATCCGCAAACCGGATAGACTTGCCAATCCAGTCGAGCTTAGCATTCAGGCGTTGAAGCACTCCATCAACGACGCCAGGCAGGTATACTGTTTCGCGGCTGGTTTTAATCGTCGTCGTCAGCCACGGCGTGAATGTCTTGAAACGATCGGGCACCGTCGTGATTGTGGCACGCGCCTCATAGAACACGCCCGATTGAACATCCTTCGATGTAGTGAAGACGCCTACCTCCGGTTGTGACGACTTGTCCTGAAACTCCACGAACGTTCCGGCAATACGGTAGAAGAACCGAACTTCCGTGATTGTCGGGTCATCTGGCGGTGTCCAGCCGAAGCGAAGTGCGGGCTTCTCGAAACCATCCTCGCCATTGATGACACCGACCTCCACTGCAAAGCCTTGGATGGTAGACAGGATCGATGGATTGATCGGCGGCGATGGTGGGATGATGACCGGGCCCGGATCAATGTCGCCATCCGAATAGATGTCTGCGCCGGTCTCAGACAGAACCAGCGTGAACAAGAAGTTCTCATCGCAACGCCATTCCGTGATCAGCCATGTCTTGCCGTCGAACACAACCCATTCACCTTCCTGTACCTTCAGGCCGACGCGGCGGCTGACAGGAACCGTTGCCTGGCCGCCCTTGCGGTTCTGGCGGTAGCGGATGTTGAGAAGGTACTGGGCAATATCTGGATCGGAGACCTGCAGGAAGTCATTTGACGTCTGCCGACGGCGGCCGTCTGCGGCGATGTCTGCATTCACAACAATCGGCTTGAGACTTTCCGCGCCCCATTGGCTTTCCGGAGAGGTAAACTGCCCGGACATCATGTTGTACATTTCGAAGGCAGATTTGCGCTTGCTGACTTCCTGGGCGCGATCCATTGGAATATCGGCGGCCGTAATTTCAAGCACGGGGATTTGCGGCGCGCCGGGGATCACGCCGGACAAGCCGCGGCGGTTCAGGCCATAGCCCGCCATCGCATCGTCAAACTCTTTCAGAATTTCCGTGTGGTCATCGGATCCCTGAACGTAGATCGCACTTTGATATGTCGGCTTTCCCTTCCTCACCGTGTCACAGACGTTCATTGCAGCGAAATAGGAGGACAGGTCGAGCTGACCCATCGACTTGCCCTCGCCGATCAATGTCCGCCCGGAAATCACTCCGCATAAGCCAAGCTGATAGTTCAGGCGTTGTATGGCCGTGTTCTTCGAGAACTCCCACGTTGCCGGATTGTCGAGCCGATGTGGTCCCGATCCACCTGCAACAGTGCTATCCTTGCGTGGATCGTAGAGACGAAGGCCACGGAGAATGAAACTGAACTCAGGTGCGCCTTTCTCGAACTTGTCCGCGTTGTATTCCCTGTCGACGACGACATAGCAGAGACCGGCGCAGACGCTCGTCGCCTTCCAATTGCGACCAAGCGCATTGGTTACGCTAACGAGCTTGGTATCAACGCCCTGCCCTGGTCGACCGTCGTAGAAGCGGATCGTAATCTTGTCGTCGAAGCCGTCGACACCGAAGCAAGCCGCCTCGTTGCCGGTGATCGGCTTCGGCACGAGCATCTTCTTCTCACCGTAGAAATAGATGCCTTCCAGCTCGTCGCACCATCCATTCGACAGCACATAGATGTCGCTGTTGAACTTGTTTCCCTTACCGTACTTCGCATAGAAAATCCGGTGTCCCTTGGTCATACCGGTGCCAAACATGGCTCCAACTGGCACATCGGCGCCGTACTGGATTTCACCTTGGACGGCCGAGTATTTTCGCTCTTTTGGACGGTTCAGATAGCTGAACGCCAGCTTGGCGCCGAATGCCAGAGCACCAGCAATGAGCGTTGTCGCCAGAGCAGAGCCAGCAAAAAGCGCGGCGCTGATTGCACCGGCAATGGCAGTAAAAATTGGCATGAATGCTTATCCTGCGCGAAACGCCGCGATGCAGTCGCTGAGGGTATGGTAGGACTGGCCCTGATCGGTCTTGGTAACGAAGCGCGATCCGAGGCAGATGCCGACATGCTCATGTGAGCCAAGCTGAAGGATTACGATGTCGCCCAGACGGGCAGCGGCTGGCGCACACGGCTCAGCAATCGTTTCGAAAAACGTAACAAGGGATTTATGCCCGCGCTTGCGCAGCGCCTTCTGTGCGCCAAGGATCGTGCGATAATCCTTGGAATAGGATTTGCGGTGTTCAGACCCGGCAAGAGCATCGATCATGGCAATGCCAAGAAAGAAGCAATCGGCAATGCCATACTCATATGGCTTTGCCATCTCCGCGCTTAGCGTAGCTGCAACAATCTCAAATCTGGTCATGGGTTGTTACCTTTGGCCCCATTCGACGGGCTGGCTGCCGGTCACGGATGCGTATTCAAAACAGGTATCGGTGAGCGCATTGTCGAACTGCTGCTCTTCCTGCGACCGCTTGACCTGAGTGGAACCGCGCGCCGAACGCCCGGGCGGCTGCAGGTCGATTGACAACGTCAGGTTGCGCTCACCGCCTTGGTTGATCGCACTCTTGTTGAACTTCACCTTGTCGATCTCGTAAATGCTCGAGGCAAGCACACCCAACACCTGGTCGGTTGCCGGATCACCGCAGATATGCGCGATGATGACAGGAGCGTTGAGGTAGTTGAACTCTTCGATCTTCGCGATCGCGTCATTCACGTCTGCCGTCGGGATATTCGAAAAGGTGATTGTCCGCGTCGTTACAGCCACGCCGAGAGCGCTATTCATTGAACCGGCTGACAGAAACCGGTTCGGTAGGTATGTGAGACCGTTGTAGGTGAATGGATGCCCTCCCCGGTGATATCCGACCGTCCGGCCCGGTAGATCGAAACGGATGAGGTCCAGGCGGCGGATCTGGCCGGCGTCGACCGCAGCCTGAACTGCAGGATCAAGGACAGTGCTCATGAGAAGAACACCTCAGTTGCTGAAAAGCTTGGTTCCCTGCTCGCCCATGACTTCGGCCCCTGCCAACTGCCGGGATCAATCTGCATAGTGCAGGACGGTTTTTCGAAATGAACCGTGCAAGGCAACGTGAACGTCTGAAGGTCGAGCGCGAATTTGATCGGGAATGTACAATTGCCAGATGGATTAGCCGTAGCAGCCGCGGTGATCAAATGCAGTGACCGAACTGTTGGTGACTTGCGGATCTCCACATAGTCACCGGGCGAGAGCTGAAAGCCGGCAGGCAGGCCGCTTGCCGTTATCAGAAGCGCATTGATGATCGTTTGAAGGACCGCATCACCGTTGAATGCGCCGCCACCGGCCCTTGTGCCGGAAAGCGGCTTGCCCGTATCCATCAGGACCGGGCGAGGACGCATTGCGTCATAGGCCGCAAAGACTTCGCCGTCGTCGCCCGCTTGCATCATGAAAGCGCGCGTCAGACCCAAATCAGTATCCGACAATGCTGCAAACTTGGCACTCATGGTCCAGTATGGCGTCCCGAACGTCTGGGATTCCGTCTTACGGCCTTCCATTCGGTTTGTATCCCGTGGTCGAACAGGCTTGAAGTCGCATTCAGTCAACGGAACTGGTGGCAACACTATGAGTGATGGCATTCGCCATTCCTTCTCGCTAAGCTGATTTTCTGGTTTAGATTCTCGCGGAAAGGTACATCATGCGGCTCAGCGCTATTCGACTCGACAAAATCGTTGTCGGCGGCGATCAAGATCGTTTCATCGCTACGTTTCATATCGAGTATGAAGATGTACCCGGAGAGATGCCGTTTGGCGCGCACGTAGCCATCGGAACTCCCTTTGACGCAGATTTGAGCCACAAAGAATTGGTGGAACGCTCGCTTAACAAACTCCATGACTTTCTACGGGTTGGCGGCAACACTGATTTGGCCGCAGTTCATGATTTGTTTGAGCGTGGCCTAAAGCCGTTCTATTTCACCCAAAGTCTTGGCGAAAAAGTCTAGCGTGGGTGACCGCCTGCCCAATACAAATCATCTCGTTGTTTTTCCCGCTCGGTCACGACTTGAACAGCAGCATTCTGTCCTTCAGCTTGCGCTACATCTTTGACGTAGGCTTGCAGGTTCCCGTTGTTGTCGACAGAGACGCCAACGGTGACACGCATTTGGCCGGGCTGATTGTTGTTGGCTGCGCCGCCGCCGGCCGAGACACCAAGACGGCCGGAGCTATCCCGCTTCAACGGCATGATGGCCTCTGGTCCAGCTTCACCCATCAGGCCGGTACCGCTGGCAAATTTGAACAGCGTCGGGCTGCTGACGATGGAGTTGGTGAAGGTGCCACCATTTGCGAATTTCTGCACGCCACCGGTGAACGCCCCGCCGTTTGCCATGCGCATGCCGGCCCATGGATCAGCAGCGGCACCCGATGAACCGCCACCCAACAGACTTCCGAGGAAGCCAAACAATCCGCCGCCACTACCTGACCCAACCTTATTGACCTCGAAAAGTGCATTGAGAACGTCGTTGAGCAGCTTATCCGTGATCTTGTCGAGCACGGACATTGCTGCATCACCCCAGGCTTCCCATACCGACTTGCCGCTTTCGAGTCCCTGCGTGAACGTGCTAACGAAATCGCCTGCTAGCGATCTCGCTTCCTTCACCTGCTCATTGAACCGTATTGCTGCGGCAGCTTCCGAATTAAAATCGATAGGAAGGCCTGCTCCCTTGAGCGTTGACGCAACGGTCTGATCAATAGGAGACCGGAACATCTGCTGACGCTCGAACATGAGATCGGCCATCAAGGTCGCTTTGGCGGCCGCGGTAGCGTTCCTTTCGTAGGCTGAAACCTGATCGAGCAAGGCTTTTGTCTGAGCTTCGCTGATTTCGCGGCCCTTGCGCTGACTTTTCTGAAGCAAGTCCAACTTGAACCTCAGGACGTCTTGAGCAATGCCACTCAGTCCAGCGGAGTCCGCCTCGAGTTTGCTCTGCGCAACCCGGTCTTGAGCGGATTTCAAGAGGTCACGATAAGCATTTGCGTCTCGGTCAACTTTCGGCCTGGCCTCGCGATCAATCTCCTTGTTCTTGGCCTCTAGCTTTTCGCGTAGATCCTTGTCGGATCGCAGGAAGAAGCTCAACGCATCGTCGAACTCGTTCTGACTCCTACCTGGGCCGCGCAATCTGTCGCCCTTGCCAGTATTGGACAATCCTTCGATTTGAGCTTTTGCAAGAGCAGCAATTCCCAGCAACCGAGCAATCTCGTTAATGGGGCTCGACAAATCTGGATTGAGTGTCGCAAGATTATTGATCTCGCGCGACAGATCACTTGTCGTAGCTTCTCCGGCCTGCATCTTTTTGCGTAAGCTTTCCAACCGCGATTCGATATCTGAAAGTCTTCCCGCAGCTCCAAGTGGATTGATGCCGTCAATCGCCCGCTGTGCATCCGAAAACGCCTTTGCCACACGATCAGTCGTTCCCGAGACATTCAGCAGCTTGTCCTCTGCTTCAAGTGCCTGATTGGTCACCGTCAGCAATTCCTGGCCAATTTTGGCGGAAATTGCGCCGTTGTTGACGAGGTTGCCGATTTCTAGTTGGAACTCGCGAACACGAGGTGCACCATCTGCAACTGACCTCTTAAAATTATCAATTGCCTTGGTAGCACCTTCAAACTTCGACGGCAGCGCAGCAGCGAAAATGAAGTCATCTCCAGTCAATTGACTTCGCAAAGATCGGCTGAGAATTTCGGCACTGGCAGCTTTGGCTTCCTGAAGCCGGTTCTTGATGGCGTCGTCACGATCAGCCCCAAAGCGAACATCTGACAATTCAGGGCTTTCGTTGATATATTTGTTCTTTGCCTCAGTAGCCGCTGCATAAGCAGGTCCCAAACGATCAATGTTGTCTTTGTGCTGTTTGAGGATGTCATCCAGGCTTTTTGTACCCTGTCCTGATGTTGTGAAGTATTGGATCGCTGCCGCACCTAGGGCGACTACACCTATCGTCACCAATGAAACTGGGTTGATCACCGACAAGAATGCCGACGCCAGACCACGAACCGGACTTTCCATCGTATTGAGAACAGCGCTGAGCTGTGTGCCCTGTTGCAAAGCAATCTGCAGTGGCGCCATACCCATTGCTGACGTTACCGCGATGTCTTGGAATTGAGCCGCAATGTTCGCTGTCTGAAACGTACCAGCACCCTGCCCTGGACGTGTTTGACCCAATGCTCCCTGCCGACCCTTGAGCGCAGCGATGCTAGCTAAGGCAGCACTGCGCTCACGATTGAGCGCAGCTGTCATTTCATCGATACCAATTGCGCCAATGGCATGCGCTTGCCGAATTTCAGACTGTGTTGCTTTGTACTGTTGAATTGTTGCGAACAGCGGGTTGAATTTGGTTCTCAGGCGATCCAGTTCGGCGCCGTAGGCTGCGATATCGGTGCCACGCCCTATTCCACCGAATTCTGCTCGAATATTCAGAGCTCGATTGATACGTGCGGCCATAGATTCGGCATCATTTGCCGCCTCGCGAAGCTTCTGCGAAATGGCACCAGCTCCCGCACCAATCTTTCCCATAACACCAGAAGTCGACGTGCCCAATCTTGCTACTGCGGCTTCTGCAGTCGCCGACGAACCAGCGAGTTTATCCAGATCAACGGCAGCTCGTACGGCTGGCGCGCTATCAACGGCCAAACCAAGACTTGCAATGGTCATCTATTGATCCTTTGGAGAGCGGGAGATATCGTCAACGGCAAGATGCGGGGAATGGCGATGAACTCAAACGATGACGTGATTTACACTCATCCGGTCAACGTAATGGTTGATGGAGAGCATCAAATCGTTACCGTCGCTTTGTTTCAAAATACCTATGCGCTCGTGCTTGATGAGATCAAGCGGGACAACCTCTTATGGCTGTCTTTCAAGACACACATAGATAGTATCAGAGAGATGGATCGCCGGCAGATCGATGGGCCAGCTGCGTATCTCTCAACCGACCATTTTAATGCAATTGTCCAATGCCTCGAAAAACATATCAAATACGGGGGCGCACTTCTCTCCCCATTCTTTGATCACGCTCGTAAAGCTGGTCTGGATTAGCAGGCAAACGCTTTCAGAACAACGCGTCGAACAGCTCCACCGACATTGGCCTTGACGAAACCACGTCCTTGCTGTCGTCATCAGATGCGTTGAGCAGGATCATCTTCTCTACGTCCATCGCGCTCAATGCGCGCAATTCCCAAGCTGCGGGCGTTTCGCCGTGAAGCCGCGCCCAGGCATCAATCTCAAGATGGCTGATAGGCATGAAGGCGTATCCGTTGTGGAAGCGCTTCCGATCGAGATAAGCGAACCAAACCCAGACGTGCTGACCGGCGGCAGGAATGCGCGGCCGCCGATCAACATGGTTGTCACGAATGGCTTTTCGGAGCGCCCTTACGAGCGCTTCATAAAACCCGTGCGTTTGCCTGCCTTCTTTTCCACCTGCTCACGAATGAACGGAAAGCGGGTGAACAGGCGAATGGCATTTTCTTCCGAGCAAGGGAGATCGGAACCATCGAGGACAATCGGCGACCAGGAGATGACGCTTGCCGCAAGGATTTTGAGGGTGTTGACCTCAATGTCTTCTGCGGTGGCCGTGGCAAGGTCTTCGTTGTTGATGCGTTCGTTGGTGAGCGCCTTCATCACTTTGCGCTGGCGTTCACTGTCCGGCCCGGCAACCCGGATCGAAACACCGATGGGCTGGCCGGAAGGATCCTTGATCTCAATGTCGATACCGGCTTCCTGCGCTTCCTTGAGGCCGTCGAATGCAGAGAGATCGTTGATCTTTTGTGTCTTGGTAGTCATGTAGCTCTCCTTATGTGGCCGAAGCCGCGACTTTCACGATGTTGGTGTTGATTTCGACCGTTGAATTGAGGCTCTGCACGGTATTCGCCGCGCCGCCCGCTTCCTGAGCGGAGGTGACGAGGCCCATGAAATACCGCAGCGAGTTCTTCGGTGCGGCGCCAACTGCCGGCTTGTCATTGAGCTCGATCTTGAATGGATAGTTCTGGTCCGTCTTTTCAGCCGCGATAAGCGCGATCTGACCGGGATCACTGGCCAACACGGCGAAGACGTTCTGCATCTGGCCTGCGTTGCGCGTGCCCTTCTGCTTCACGTCCCGCTTGCGGTCAATGAGCTGCGTGGTGATGAGCGCGGCCGCATCGCCGAATGCACCCATCTGGGTCCAGTCTTTGATTTCAACCCAAGTGGTAGCCGTGAAGTCGGCAGCGACAACGTCGACATCGGGAAGGTCCACCGCGGCACCGATATAGATTCGGCATCCGGCGACCGGGTACAGATTGGCCATGGTGGCCTCCTTTGCTTTGAATATCCTTGCCGAAGGGATGGGAACGGCTTTGCCTCAGAGGTAGGCAATCCAGTCG
The DNA here is from genome assembly GCF_052056495.1 of Phyllobacterium sp. 22229. NCBI lineage: Bacteria > Pseudomonadati > Pseudomonadota > Alphaproteobacteria > Hyphomicrobiales > Phyllobacteriaceae > Phyllobacterium > Phyllobacterium sp. 22229. The sequence goes on from NZ_JBQEPA010000012.1 coordinate 67,758, forward strand.
ATTGAAACTGGTATCTGAATGCGATCGGTGTCCTGCATTGGACGCTCAATACTTGGCCGCTTGTCGATGCGAACGGGACCGGCAGCGGTTTGCAGTTGCGTGCCTTCCGCGAAGTGACTGGCGATCTGGCCCGCTACATCATTTGGCTTTACCGCTCCCTGCCCTGCCGGAAACACGACTGTCACCTGAAGGATGCCTTGATATCGGTTTGGCGAGCCTGGGGTGATGCAAATGCGCTGGGTGCCGTTGGGGATGTAGTAGACCTTGAGATAGGCCGTTGCGGGAGGATTGAACTGGATATCCGGGTAGGCAATCGGAAGCGCTGGCGACAGCGCGAGCAATGACAGATGAGCAAGCAGCGCCTCGGGAATCATTCCCTCAATCGTTGAAGCGGCCATCATGAATTCCTTGCTGCAACGCGTGCCTTGGCCAATTCTTCAGCTTGTTGAACGATCTGGGGCCAGCGTTGTGCCGCTGTGCGCACGAATGCATAAGCAGGTTGGCTGTATGTGCGGCCGAGGCTGTCAGTGCCTTCAAATCCGTATTCAAGGCGAAGCGAGTAGGCCATTCCATAGGAAGCCATAATTGTGTCGCCGAGTTCGGCCCCGGCGATCGATGCGTCAACCGCGCCCATTGCGAATGGCCTGGCTGGTGTAGTTGGCGCCTTGCGGATCGCGTCTTGTGGCGGCGTGTTGATGCCTACCTGCAGAGAGGCGATGTGATGCCCAAGATCGATGCGGTTGAGGCCGCCTTGATTGGTTGTCTTCTGCATTTCCTCGATGACCATGCTCGCCGACGTGCGAAACACAGCAATGAGACGCTTGTTCGTCTCTTGCACCCATTCGGACACTTGAGACGAAAAGGAAACGTTTGAGACGGCCATCAATCCAAGTCCGCAAGGAAGTCGATCTTGATGCTCATACGGCACCTGCAGTTGACGATTTCAGAGGCTGGCGCGCTCGGGTCGCCCGGGAACTGAAGCAAGGGACCATTCGGCGATTGGAACGGCGTTCTGAAACCAACGGTCTGACCATCCATGCCCTGATGTGTGTCACGGACCCGGCTGTCACCGGCAGTGTGCCAGACACGCTGCACGACGCTTTCGGCGATGGCACCGGTGTCGATCAACTGTCGATAGGCTTCCATCTGGCTCTCATTAAATGCACCCATAGTCTCGGTGCGGGCAATCGTTTCGCCGCGGAGGAGCAAAAGCCGGTTCGCATATTGCTGGGTGGTCATGCGGTCGACGGTTTCGACTGGTATCGCCTTGCCGGTTGATATTGCCTTTCGAACGGTTGCATCAAAGCGCTTATCCCGCCGGTTGCGCGTCAGGTAGTGCTTTAACTGCACTGGATCGTTCGAAAGAAGCTCGCTATGTGCCGATGCAACATATTTCGCCTGTGTGGACGTCAGGCCGATGATCCCGCCTTCACGGACGCCTGTCGCCCGGTTGAGGCGGCCAGCGATATCAAGCGCCATTGCTCGCGGCCCGCGACCGGCTTCCAGCCCTTCGGTCAAGTAGGTACGAATACCTACACGCTGATCGGCAATGATGTCGTTGATCAGACCTGTGCTGTGATCGCGAAGCCAAGCCTCGGCGCGATAGTTGCGGGTATCGAAACGAACAACCAGTTTCGCGCCGTCGGGCTCCTTGATGGCTGGCATCGAAGAAACGGCCGCCACGCCGCCGCCTTCATAAGCCTGAGCAATGGCCTTATCCAATGGACGGAACGCTGCCGGCTCCATGTGCAGCATGTCGAAGGCGCCGGCGATGTCGTTTCGCTCCAGCCGCTCGACAATCCGCTTGATCTGGATGTTCGATTTGATGTCGGCAATGCTCTCCATGAAGGCATTGCGCAATAATGGTTCGAAGTCGGCGATCAGTTGTTCGAACTTCTCGCGGGCTGAAAGTCGTTTGAGCATTGTGTTTTAACTCTCGACAGATCGGATGCCCTTGAGTAGGGTCGCCACGCTTTAGGGGGAACACCATGAAATCAGTATATTTTGCCGCCAGCATTGTGCTTGCATTCACTGGATCTGCTTTGTCGCAGCCCTTAGAAAGTTATACCGCCAGGTTGAGCGCGAAGGATCACTTCAATTCCTCTGGCGTCAGGCTGGAAAGCGCTGCGGCAATCATCCGTCAAGATCGCGCGAATTATTACGTCTACGGCTCTCATGACAGTGAAGATGAACCTGACGGCTTCTTCAAGAGCAAGGATAATCGCGCACGGCTCGAAACCATGTTGAACCATGGGACGTTCTCCGACGGCGCAAGGAAAGCCATTTTGAATGGCACACCTCTTATTACCGTGGATATCTATCCTGATTTCATCAACGTGACAGTTGAGAGAGACTGATCAAGCCCTCACAAAAAGCTTGTGGTAAACCACCACATTCGACGGTTCGAGCGACGCCACTTTTACGATGGTGTATGACTTGTCGTTAAAAACGAACCTGTCGGTTGTGGTTGGCTCTACGACAAGTCTCTTGGCAGCGACATAGACGGTTCGGTCTGTCGATTTGACGAGCGTGCCGTCAACGTCCTTGAGTTCAATGGCCAGTATCGCTGCAACGCATCCATATGGCGTCGACACTGGCTCGCCCGGATCCCATACAGGACCAGATCCCGGTACTTCGCGGATGAGCAAGCCAGACTGGCCGAACTTTTCGAGTAGTCGCAGAGCAGTCGCTTGCGCGCGAGGATAGTTGAATTTGTTCATGCCTCTATCCTTGGTTCGGGATCATTCCAGCCATTCGCGCGTTGAATGCGTAGGGAACATTCAAACCAAAAGGAGCAGCGCTATGCATGCAGCAAATCTGCAAATTGAAGGGCTCTGTTTAGCTATCGCATCGATCAACCGCCTGCTGGTTTCGAAGGGTATCGTCTCTCAAGAAGAATTGGACGTTGCGTTCGACAAGGCAGAAGCGACTGCGCGAAGCGACAACAGATTCACCGAAAACATGTCTCCATCCAACCGGGATGCAGTGTGTTTTCCCATCAGAGTTTTGCAAATCGCCAACGACACAGGCGCCGAGACGCCGTGGTCTTTCTCCGAACTTGCAAAACTGGTCGGGGAATCGAAAGAGCCCTATAACGACCGGCGTTAGGCGCGGTACGCCTGCCCAACCAGGACATTTCCGGCACCCGTGCGCAGTAGATTGCCGATCAGATCACGGACGATCAGGAGTACCGGTCGCGCACCGTCGGCCGACGTGTTGGCATTGAGGTATTCGGTTTCGAGGTCGCCAACCTTCTCACGCTTGACCTGTTCGGAAGCGACGAAATCTGGTGACATAGAGCCTGGGACGATCAACTCACGGAGTGCAACCTCTGCCGTTGCGTATTTGATCTCGATGGGAATTTCGTTCGGACCAATCGCCCAGTTCTCGCGATCAACGGCGCCGTAGCGCGGCCATGCGAGCGCTTGCGGGCGGCCTTTGACCTTGTAGCCCTGCCATTGATAGGAAACAGAGAGGAACGCTGTAGCACGGACGATTGCAGCTTCCTTGAGTGCATTGTCCCCAACCCAAGCTGCATTACCCCGTGTGGAGTGATAAGCGTCTACGCTGGCGACATCCCAGAAGGCATTCGCATCGGTCGAGCCCGTACCTGTTTCAACGATCAGAGACATGATCAGCTCTCAAATTTCAGTTGGGTAATGGGCCCATCGGTCCATACATCGCACTCGCAGCCAATCTCGACGGCTCGAACTGCATCCGCCCCCATCATGAGAGCGCCCTGTGCGTAGTGTTCGCCCGATCCTATCGCGATGAAATCCGAAGCGATTGGACCGGAAAAGCTGTCCTCTGCATTGAAATAGAAGATGTCGCCATTGGGTTTGACCACGATGGCTTGAGCATCAATCGATTCCTTGAATGATCTCTCAACGCCGAACTCTTCGACCAAGCGGCGAAGCTTCTCAGGAAGCCCAACCTTGGAGGAACTGCACCCGAACAGAGAACCATCAGCCAGGCGATGGATTTTCTTCTTGATGCCGAGTGGCTGCTTGTTCCCGGCATACGCCCGGCTATCGGCAGCCATCACGCCATTGCGGTAAACGATCGTGGTCATCTGCTTACGACGTTGGATTGGTCGCAAGTTCCTCGAGCGCAGCGACAATCTCATCCTTCTTGGATGGTGTCTTATCACCGAGCAGCTTAGAGGCAGCAGACTTGAACGACAAGAACTGAACAGATGGATCAGTGGCCATTGCGAGCACTTCAAGCGCCGACTTGTCGACGGTATCGCTCGATACAGCAGGCTTCTTGGCTTTGCCGTCGAGCAGTTCGTGAAAATCTGGATCGAAATCCACTTCGTTTATGATGACGTATTCACCCTGATCGTCTGACCATGGCTTTACCTGAATGGTTGCGTTCGACATTGCGAACTCCAGTGTTTTGAGGAAGGGAACCGGGGCCGAGGCCCCGGCGATTGATCAGGATCAGCCGAGAAGCGCAGTGATGTGTTCCGACTTGACGGCCTTGACGCCCCAAGCAAGCGAAACTTCGTACTGCATCTGGCGATACTGCGGGTACATCGCCACTTCGAAGGTCAGGCCGGATTCGGGATCAGTGACCAGTGTACGGTCACGAGCCAGATCGCCTTGATCAGGAAGGGCCGGCGCGCGCGTTGCCAGCGCGATTGCCGAACGGGCAAAGGCGAGACTGCGGGCGGATGCGGCAGCGATGGTAATGGCCGCTGCAGCGGACGGGAGAGCCTTGCGAAGACCTGGAGCAACAAGGGTGATAGTGCCGCCGTTGGAAACATCGGTGTCACCCGATGCAACGAGGTACTTGTTCGGATCACCGGCGAATGTAATCACGTCACCCTGAATAACCGCACCGGTACCGGCCGAAGCAAGCGTGATGACGGTTGTGCCGACGGGATAACCGGTGGCGTTGGTCGTTGCAGCGGCACCCGTTCCAGCAGCCGCCGTTTTCACCTGACCGGATTCACGGATTGCAAAGCCATGAACGTCCAGCAGCACGCCGCGGCGCAGAAGCGAAGTGTCAGCCGCTTCGTTCGCCTTAGAGAGCTGAGTCAGTGTCCGCATATTCGCGCCGGCAGAGGTATCGATAACCATCTGCAGGTCGCTGAGTGGCGCGCCGTTGTCCGAAAGGATCTTGCGGCTTTGTGCAGTGTCGGCAAGGTTCGTCGCAAACGGTGTTGTGCCGGGTGTACCATAGGCACGGGAGGCAAAGACGTGGAGCGCTGCAAGGTCGCCTTCCACTTCATTGCAGAGGGTACGCATTGCCTGGGCAAACTGATCGCGCAGGATCACGTTGTAGCTGGCGCCGTTGTTGTCGAGTGCAAGCTTCTGCTCGCCATTCCAGCGGACCGGAACACGACGGGCTTTGGTGATGGTCATCTGGACGTTGCCGATGGTCTGATCACCATCATCGGGCGGCGTAACGCCAGGAGTGATGTCAGTAGCGACCGAGGCAGGAGCAACGGGAGACATGACTGTCTGGCCGACCGCGGCACGTTCGAATGTCATATCCGAGGAAACAGCCGGAATGAAACCGACGAGTTCGCGGGAAACGATATCAAGTGCATTGTAGAGTGTCGGGAAAAGCCCCGTGATGGAGTTCATGGTGATAGCCCTTTCGTGGCTTGGATTGGCGATGTTTAGGGGTTGGTTGGGCTATCCAGCCCGGCACACCGCCACCCATCCGGGCCGCGGCAAATCATTTGGCTTCACTCGGTTACAGTGAAACCCTCTTTCATTTTGGAAGAACGGCTCGAAGGATCGAGACCTTCGAATTCTGCGCGACTGATGGTCTTGGTTCCGCCACCATTGCCACTTCCAGGCTTTGCGCCGCCGCCGGAATTACCCGAGCCTTTCAGGATCGCATCACGGTGAGCATAGCCATCGATGATCGTTTCGAGCGCTTCATCAAACTCCGCAATTTCGCCGGGCTTTGAGCGCGAGTAGATCTTGTTGCCCGCGGCATCATAGGCAACAGTCCTGCCGTCCTCGACTTTGAAGCGCGAGCCGAACTGCGCCTGAAGCAGATCAGCAGGGATTGCTACCTTATCCGTGATGAACTTCGAGCGTGAGAATGCACCGCCGATCTTTTCGCCATAGAGATCATCGCGAAGCTTGTCGCGTTCGGTCTCCAGCGTTTTGATCTGTTCGCCACTGGCCTTGGCGGCCTGGGCAACCTGTTCTTCCGCGGCTTTTTTTGCGGCAGCTTTGATTTCTTCGACCTTGCCGGCAGTGACGAGTTCGCCGTCCTTCAGGTTCCTGACGGTTTCCAGCGCTTTACGAGCAGCTTCACCGTCATCAATACCGTCGAAGGCTTTCAGCCTGGCTTCTGCGGCTTCCTTGGCTTCCCGATGTGTCTTGGCTTCGCCATTGAGGCGCGAAATCGTTGCGACCGTCGTGACTGCATCGAAAGCAGCTTCCTTGCCGTCTTCATGGATAAAGACGGGCTTACCGTCCTGCGTTTCGGCGTAGGTCTTACCGTCGATCGTTATAGTCTTGAGTTTCATGGTGGTTCTTTCCGGGCATCCGCCCTGCTCTATGGGCGATCCCGCCCGTGCACCCGCTCACATCCGTGAAACGGGCCAATCTTGAATGATGAATGGTGGGTTTAGGCCGCGATGGGCGGTGTCTTCGGCGTGGTGGCTGCCGTTTGGTCGTCTGTCGTATCGTCGCCTGGCACTTCGCCGAGGATAATTTCCATATCGTCTTCGGCATCGTACTCAGGTGACAGGATGTTCCGGCGCTTGGCCTCGCTGATCGTCGCAGCACGCGAAATCAGACTGTCCTTTTTCATCTCCAGAACGATCTTCATGGCGTCGACGCTGTCGGTCTCAACGTCAAAATCGGTATGAACAATGACTTCCGCTTCGTTCGTCTCATTCAACCAGAGTGCCGTAAGGAGCATTGCGTTCTCGAGCGCGTCCTTGAGATTCAACACCCAAGCCTGAATTGCACTGTTGCCCTTCTGGGCTGCGAACATGGTCGTAACAACGGTAAGATTCCCGGTCTGGGCTGTCAGCGGTTGGCGGCCGAGCTCGCGAAGCTGCTGGGCTGTCTCCTTCACGTCCGCGGCAAGAAATTTCAGCGATTCAGCAGAAGGCTCGATGAACTTCCATTCGCCATGCTTTCCCTCGCCATTGGATGGCGCGTAAAGAACCGACTTCGGTCCGACTGGTACAGCAAGCGGCTTGCCATCAGGCCCTTCGGCCGGAGTAACGCCATTGCCTGCTAGCATCGGGAAGCATGTCAGTTCCTTGGCGTATTTCAGCCCTGATTCCTGCTGGTAGTGCTCGATCTGCAGATCGGCAGCATCCTGCAACGGTGGCACGACCTGCCACGAATGACCGAGGCGGCGGCCTGTGAGGAACGGAACCAGCGGAATGACCTTGATCGTGAGCGGGCCAGAGCCAACAGACACCCAGACATCCTTACCGGTGCTGTCCTTCTGCTTCTCCAACACTTCCCACGTTGCATCGGCGGCACTGATAACGTCGCCCTGCTCGTTCCGTTCCAGTTCACGATTGAGGACACGTACCCGCTCGACTGTCTTCTCGCCGTAGCCCTCCCGAACCGTTGCATCTTCCTTGATGCGGACATGGACGAAGGTTTCAACGCCGCCGATCATCTCGGAATAGGCAGCCAGGACATTCTGCGCCGGGACTCGCACCCAATAAGGCCGGGCACCGAGTGCATCCTCCTGCGCGATCGTTGCATTTGCCGGCACGTTCTTGGTGTAGTCGACGAGGATCCAGTCAATGGCGTAAGAAATACCGTGAAAGAAGCAGTTGGCGGCAAACACATGCAGATGATCGCCCTGCCCTGTAATGTTCTCGGACAACTTCTTGATGCGATCCGTCGCCTTGTCCGTAAGCTCGACTTCCTTGGAGAAAGGCTTTGCCGCAAGGTTCTCAACGATATCCCGAAAGATGTTGGTGAATTTGCTGTTTTCCCGGCGGAACTTGTAGTCGGTCTCGGATTCGTTCGGGAACTTTGGCAGATACTGCTTTGCCTTCCGCATTGCGGTGGCGCCGGCAAGGATCGTCGACACCATCACCCAATACGGCGCCATGGCTTCATAATCGGAACTGGTGGCGTTTGGCTGCAGGTCAGTCATCATTGATTTCCATATGTGCCGAACAGTGCCTGAGATGAACCGTTCAACAAGGCGTTGAAGGCTCGGCTTGTGCTGTCCGCGTCATCATCATGTGCAGCTTCAGGGAAGCTCTCGAGTTCGGTGAACCAGGTCTCATTCCAGTTGCCGCGAAGCACCAAGACATTTCCAGCTTCTGCCTGGGCAGAAAAGCCGCCAAATCTCGTAATCTTATCGCCGCTTTCCGCTGTTGCCCGGACACGAAAGCCGGCAAGCAGCTTGATCAGAGTTGCTGCTTGTGCCTTGCCAGCCTGCCCCGGATCCTGCGGAAGTGAGACTTCCACGTCTTTGCCGTCGGCATCCGCGGTGTTCTTGATCAGTCTCTCGACGCCGGCGGGCGAAGTTCGATCACGACAATGATGGGCCACGATGTAGCGCCCATCTGGAAGCTTTCCGATCTTCGTACCGGTTGTCCAATCAGGATCGTTCGTCTCGGTCTTGAGCGTTGCGCCCAAATCCCATCCACGCATCCAGCGCGCGCCGCTCGGTATCGCATCGACAACGGTGCACCAACCACGCTGAAAGTAGAGGCCTGCGGCGGGCCTGATCTTCCAGTTGCCACCAAGAAGGCGCTCGCGCTCGACCGTGGGTAGCGCCATGAGGCTGGCGAGATAGCTCGGGTCCGCTGCCATCAGCGCCCGGTTGTCGCTAAGCTTGGCCGGAACGAACGTCACCGACTTCGGTGGAATCGGCGCTTCAATGCCGTCTTCATTCGGTGCTGTGTGGTGTGCCAGTTCGGCCGGGCTGTCCGCCCAGATTATCGCGTCTCCGATACGAACGAACCAACGCAGGACGCCGGCACGCTCAGGAATGGGCAATCCGGTGTCTGGATTGATCCACCAGGATATGAATTCGGCAACCCAGCTATCGGCATCAGGATTGCATGTAGCCCGGATATAGGGTTTCACGCCACTCATCGAGCGGTTACGGGAAACCATGTACCAGAACTGTTTTGCGCTGAAATGCGTCAGCTCATCGAAGCAGATGAGCGGTATCTGCGAGCCCTGCCAGTTCAGGACGGTCTTGTCATGCTCCAGATGAGCGAATGAAACCGACGATCCCGACGGGAAGTTCCATTGAAGCACATGTTCCTTTGGCGCTGCACCTATCGCGGGATAGAGCTTTTCGCTTTCGTCCCAAAGACCACCTTCATTTCGAACCTGAACTGTTGACCGGCGGAAGAACACCGCGCCGAACTGTGGATTTGCCACATGGCGCAGCGGCTCCATCAGAATCGCCCATGTCTTGCCGCCGCCGGCCGATCCGCCATAAATCGCGATATCTGCCGTAGAAGCTAGGAAAGCTGTCTGTGGCCCTTCCTGCGGACGAATGATGGTTTGGGCGACCTGCCCTGCGCTAACTCCTGCCATTATCGGGTAACTGGAAGATCGTCACCGGCGACACTGGCACCGGCAAATCCTTTCCATCCTTCCCGGTCAGTTCGCGCCGGTTTGTGTAAGCGTTGCCAACTTCTTCTGCGGCCTGCTTCATCAGTGATGCGGCAAGAACCATGTTGCCTTGCGTCTCCGCCTTCTCCGCCATGCGCTGAAGAGCCCGAAGCCGAACGGCGCGATGAGATATCGCTATGGTCGCGGTGTCTTCGAGAAAGGTCTTGCGCGTCTCCTCGAACAGCGCTTTCCACTTCTCTGAAAGGTTGGCTCCAGCCTTCTTGTTTGGGTCATATCCCTCAACCGATTGGCGGGTGATTGACTCCCCAAATTCTTTCCTGACTGCTTCGACCACAACAGACGGCGTATCGAAGCATGCGAGGCTTTGAACGATGAAGGTCTGCACGTGCTGATTGAGCTTGCCTTTTGCCATCGAAATGTCAGGCTCCGGTCAGGGGAGGATTAAGCATGAAACGCACACTGTTGGACTATTACGCCAAAGGTCATTTGGGTCAGTACAAAACCTGGTGGCACTTGGTGGAATACGATGACGGGAGAAAGAGAGTTGAGCACGAATGGGAACATGTCCGCGTGGATGGCACTCTCGAATCCAAAGGCACCAATGAATACTTAATCGATAAGGCACTGTTGATTGCACCCCAAGATGCGCTCACGAAACTGAAAGAGTTAATCGGGCCCTAACCCACTTAAGCAGCACGTAGCTGACATGTGCCACACGCTTGAGCGATGCCAACGTTGGCAATCTCTGGCCCTGCATTGGCTGCGTCTACCAAAGCCCTTACATGCGTGGCATCTGCGCCATATCGGCGAACGACGCCGACAAATTCTTCGATGTCATGTCCCCTCATGCAGAAGACAGGAAGACCGGTGCTCTTGCTGAACTTTGGAGCGCCGAAAGGATCGCGCTCTTGCGCGGCGTGGTAGAGCTCATGCTCGATCAGTGCGCAGAACTCAGCGTCTGAACATTCCATGGCGTACAAAGCATCTATCGTGATGATGAAATTCGGTACGGTGCCAAACCATCCGATGATTTGCTCTTCAGCTCTGGCCTTACCCCACTTGCCCATCATACCGCTTGGCTTACCTTCTTCACATTGACCAAGAATCCTGTGGCCTTTGCGAGCATTTGCAACATTAGTCCAAAGGACCCCTATGGATGCGCTGTTGAGATGGAAATGATCTGGATTGAACAGCTTTGCATCCTCGTCGATGAAGATTGTCCTTGCCCACTCAACCAATTCAGGAGCGGGAGCAAAGGTTATCCTGGCATCGAGTGATATAATTGATTCAGGTGGCAAAGGGCGAGAAATGAACATTCAATTGACCAGTTAAGTACGCACTTCCTAACGCTTCACTGCTACGGCCGTGCCATTACCGTCGCGCGACAAGTCCAATTGTACAATCACCAACCAAACCTAAAACGTCACTTCTACGTCCTAAAAAGCTAACATCCATTGCGTTTTTACCAAATTTGGCGCGATCTTTTACGATGAATGGAAATTCCACTCCGTTTTTGCCCGCCGTCACCAGCTGCAAATCCCCACCGATATCCTTGCGTTCATCATTTCGAATAATTCGGTTGATTAAATTGATCGGCTCAAAGCGCCCTCCGCCAACCTTATCAATCTCCAATTGTTCAAAAAAGTAGCTGCTCCCGCTCCCAAATGCCGCGCAAATGTCCTGATCGATAATGGAGAGCATATTAAGTTTAACAGCAGCCACGCCGTCCTTCACTGTGCATTGCAAATGCGCGACTTGAACATTTCTGTCGTGAGGCATCTTTCCTAAAACTACCATGTCACAAACCGATTTAATGTCCCATATTGCTCCGAAGTCCTTGAAATTGCTCTCCAATATCCGGCGAGCTAATTCTCCAATGTCAGCAATACGTGGAATTTGGCCATGTTCTTTCAACGCCAGCACAGATGTATAGGCCTGAAGTGTGGCGATCGTTGCAAAAGCAACGGAGCTGCTTCCAGCATAACCTATTGCGATGTTTGTATCGAAAACTCGAGTATGTTTTTTTGCGCCGATCGCGAAACAACTTACTCTACAGGAAGTAAATTTGGGCGCATGATTTGTGAGGATTGAACCATCCGAGTTGGTCAATCTACTATCCGCAGCCGCAAAGATGAGACCCTGATCCTTTCGGTGCCAAATCGCCAAAAGCGTCATATGCGCCCCCTCAAGGTCATCCATCGTTCGTAATCGCTATCATCACTGGGAAAGCGAAGGATGGTCAATCTATATTGACTAGGCAAAGTTATCCATGGCGGGAAGCCGTGAAGCTCTTCCCATGCACTCGGCGAGTATTCCCTGTCCCTAGGTCCGCCAGTCAGCCGCAAATCACATCAGTGTCGTATACATGATTGCGAAACTCTTTGGAAGGATTATTTTCATAGTATGGGTAATTACACCTATATGGGTTTGACGTTTTGACCTCAATTGGGCAATGACAATTTCGGTGAACAACAATTCGCACGAATTGCTTTGCCCACGAGTGTCCCATAGTACTTTAAAAGTAATTCAATTTTTGGAGTATCTATGGGCGAACATGAATATTCTGTCGTAGGACACAGTCGCACCAGTATAGGTCGTTACCTTGCTATATTCTCAGCCATAGTCGCTTCGACATTCACAGGCGCTGGAGTGGGCCTCGCGAATCTAGCAGCAACATGGGGGCTTCCTAGCTGGACTCAAAGCATACTGATGGTGCCTATTTCCGCTGCGGTCGTATATTTGATAGTGCATTTCATTTTTAATAAATGGGGTTGGAAGCTTCTTTCTTTCGTTTCGAGTATTCCCAACATTGATGGTCAATGGGAATGCAAAGGGCAAACTATCGAAAATGAAGCCGTTAAATATGAGTGGTCTGGAGCTGTACACATTTCCCAGAATTGGGAAAAAATCCGTGTGTACTTGAGAACAGCACAGTCCGCCTCCTCCAGCGTCTCGGCCGCCCTTGTCCCAGAAGGAGGGAAACGTTGGATGCTAATGTACAGCTATCGAAACGAACCTCGTACTGGCGAGCCATTAAATCCACATTTGGGATACTGCGAACTGTCTTTCGATCCCGGCAGTAAGCGGGCCGAAGGGGATTACTTTAACGCCAGAGGACGGGGCACCTGCGGCAAAATGATACTAACTCGGAGCAAATCTAATGGCGCGTGATTTTGATAGCAGACTTCAAAAACTTAAAGCGCGCCGCATGGGGCCCTCTGATATCCAGAAACGGGTACAGGCTGCCGACGGTTCGTTCGTGCCGATACAAGAGTCGTATCAGAAACGAACAAACAACAAGGCTTCGATGTATGCTCTTGGCGCCATGCAAGAAGTCGATGCGACCTACACACAGAATTCATTTTCTGAGGGTGACCGGGTCAAAAATCAACTTGAAAAGGCGTTAAACGGCAACATTCCAGTTGCATTTGATTACCAAGGATCTGTGCCTTTAAATATTCATATCAAAGGCGTCAGCGATGTCGATCTGCTGCTTCTAAGAAACATCATGGTTGTCTATGATACCGATGGAGCCCGAGCAAATTCTCTCTACTACAGTCCATGGACTGGAGGAACGCCTGAGGACGAACTTTCAGTCCTACGGCGGAAGGCCGAACGAATTCTGGCAGATGCGTTTCCAGAGGCCGATCTTGATATTAGCGGATCGAAAGCAATAACAATTTCTGGCGGATCACTTAGAAGGGAGATCGACGTTATACCAGCACATTGGTACGATAGCGCCGAGTACCAACGAACACTTGAAAAGAAAGATAGAGGGATTTTCATCTTCTTGAAAAAGGAAGGGGCCCGAATGTTGAATTATCCTTTCATGCACATGCACAAGATAAACGAAAAGGACGGTGCAACACTTGGAAATGCAAAGAAAATTATCCGACTGTTGAAAACTCTCATCGCCGATTATGAAGGTATTGGGACAATTGATCTGAGCAGCTACGATATAGCGTCAATAGTCTGGCATTTTAATAGTGTGCAGCTGTTCGTCCAGAATTGGAATGAACTGGGTTTGCTTTGGGTCACTAAGGCGCATTTAGACAGCTTTGTTGCAAACAAGGCGTCGACTCTAGAACTACAAACTCCCGACGGCACCAGGAAGATTATAGATAAAGACTCGAAGTTTTCGTCGCTGGCGTTGCTATCTATCGAACTTGATCAACTGGTTGAAGAAGTGGCAACAGAGCTGCTTGGAACCCGAATTCTTACTCGTGATAGTCTCCAGAAATCATTACAAGGGTCTTTTGTCCCTTAGGGTTCCACGACAGGCTCAAGCCACTGACAAGATTAGCTCCGATGGATCAAAAGTAACGGGCGTCAATCGCCCAAACAATTCGATCAATGCGATTATCTTGCCCGCTTTGGTGACCTCATCAACGACACCTTCAAACGAAGCAAACGGATTGCCAGGCCCCATGACAAGGATATCTCGACCAACCGGAAATTTTCGGGCGGCGTTCTCCTTCGCGGACGCTGCCTCTTCCTTTCGATGAATGCGAGCTGCCCGTGTATCATCGAATGTCATATCAGTTTCGGCGAGAAAGATTGTTTCGACGCTGTTTGCAGAAACACGAATAGGACGACCGCCCACACAAAGGATACTTTCAACGCCATCACAACTACACACCCGATAGAAATTCGCGTCCATACGCTGGAATGAGACAAAGAGATAGCGAGGCATCAACGGACTTTCTCGCAGCGAGTAAGTATGCGTCTTATGGTTCTTCACCTCGACCCGGCGCCGGGGCAGATAGGTCTCGTAGCCGACCTTGCGGATATTCTCCGCGGCCTTGGCTTCAGCCTTCACGTTGGTTCTCACTACGTACCAGTGCTTGTCTTTGTCGATGAATGCTAACATGCCCTGCCCCTGTCTGACCCTACGCCGCGTCTACGAGTGTGATTGACCGGCATTGATGCGACAGCATTTGAATATGCCCGCGCTTCTCCAGCCGATGGATCATGTTGAAGGCCGCCGTCTTCGAGACGCCAAGAGCTTCGGCGGCTTCGGAATAGGTCGGCGCAACGCCATGCTCAGACTGAAAGCCCTTTAGGAAGGCCAATGCTTCTGCCTGGCGCTTGGTCAGGCCGGATGGCTCTGCATTGAACCGGCGAGCTATCTCCCGCGCCAGCGCTGGGCTCACTGCGATAATCCGGTCTGCGCGTTCCTGAATGCTCTCGGACATTTCACTGCACCAGAAGCGATCCGGGCTTAACGCCGGCGCGCGTCATGATTTCCCGCATCTGCTTGCGATAGCGCACCTCGTCGCAGAGCTGGGCAGTTGACGGGCAGAAGGCCTTGTTGACCTCCTTGACCTCACCGAGCCGGAAGCGATGTACTGCAGCGAGAATGTCCTGGCACTCATATTCCTCCACCGCATCGAAGTATGCCCGGATCTGCAAGTCAGGATCGGACATGGGCGATTGAGGGAAACTGCCGAACAGCTTCGCCAGTGATTTGGTTACCTCGATCTTCTCCGCGTTGTTCATCGTTTTGGAACTCCTGAATGAGTGATTGTGCTGCCTCTAAGGGCTTTCGGATGTGGACAAATCCATTGGGTTTTCGCGCACTTGTGCGCCCTGAAAAACTGTTAGGTTTTTCATCTATTCTGTTCTTATCTTTTCTATTAAAGGCGCTTGTCTCAGACTTGTCTTTTAACCCATTGTTTTCATTGACTTCTGCTTCATTTTCGCGCCTATCAGACTGTGATTTCGAGCGGGTTTCATAACTGTTTCGCGCTGATTTCACATCTCTTTTTGCGCGTGAATTGGAGAGATAACCGGCTTCAAATTGGATCTTGTCCTGCTCAATCAGCCCCTCAGTCAGTGCCGTTGCTTTGCGGATTGAACAGCCCAGAATGCCAGCGAGATGGCGGTCATCGCGCATGGTTTCGCCACCGCGTGCGTAAATGAGATCGAGCAATACGATGTATGCGCCGATAAGCTCTGGTCCCATACCCTGAACGCCATCAATGAAGGCTCTGGGCTCGTGTTTGTACCATTCCAATCCGTGTTTCATGCCGCACCTCGTTTGCGCTCTGATGCAGCGCTGTAATCGGATGCCGCTTGTTTCAAGACCTTCAATTCGCGCCAACGAGTTTCGATTTCGTGGTCAGGCCGCTTTCGCTTGCCCTGTGAGAAATCCTGAAGCCAACTCGCTTTGCCGATCACGAGCTTGTTCAGTTCTTCAGCCATTTCGCTGCTTGGAATCCGATCCGTCATCTCAAGCCGCCCGATAAGTTTGACTGTCCATGTCGGGAAACAGCGCGTCTTGTGCGGGGACTATCAGACCGAGCTCAAGAGCGCGGTGGACCGCCCAGGCACCTACGGATGCTCCCCCTGTTTCGATCCAGTATTCCCGCTCGTCGCCAACCTCGGAATGTCGGATGGTCAGGCAGATAGCCTTCCCAGCACGAACCTGAGACATCAGATTTTCAAGACGTACGGATACCTTTGGTTTTTTAGCCATGGTTGCACCTCACGATTGAAACGGGGTTTGCTGGTTTAGGCAGCGCGTCGGCCGGCAATGAGTAAGCGCAGAACAGGATCGCCGCGCCAATGAGGGCCAAACCGCAGAGAATGAATGTGTGAAGCCTGTCGCTCATGCAGCGACTCCCATTGAAAAACGTTGATCGAGATGAAAGGGTTCGATCAGGGCATATTTCGTTTGGGGGATTCTATGAGTTGGGGCTTTGAGCGCGGCCGTATTTATAATCGGCGTAAAGACATTCACGCGCCTTTCGGGGGCCAGCAGCAAGGCGGGATCATCTCGCCGGCCAAGCATGGATTGGTCATTATCATTACCGGCGAAGAAGGCCTTGAACACGGCTATGCTGACCGGTGGCGTCCCGATGGAGTGTTTGAATACTTCGGCGAAGGCCAGGTCGGCGACATGTCCATTCGTGCCGGCAACAAGGCTGTTGCGAACCACTCGATTGACGGTAAGAGCCTGCTTCTTTTCACCAAGACAAAGGCCGGCCTGAGATTTGAGGACGAGTTTGTCTATGACTCTCACCACATCGAACGCGCACCAGATCGTGAAAACAATCTCCGCGACGCTATTGTCTTTGAGCTGAGGCCGATCGGAAGCCTGGTTGAAGTCGTTGAAGCGGTTGCGCCTGCCATTGGAGCAGCGGCGCCTGATCTTGCGGCACTTCGCAAAAAGGCAATGGCGGCCGCCAAGGACAGCCCCGGTAAAACGAAAAAGACCACTACCGTTTTCGAACGCAGTCGAGATGTTCGTGACTATGTCGTTGCCAGAGCTATGGGCAATTGCGAAGGCTGCGAAACCCCTGCCCCATTTCTTCGAGCGAATGGAGTTCCGTACCTGGAACCCCATCACATTCGACGAATGACAGATGGCGGCCCCGACGATCCGCGGCACGTGATCGCGCTTTGTCCCAACTGCCACCGGCGCGTTCATTCGGGCGCTGATGGCGCCCATTACAACTCCACATTGGCTACTAGGATGCTCACGATAGAAGCCAAGAATTAGATCAAGTGGCGAGAGAACGTTCATGCCGGCCTCGCAATGCTGATAGACCGAGCCTTGTTTGGAATGCGGCAGATATAGCCGCGCTCTTCCAAAGCATTCAGAAGGCGGTCAATGCCAGACTTCGACTTGAGCCTGAGGTGGTTACGCATCTCGTCGAACGTCGGCGCGTAACCGTGATCCCGGTCATAGGTGGCAAGGAACGTCATCAGTTCTGATTGGCGTGGTGTAAGGCCGTAGGCTGTCATTTTACCACCCCCGCACCGAATTCTTTGATTGCATCACGGATCTGTTTTGCAGAGGCTTCGAGCTGCTTGGCGATCTGGGAGGGCCCATTCCAAGACCTATCGAGACCTGCTTTACTCATCAGTGCGATGAGCGGCGCGTATTCTTCGATCTGGAAGGAATATATGCTTGACCCGAGCGCCTTCTCGAAGCTCTCCATGAACTTCAAGGCAGTTGCGGCACGCTCGCTATGATTGCCCGCAAGACGATGGATTTCATGTTCCATGCTCCGGGCAAAAGTGGCCTTCTCTTCAATGCGCGCCTTTTGAACGGCGGAAGCCACTATCTCATTGTCGAGTTCCCCTGCACGCCGGACCAATGCCGCAACGAATCCTGGGGTCATCGCTTCAGGTTGAAGAAGCGGCGGGCTCTTTGCGTTGCGGAGCGAGCCATCCTTGAACGTGAACAATCCCCAGTTCGGAGGCAATTCGTCACTTTTCACCATGCCTTGGGGACAGACGAGCGACCAACGATGACAATGCTTGAAAATCGGCATCGATTTGCCGGGGTTTTTCATCTCATTGAGGAAGTCAGTTCTCGATACCTTAACTTCAAAACCGTGGACCTGATGTCCAGTCGACGGCCAAATCCCGACCGATACCGCGTCGGCGTAGGTCTTGATCCTGTTGCCGGTATCGTTGGAAACCTCGAAGAACGTTTGATATGCGGGCGCAGCATAACTGTTACGGATAGCAGTCTTGATCATGCTCGACGTGACCTTCGCCGCCGGTTCAATTTGTGTCAAAAGGTCTGTCATTTGTCGCCTGCCCTTCTATCGATCTTTTGGAGCTTCTTTTGTTTTCTTCGCTTCACGAACCTTCGCCAAAAGCTGCGAAGCCTCGCGCTCAAAATCCTCCATATGAGCATCCGGGTTCACCGACCTTTCGACTTCTAATTCGTGCTTGAGATTTGAAATTTGCTGTTCGCAGAAATGGAGGTATGCGGACCTGATGCGCTGAAATGTGCTGTCATCGACAGTCTTTGCGCGCCGCTTTCTAAGATGATTGAGCGTCCACTTTGAAAGCCGGTACCGGCGTCCCAAACGCTCCATTGCCGGGTACACATCGCCCCAGCCTTGGCTTTCGACATCAACCATGCGGTTGACGTAACCACTGGCAATTTCGGCCCTACTCACGACTTCCGGCTCCGATTTCAATTTGACAACGTGATGCTCGTTTTCTGACAACGTCATGCTCAAAATCCTTGGCTAGATTCACTGCATGACGCAGCGAGTAACCAAAGGAGTGGATCAGACGACGCAGAAAGAACTCGCCCAGGATGGGGCAAACGGCATCAACGGCAGCGATGGGGATCACAGCGTTGATGACAATTTTGAAAGCATTGGATTTCTTGCCGGAACTATCCTGTCCCGTGTGACGGCAAGAAAAGAGGCCACCGGAGCAAATGACCTCGCTCCGGTGGCCAGACATGCTCAAACAACCGCGGGAGGCCTTGGGGTAAGGACGGAAGCGAGCAATATGAAAGGAGATCAATGTTGGGAACAAACGAACCTCCCTTTGATACGAGGGCGAGAAGCACGCTGTTCAAACTCGGCCAGGGTCAAAGGACCTTGAAATGTGCGCCACTGCCTGCACTTGCGGACGTAAGTTCTCTGATACTCAGCCATGCGAGCGCGAACATCCTCTTTGGTTCGGCGCGGGCGCGAGTTCGACCTGGATGGCGGCTTCGGCGGTGCTCCGAAGATAAACCAATGATCCATATTCTCTTGATGGGTGCACCACTCCAAGTTCTCGAAGCAATTGTTTTGCTTGTCGAAATCCTTGTGGTTCACTTCGTCTTTGTTGCCTGGGTTCTCTACGAAAGCAGCAGCGACAAGCCGATGAATTTTGTAATTCTTCGCAATGCCATTCGAACACAGTTTGACGATGAGATACCCGGCTTCTGTTTTGAATGGTTTAAGCACGTGGCCATTGGAATTCATGACCTGACCACGATCGGAAACCCAGTAATTGAAGCCTTCGATTGGCTTCCAAAGCTCGCGGCGAGCAATGAGAAGGATGTGGGAGGTCACTTTGAAACCTCCAAATCTTCGACGGACGAACGTGCTGTCTTCTTGGCGCGGTGAAGCCGCTTTTCAGCGACGCGCAGACGGCGTAACCGGCTTTCCGAAACGCGTTCGGACTCTTCGAGCCGATCAATGAGGCTCAAGACCGAATATGGCGAAATCGGATGACCATGAGTTGCCTGCTCGCGCACATCGTCGAGTTCTGCGTCGGTAAAGTGATCGGTCGGCTTCATGCGACCTCACTGTCAGCCTGGACCAGCTTCGAGCATAGGTGTTCGTGATGATCTTGATTCAGGTATGCAAATTCGCCCCAAGCGGCAAAGGCAAGTTCGTCATAAGCGCGGGCCGCCTCTTCCGGAGTAACAAACCGGCCAATGCACTTCGAACGCCCTTCGACCCTAATCTGAGCTTTCCAAAGGTTCCGTTCCTTGTCGTAAGACACACCTTTGAAACCGGAGATGTTGCCTTTGTACGGACCGGTATTTGCAATGTTTTGTGTTCTATTTGCTTCCCGCAAATTAGAGCGGCGATTGTTGAGGCCATTTCTATCGACGTGATCGACAAGCCGCTCATCTGTGATGCCCAGGATAACGCGGTGCATATAGTACATTCGACTGTTGTGCGTTCCGCCTTCTCTTCGGGATGCATAAACTGTCCCAGACCGATAACCGGCCTGCCAGCGGTATCCCGCGACCAAGTGCGCGTCCGCAGCGTCTATGACTGCGAACTTTCCGCACGTAAGGGGGATTAATATTGACCGCATTGTCATGCTGCAGCCTCCGCCACTGCTTTGCGGCACGAATAGCAATGGTCAAGCGACGATGCTCCGCAAGCCTCTGGCCTTTGGCAGTGCGGCCTGTAATCGCGTACCGTTTTGGGTGCCAGAAACGAAGGAGGTGCGAATTGATCAGTTGCCGTCTCTCCGGCTGTCACGACGCTAAGGCTGTCGTTTCCAAGGTTGCTACTCTCACCTTCTTGAGGGGGCCATACTCCGCGGTTACCGAAGCTGCAGTCATCCCCTGTTCCGCCCATCGTGTCGGACGCCTTGTCCGGCGAATTGGTGGGGAGGTCAGCCGGAGCCGCCTCCCCGGCGCCTTTGGCGCTGGTAGCTGCGGTCACCGAAGGTTGCCCCTCTATTGCAGCCTCAGCCGATGCAGAGGCATCGACCAGTGTAGCGGTCCTCTCGGATACCGCATCGCTTGGCAAATCAGCCAAGGATTCTGTGATTTCGCCCGTCTCCGGGTCTATCTGCTCTTCGCGCTCGATCATGACGTCGATGGCAGCGACAAGAGCATTGCGACCGGTTTCGGTCTGCATGCCGGTTACGATGGTGTGTGCAAGCTTGGGATCGATGCCCTTCTGGGCGGCGTATCCGGTTTTTGCTGCATGCGTATGCGTAGCAAGCGTCGTGCCAGTTTCATAAGAGGTGAGATAAAGATCGAACATTGCTTCGCGTTCGGTGACCGCATCCCGACCAACCTTCTCGACCTTACGCAAGTGGGAGACAACCTGCCCCAAGGCGGTCTTGTCGTATCCTTTGCCCTTGGCCTCCGCATAGATTTCGCGGATTTCAATTGCCAGTTCGTCTTGCTCTTCCTTCAAGTGGAGAACACGATCAATAATGGATTTCAGTTGGGCGTCGGCGGCACTCATGCTGCGCGCTCCAAAGTTGGGCGAGCAACAGCAACTGGCCATTCTGTGTTATCTGGCCAATTGGCCGAGAACCATCGCAGGGCGTCGTTGAAACGACTGATTGTGATATCAGCACCACATCGAAGGGCAGTCAGTTTCTTCGCATCCGCAAAGACGCGATTGCTTACTGTTTTTTCTTCAATGCCATTAGCAATTCGATATGCTTCGGCCACGTCGAGCAGGTGCTGGATGTTGATCATGCCTCTATATGCGGTAATTCTACCG
Organism: Phyllobacterium sp. 22229; assembly: GCF_052056495.1. Lineage (NCBI taxonomy): Bacteria > Pseudomonadati > Pseudomonadota > Alphaproteobacteria > Hyphomicrobiales > Phyllobacteriaceae > Phyllobacterium > Phyllobacterium sp. 22229. The sequence continues at coordinate 89,035 of NZ_JBQEPA010000012.1, forward strand.
CTAATGTCAACGGTTTTATTACCGCTTTTCGGCATTGATTTAAGCGGTCATTCTACCGCTCATGCTTGATGAAGTATTGAAACGTGTAGAAGAGCGCCTTGAGGCGGTGGGGCTGTCAGCACAGGCAGCGTCATCGAAAGCGGGCTTGAGCAAGGATGCAATCCGCAACATGCAGCGGGCCATTCAACAGAAGGGCCGTGCGGGCGTTTCAACAAAGACGATTACCGCCCTCGCCCCAGTCCTCGAAACGACGATTGCATGGCTACTGGAAGGCGACTGTTCACTGGATGATCAGGCAGCATCCAAGGTCGTCACCGTTTCCTTGATGGGTTTCATCGGTGCCGGCGCTGTCATCGAGCCTGATTTCGAACAAACGCCACCGGAAGGCCTTGACCAGATCCATATGGAAATTCCAATGCCTGGCGACATGATCGCTTTCCAGGTCAAAGGTATCTCTATGCTGCCTCGCTATGACGAGGGTGATGTAGTTATCGTTTGGAGAGATCAGAAACGCGGAACGGACTCGTTCCTTGGGGAAGAAGCGGCAGTTCGGACACGCGATGGCCGAAGATACCTGAAAACGATCCGGCGTGGCGAACGCGGTTACACTTTGGAATCATGGAATGATCACCCGATTGAGAACCAAGAACTCGATTGGGTTGGTGAAATTTACGTGACCATAAGAGCAAACCAACTGCGCCGAATGGTCAATAAAATCAGCAAGCAAGGTGGGATTCAGGGATCGTTTAAACTGCAGTCGTAACGCATTGGGGGATTTATGCGGGGAATAGTAGGCGCTGTCGCATTTATCAGCGCATCTTGGTTGGCGGGGTGCGTTGCGCCGCCTCAATCCTATGCACCGCCAAAGCCATCCGCCCCGGCATCTGTTCAAATTATCCCTTTGCAACACAAGTGGTTTCCCAATGAACGGATTGAGATTGAGACTCTCATTGGGCGCCTGACAAAGTCGAGGCAAGGCACAACACCCTCAGGTTATGCCTATACGATCTATGATGACGGTAGCGGGCATCTTAAGGCTGGACCTGTTGAATGGTCTATCGGTTGCTCGGTCGATAAAATGTCAGATCGTCGCGAGTGCAACATCACGGGGCGGCACGCAGAGCTTTACATTAACTACGGATCCGGCTCAGTCCCAAAGTGGGTTTGCATTCTAGGTCATGACTTCCCCGGTCGCACTGGCGCCATCCGCGTGGATAGCAACAAGCCTGTGACCACTGACACGGATGGATGCGTGGGCGGTTCTTATGTTTCGCAGATGCAATCAGGAAGAGAGATCACTACCCGTCGAGTTGAGTGGCCGTACGATTATTCAAAAGACGCAACTGGCGGATTGGACGGGTTTATAGAAGCCATGCAGCTAGTGACCCATATCAAAAGCAACATTGACGTAATGAAATTCACTGCAGGATGAAACCGGCGCTGCCGGAGGGAAATGATTGGAACGAGCTTGTACCGGATATGGAGTGAGCATTGGCAACAACCCAAACGCGGAGAATACTGATTCTTGCAAAGACTTATCCGTCCCCAAGTAGCAAATACTCGGAAACGTCATGCGTTGCAGGAATTGATGAGAATGGGCGACCGATACGTCTTTATCCGGTACCCTTTCGGCTGATTTCAAATGAACAGCAGTTCCGAAAATGGCAGTGGATTACAGTTCGAATCCAGAAGGCCCCTAAAGACCATAGGCCTGAAAGCAACAAGCTTTTCGTAGACACAATTGAGCGAGACCCAGAACCAATCTCAACCAAAAACAATTGGAGCGCGCGGCGGGACCAGCTTTCGAGATTGCCAGCCTACAGCGACTTCGAGCAGTTGGAGTTGGAGCGGCAAAAGAAAAAAGCAACTCTAGGGATTTTAAGGCCAGCATCCATAAAACGACTTACGATTACACCGGTTAGTGATCCAAATTGGACTGAAGCTGAACTTCAGAAGCTGCTGAAATACCAGCAGCAAGTTGGGCTGTTTGATGATACCGACGAGAAGGCGATCAGGACACTTCGGAAGCTCCCGTTTGATTTTCATTATGAATATGAATGCAATTCTGCATCTCTTGGATTGGCAGAGTATCGTCACAAAATCGTGGACTGGGAAGTCGGCGCATTGTTCTGGCGCTGCTTCGACACTTATGGGATTAATTGGGAGAAGCAATTTCGGGATAAAATTGAAATTGAGCTACCCACCAAAGACTTGATGTTCTTAATGGGAACAATCCATCGATTTCCTGACAAATGGCTTATTGTAAGTTTGATCTACCCACCAAGAGAATTGCCCAAACCAATAACGCTCGATCTCTTTGATTGAATTATTCGGCAGCTAGCATCCCAAAAGTTGGCAAAGCTGATCGATTTCGCTCGTATTTCTTTGGATCGTCCCCGTAGAGATCAAAATGTGCAATGCCATAGTCAATCAATTTTTCAGCAACAATCGATCGATGGCAAGTCGTCGGGTCTCGCTCAAAACAGAGCATGCACGTGATATTCTTTGCAGCTACGCCGGCGAGATCTGCCACACGTTTAGTGGCTTGAGGCGTCTCAATATGATCGGTGTAAATTTTTCGGAATTCATCGAACCGCCCCGCCCTTGCAGCATCCCTGCCCGGCTTTGGATCGCCTAACTCTTGATAAGAATGGTATTCGATACCAGCACGCTCCAAATGCTCGCGCAACGAGTTCTTCGAAAATCCCTTCTTTCGAGAGAGTGGCAATGCCCTCACGTCTGCTAGGACTGCTATACCCACAACCTTTAAAGTCTGAATAAATTTGTCGATATCGGTACCTTCGTATCCGATGGTGTAAATCGTGGACATAGTTGAATTCCTTTCTCCTAAGGAGACCATGGCACGGTTAACATACCATTAGCCAAATTTTCAATCCGCTCAATTGCCGCGCCAGGGCATTCGCCCTTCAGTCGGTTTTTTGTTGCGCTGATTCTGGTAGACCATGAGTGGTCGGGCAAGACAAAAAAGCGGTAATGTTACCGTTTCCTGTTGACTAGCGGTAATTCTACCGTTAAATATATCTCCATCAACAACGGATGGAGACAGCAATGCCAGTCACCGACACAACCTTTGAAGCCCTTGTAGATGCCCGGTGTGAAAGTCTGCGTCCAAGCGGTTACCCAGCAGCTTTCCGTGAATGCATTGAGCGGGCGATCCGCAATGAGCAGAAAGCCCTCAATTGGGTTCCTGCCGATCCCGAATTGATCCGCCAGTGCTCCACTGATGCAATGTTGCAGGTGGCAGCATGACCATCGTCAACGCCAACCTCAAGGCCATCGAGAATTTCTCTCTCGATGCTGCTGATGAGAAGAGCCTCGGCCTCGAACTGTTCGTTCGCAAGCATATAACCCGGTTCGACCGGTCAGGTGCAGTATTTCAGATCAGTCTTGAAGGCACGTTCACCAGCAATACGCGGTACGTCACGGCCGATGAACTCAAAGAAATCCGCGACTGGATCAACTCGGCGCTTATCGCAGCCGAAGAAACGGCGGCAGCAGCATGACGTCCCGCCGCGCACATATCATTGGAACCATTTTCATTGTGGCTGTCGTCACGGCGTCCCTGCAGTTGAGCGGATGCGGTACTTACGCCACCTGGACGCCCCGTGAGCCGGAAGCTGCTCCTGAGTATTCCTGCGCCTCCGGCTACTACAACTGCCGCCTCAGTGAAGGCACCAGTCGCAGCCGGGAACCGAAGGGCGGTAGCAAATGACCAGCTATTCCCACCTTCTCGACTATCTCGGCGACCTTCGCGCTTCTGACCGGCTGGATACGCCTCCCGGCGGCACTGCTGGCTGCGAGCTTTCGGACATCTACCTCTGCATCATCGCGCAGAAGGCAAAGACCGAGGCCGATCCGCTGGAATACCTGCGCCGCATCGCCCTCAAACTTCACAACAAGATGGCCCATGGAAGCTGGCAGAACGCCGCCTTCATTCGCATTGCGAGCTGGACCACTGAATTTCAAAGGATCGCAGCATGACAACCGCATACGCATGGTACTTCAAAGCTTTGGAACTGGTTGGCGATTGCGGCGAACTATCGCGCGATCAGATGAAGGTACTCGGTGTTTCCGAGGCAGATCCGGAAGCAGGCTTCTATCGACGACGTGCCCATAAGGACGGGCCTTGGCAGACTGTCGCCATCTGGTTTGATGCCAAGGGCAAGCGGTATTGCCTTGTTGATGGCAAGGTCACTGAAGCTGAAAGCGCCTGGACTTTCGCTTGCCGCAACCCGATCAGCGAAGCAACCTACCATGCTGTAAGAGGCGGTCAGGAGTGGCCAGGCGAACCCGCTCCAGCCGCAGCACTGTCCAATCTCCCCGCCGATCCTTTCGAGGCATTGAAGGCTGAGTTCGAAAGCGACAAGGAAATCGCCGAGACGTTTCTGAAAACAACGATCACGACCAAAGAGCAGGCGGACAAGGCCGCGTCGTGGACAAAGCGCCTTTCGGCTATCGCAACCAAGGCAATCAGCCTGCACAAGGTCGAGAAGCAGCCCAGCCTTGACGAAGGACGCAAGGTTGATGAGAAATGGCGCGACCTCAAGGAAGAGCCGAAGGAACTGTCCACGAAGGTCAAGCGCCACATGGACGCGTACTTGCTTGAAGAGCAACGCAAAGAGCGCGAGCGGCAGGCAGTGGCCCAACGAGAAGCGGACCGCATTCGGCGCGAGGCTGAGGAAGCTGCGCGTAAGGCTCAAGACGTTTCGACCAATCCGAATGACCCAGTGGACTTGGCAGCGAAGGCGAACGCCGAACAATTGGCCAAGGAAGCCGCTGAGGCAGAACGCGAGGCGCAGGCACGCAATGCCACTGCGGGCCGGACCGGTTCCAGGGTGTCACTTCGCACATTCGTTTCCGCTCGCATCACGGACTACGACAAGGCGCTCGTCGCCCTGAAGGATCACCCCGAAATGAAAGCACTCGTCGAGCAGTTGGCCAACCGAGCGATCCGCTCAGGTCATGATCTCGCTGGCGTTGAGCGCTTTGAAGAACAGCGGGCAGCTTGATCATGGAAGAAGCAGCAAACAAGCGCCTGATCGTGGCCGTCAAATTCGGTTTCAGCGACAAGACCTATGACTACTTCTCGGACATTCCCGTTGAAGTCGGCCAGATGGTTTACGTCGAGACCAGCCGCGGCGAAGCCAAAGTTCAGATCATGGAAATCAAGGATGCGTCGGACCGGGCGGAGAAATCCGTCCTTCGCATCTTCGTCCCCGAAACAACTGATGCGCCGGGAGAAGCCGCATGAACGCTCCAGCTCATATCATCGAGGCCCGTCCACCTGCATTGATGGTCGGTGGAAACGTGAACGCCATTGTTCCTCAGTCAATCGAGGAAATCTGGCGCGTCTCCAAGATGGTCGTCATGGCCGGTCTTGCACCAAAAGCGCTTGTTGGTCGAAAGACCGGCGACGATGCGGTCAGCGCAGTCGCGATTGCGATCATGGCCGGCGCCGAACTGGGTATGCCGCCTATGGTCTCCCTGCGAAGCTTCACCGTGATTGGTGGACGGCCGGCGCTTTACGGGGACGGCATCATCAACGTTACCCGCCGATCCAAGAAGGCTGCCTACATCCGTACCGGATACGATGAAGTGCGTGGCATCGGCTGGTGCGAAGCCAAACGCGCCGATACCGGTGAAACCAAACGCGAAGAGTTTTCCATCGAAGATGCCAAACGCGCGGGCCTTTGGGACGAACGTCCTTTTGTCAAAAAGCAGGACTGGACCACCAAGGAATGGTCCGATGTCCCCAATGAAGCCCCGTGGTTCCGCTATCCGCAGCGTATGCAGAAATGGCGCGCAGCGGGATACTGCCTTCGGGAACTCTTCGCCGACGTGCTTGGCGGCATTACCGATGAGTACGAGGCTCGCGAGATTGCCGGTGAAATTTACGAGCCTGAGCAGAAAGCTCCACCAACACCACCCTCACCGCCTTCACCACTGTCTGCATTGCGTGGCGTTGATCCAATTCCAGGCAACGGTGATGACAAATATCTCGACGACGCAACCGACGTTGAGATCGAACAACGGTCAATGGAGCTTTTGCCACCGTCGCCGTCGAAGCCTGCTGTTCAAACGGCAACTGACAACCCGGCAGACGTAATCTCCGATGCTGAAACCCGCTTTGCATGTGTTCAGGACGAAGGCGACTGGGAAGAGCTTCGTTCCGAGTTTGCGCACCTGCAAGAGACTTTCTTCCCGCCGGACTGGGACAAGCTCGTCGACATCATGCGGCAAGCCTATGACCGGGTGGCAGCATGAGCCCGCGCTTCACGATCCGAGACGAAACAGTTCACATGGCATTCGACATGTTGGAAGTGCATGCGCAACCGGCAGCCGCGGCCAAGGCAATGCGGGAACGCAGGGAAGATGAAAGGCGGGCTGCAAAGGCCCGTGCCTTCCTCAAGGCCACCGGAAGCGTCGCCGAGCGCGATGCTCACTCCCTGCTATCGGAAGATTTCAAGCTGGCTTGTGAGCGCTTCTATGCCGCCGTCGAGGCTGATGAAGAATATCGGAACCAGCGCGGCAAATGCGAAGCCATCATTGAGGCCTGGCGCACTTGTCAGAGCAATTATCGGGCAATGGGGAAAATCGCATCATGACCTCCATTCCCCTGCACGCACCATATGAAGTCCGCCGGTCAAAGGTCTTGGCCGCCATCTATGATCGTACTCATCTTCAATTGAAGCTTGAGGTCGCGCAGAACGAAGCCGTATTCGCGCAGATGGAGACTGAACTTGGTCAGATCGTTGAACGTGCCGTCAAGCGCGCGCGGAGGGCGAACTGATGGTGGGGTCGGTCCTCTACAACGGCGAACAGTTTTTCTTCAGCACCTGTCCTCGGTGCAAAGTTCAGCACGCCTTCCCGCGCTACATTTATGAGGCAGCACAAGCACGCAAGGGTACCAAGAATACCTCTGGATACCTTGTGTTCTGCCCAAATGGCCATGAGTGGCACTACAGAGAATGCGAAAGCCGCGAAGACGAACTTCGCCGGGAACGTGACCTTCTCAAGCAACGGTTATCCCAGAAAGATGACCAGATCGTCTGTGAGAGGGAACTCCGGACAGCAGCCGAACGCTCAGCAGCGGCTCACAAAGGCCAAATCACGCGCCTGAAGAACCGTGCAGCAGCCGGCGTCTGCTCTTGCTGCAATCGTTCCTTTGAGAACCTGCGGCGGCACATGTCAAACCGACATCCGGCATTTGTTGCCGAAGAGGTGGCGTGATGGCTCGCCGCGAATTCTCACGTACCGTGTATGCCGAGATCGTCAAGCGCGCGATGCATCCGAAGCACGGCATTTTCTGCGAAGGATGCGGCCTGATTCTCGGCAAGAAGCTCTACGCAGTTGACCATATCAAACCGGATGGCCTTGAAGTCGACAAGACCCGAAAGCTGACGGCCGCCGACGGTCAACTCCTCGGCGTGGAGTGCTGCCACAAGCCAAAGACAAAAATCGATATGGCTGTGATTTCAGAAGCCAAGCGCCGCGAGGAAAAGCACCTCGGCATGAAGCGCCCAAAAGGCGCGATCAAGTCGCAAGGCTTTCCGAAGTACGCCAAGCCCTCCCCAACTCTCTCCAAGCCCTTGCCACCGCGCAAGCTCTATCAGGAGCGGTTGCCATGAGTGATATTCGCTTTAGCATTGATCCCCGCCTAGTACCGCCCGTCAAGGCTGCGCGGCGATTGCATCTGACGCTAGCGGAGTTTGAGGACAAACGGCGCGCGCTCGAGCAAATCGGTTTTCCGGAAGCCTTCCCGATCACCGGGTTTTACGATCTTGCAGCGATCGACGCGTGGCTGGATCGGCGATCGGGGCTTGGCAACGCGGGGCAAAAATCCGTAGCATTGGATGCGAAGGATGTTGTCGCGCAAAGGATTGCCGCACTTGGCTAACATCAAGCTCAAGCATTACGTGATCCGCAAGGGCAAACATGCGTACTGGATGCCCACGCCCAAGATGCGTGCCCTTGGCTTTCAGACTGTTCCCTGCGGCCATGATGGACCTGATGCCTGGGCAATCGCTCGTGAGTGGGAAGAACGCTATCAGCGCACGCGAAAGGGCTTAGAAGAGCCAATCCTGCAGGTGTACCCGGTAAACAGTGTTGGAGACGCCTTCTATCGTTTCCGTCGTACAAACGAATGGGCACGCAAGCCGCCCCGGACCCGTGAAGATTGGGAACGAGGGTGGAAATACATTGAACCAATCTTTGGAGATGTGGCTCCAGAAACCATATCCATGGAGAATATGGACAAATGGTATGCCAGCCTTATCAAGAAAAAGGGCGTAGGCGAGGCTGGGCGCGCGATGAAGACGTGGCGGGCGCTCTATACCGTCATGACCGCGATGAAGCTCTGTACGCCCAAACAGGACCCTTCCCGCGCGATTCAGAAACAGAGCGTACCAGGCAGAACACAAATCTGGTCAGAGGGCGAAGCCACACGCCTGGTCAAAAGTGCATGGCGAGCAGGCTATAAAGGCTTGGCCTGCATCATTGCCATTGCATGGGACACCAGCTTTTCGCCAGTCGATTGCCGTACACTCACCCCCGCGCACGCTGTATCCGCAGGGGACGATTGGGGATTTTTGACCGCCCGCGGCAAAACCACGATGACCGCCTTCGGGATCATGTCCCGAAGGACGCGCCGCCTCGTGCAAGCTTACATTGCAGGTCTCGATTATGATCTGCACGATGACGCGCCAATTTTCCGCACGCGCGGTGCAGCGCCCGGCCCGAAAGGCGGCCGGCGACACAACCCGGTCCCATTCACCAAAGGCAGCCTGATCGATGATTTTGCCGATGTACGCCTGTTGGTGTTTGGCAAAGATGAAAAGCGTCGACTCTCAGACATGCGCCGGACCGGAGCAGTCGAAGCTGTATCCGGCGGTGGCACCGTAGAATCAATCGCTGCAAAAATGGGTAACAGCATCGACCAGAACAAAACGCTGCAAAAAACGTACATCCCGGTGAATCTGGCAGCAGTGCGCGCAGCCGATGAATCGCGCAAGATCGGGCGCAAAAACATAGCCGAAGAACGAAATGAGATCAAAAAGTTGAAACTAGGGGAGAAAAGGTAGTTGAAACTGCGGGGTCCGCCACTTTTCCTCTAAGCAACTATCTATCTGATAAACTTAGGGGAAAAGTGGCGCGAGTGACGGGGCTCGAACCCGCGACCTCCGGCGTGACAGGCCGGCACTCTAACCAACTGAGCTACACCCGCGCACTTTGCAAACCAGAAATTCATCTGGTGTGAGCGGTCGTTTAAGGGGTTCGCGGGGGAGTGTCAAGCGCTAGTGGACAGGAAAAATGCGATTGTGAAAAACTCTTCAAACAAATCATAAAAGTGTCTCATACCCTCTTGCCAATATCGCACGAAACGCCTAAACGCTCCCCACACACCCTTTGTGAGGGGGCGATTAGCTCAGTTGGTAGAGCGCTTCGTTTACACCGAAGATGTCGGGAGTTCGAGTCTCTCATCGCCCACCATTCCCCCAGCGGAATAGTTTCTTCCCTTTCTTCAAGTCGAGATAACCGGTCAATTCACATCGCAGGCGCCATGCGCGCGATCGGAATATGGCATCCGGCAGCAACGGATTTTTGCCGCGGCAGTGAGCACCTGCAACATTTTATCCTTTGCGCCCGCGATTTTCTGCGGCAACACTGTTCTCCTCCTTCCAAGAGCAAACCAAATAACGGGAACATCACATGCCAAACAACCGCGCAGCACGAATCGCAACCCTCTCCTTCGCCACGCTTTACCCTGCCCTTGCCCATGCGCATGTCGGCGTGGGTGACACCAGCGGCTTTACGCATGGCTTCGCCCACCCCATGTCCGGCCTTGATCACGTCCTAGCGATGATTCTCGTCGGCATCTTTGCCTTCCAGCTGGGCGGACGCGCCCTGTGGCTCGTTCCGGCAGCGTTTGTCGGCATGATGGCCGCTGGCGGCGCACTTGGCGCTGCCGGAGCGAGCCTGCCCTTCGTCGAACTCGCCATCGCGCTCTCGGTGATTGTGCTCGGAGCAGCCGTCGCCTTCGAAATTCAGGCGCCGGTGGCCATTGCAACCGCTCTCGTCGGCCTCTTCGCCATTTTTCATGGCTACGCCCATGGCGCGGAAATGCCGGAAAGCGCCGGCGGCCTCGCCTATGCGGGCGGCTTCATGGCTGCCACCGCCCTGCTCCACGTCGCCGGTATCGGCATCGGCTTTGCCATCGGCGGAATCAGCCGCCACACCGGCCCCGGCGTGGTGCGAATCATTGGCGGCCTGGCGGCGCTCGCGGGCGTCGGCATCCTAACAGGCACGCTCTAAACAATTCGAATGCCGAATCAAAAAAGCCGGGCAATTGCTTGCCCGGCTTTTGTTTGTTTATTTCCGGTGGCTTCAGTGCGCGATCTGCGCCGAAGCATCATCTTCGACCACGGCGGCGGCAGGCACATTGACCGGCTCCGTCCATTCGATCGGCTCCGGCTGACGCACGAGCGCATGCCTGATCACTTCCCCGGCACGCGATACCGGGATGATCTCAAGGCCGTTCTTCACATTGTCCGGAATCTCCGCCAGATCCTTGGCGTTTTCTTCCGGGATCAGAACCGTCTTGATGCCGCCGCGCAGGGCAGCCAGCAGCTTCTCCTTCAGGCCGCCAATCGGCAGGACCCGTCCGCGCAGCGTGATCTCGCCGGTCATGGCGATATCCTTGCGCACCGGAATACCGGTCAGGATCGAGACAATGGCCGTTACCATCGCAATACCGGCCGACGGACCATCCTTCGGCGTCGCGCCTTCCGGCACGTGCACATGGATGTCCCTGCGGTCGAACAGCGGCGGCTCGACGCCGAAATCGATGGCTCTGGAGCGGACATAGGATGCCGCTGCGGAAATCGATTCCTTCATCACGTCGCGCAGGTTGCCCGTCACGGTCATGCGGCCCTTGCCGGGCATCATGACGCCTTCGATGGTCAGCAGTTCGCCGCCCACCTCGGTCCAGGCAAGACCCGTGACAACGCCCACCTGATCTTCACCGTCGATCTGGCCGAAGCGGAATTTCTGCACGCCGAGATAGTCGTTGATGTTGGCCTCGGTGACCTTCACCGTCTTCTTGGTCTTCGACTTCAGAATTTCCGTCACTGCCTTGCGGGCAAGCTTCATCAGTTCCCGTTCGAGACTGCGCACACCGGCTTCCCGCGTGTAATCGCGGACGATGGCACGAATCGCGCCTTCCGATACGGAAAACTCCTTCGGCTGCAACGCATGATCGCGGATGGCCTTGGGCAGGAGGTGCCGCTTGGCAATCTCGACCTTCTCGTCTTCCGTGTAACCGGCAATACGGATGATCTCCATGCGGTCCATCAGCGGACCGGGGATGTTCAGCGTATTGGCCGTCGTCACGAACATCACGTTCGAGAGGTCATATTCGACCTCGAGATAGTGATCCATGAAGGTTGAGTTCTGTTCCGGATCAAGCACCTCGAGCAGAGCCGATGACGGATCACCGCGGAAATCCTGGCCCATCTTGTCGATTTCATCGAGCAGGAAGAGCGGATTGGACTTCTTTGCCTTCTTCATCGACTGGATGACCTTGCCGGGCATCGAACCGATATAGGTGCGGCGGTGACCGCGGATTTCAGCCTCGTCACGCACGCCGCCAAGCGACATGCGGACATATTCACGGCCGGTTGCCTTGGCGATCGAGCGGGCCAGCGAGGTCTTGCCGACGCCGGGAGGACCAACGAGGCACAGGATCGGACCTTTGATCTTGGTCGACCGCGACTGCACGGCGAGATATTCCACGATCCGGTCTTTCACCTTGTCGAGGCCGTAATGTTCAGCATCCAGGATCTCGTCGGCGAGGTTCAGGTCGTTCTTCACCTTCGACTTCTTGCCCCACGGAATGGTCAGCAGCCAGTCGAGATAATTGCGCACAACCGTCGCTTCGGCGGACATCGGGCTCATCTGGCGAAGCTTCTTCAGCTCCTGATTGGCCTTTTCGCGCGCTTCCTTGGAGAATTTCGTCTTCTTGATGCGCTCTTCCAGCTCGGCTGCCTCGTCGCGGCCGTCTTCGCCGTCGCCGAGTTCCTTCTGGATCGCCTTCATCTGTTCATTGAGGTAGTACTCGCGCTGGGTCTTCTCCATCTGGCGCTTGACGCGCGAACGGATACGCTTTTCCACCTGAAGAACGGAAATTTCCGACTCCATGAACGACATGGCCTTTTCCAGCCGTGCGCGCACGGACAGGATCGACAGCATGTCCTGCTTCTCGGGAATCTTGATCGCAAGATGCGAGGCGACCGTATCGGCCAGCTTCGAGTAGTCCTCGATCTGTCCGGCAGCGCCAACGACTTCAGGCGAAATCTTCTTGTTCAGCTTCACGTAGTTTTCAAAGTCCGACACGACGGAGCGGGCCAGGGCTTCGATTTCCACCGCATCTTCGGCCGGTTCCGACAGCGTCGTGGCATTGGCTTCGTGGTAATCCTCGCGGTCGCTGAAACCGGTGATTTCAGCGCGGGCAATACCTTCGACCAAAACCTTGACCGTACCGTCCGGCAGTTTCAGCAACTGCAGGACATTGGCGATGGTGCCGATGTTGTAGATGGCATCCGCCTGCGGATCATCATCCGCAGCGTTCTTCTGTGTGGCAAGCAGGATTTGCTTGTCGACGCCCATCACTTCCTCAAGTGCGCGAATGGATTTTTCGCGACCGACAAAGAGCGGAACGATCATGTGTGGGAAGACAACGATATCGCGCAATGGCAAAACGGCATAAAGCCCGCTTTCTCCACCCGCCAGTGTCTTCTTGCTTGCAACCGTCATTTCATGTCCTTTCTCAGGCCAATCGGCCTAGATCGCCACATCCGGGTACCCTTTGGTTGCCTGATCTTTCCAAAAGTCGGGATCACTTTTGGGGATCATGCGAAGAGCGGCATACGACCGGCTGTGCAGCTTAACCTTTACTTGGAGTGGCGGGGCTCTGGTTTCAAGCGCCCCGGTTTCAAGCTCGGTCACAGAATCGTAATCTATCCTGCTCCTACCAAACTCCAAGCGCAATCTTTTGCGATGCAGCACACCTCTGAAGAGGATGATTTTCGTGGAAATCATCTGTCGACGGGGGCGATACTGCCCGGCCTACACTGTCTTACCGACGCTGCTCTGCAAAAATTGTGCGCCCCTTGTGGTTAATCAACCGTAAATATTGTTTCGTGGCGCAATTAAGACCCGCAACAAACGCCAAGGTCAAAATGCAAAAGGCTCCGCTGATGCGGAGCCCCTGCTTCCCAGGCATTGGTTCGGTGTCTTATGCCGAAACATTGCCCTTTTCTTCCTTGCGCTCGGCATAGATGTAGAGCGGGCGCGAATTGCCCTCAACCACATCGCCGGAGATCACGACCTCCTGAACGCCATCGAGCGTCGGCAGTTCATACATCGTGTCGAGCAGGATCTTTTCCATGATCGAACGCAGGCCGCGTGCGCCGGTCTTGCGGGCAATGGCCTTGAGGGCGATTGCCTTCAGCGCGTCCTCATGGAACGTCAGCTCGACGTTTTCCATGTCGAACAGGCGCTGGTACTGCTTGACCAGGGCGTTCTTCGGTTCCGACAGAATCTGCACCAGGGCAGCTTCGTCGAGATCCTCGAGCGTGGCGATGACAGGCAGACGGCCGACAAATTCGGGGATGAGACCGAATTTCAACAGATCTTCCGGTTCAAGCTCGCGGAAGATCGCGCCGACGCGGCGATCATCCGGCGCCTTCACCGCAGCGCTGAAGCCGATGGAGGTCTTTTCGCCGCGTGCCGAGATGATCTTGTCGAGACCGGCAAAGGCACCGCCGCAGATGAACAGGATGTTGGTCGTGTCCACCTGCAGGAACTCCTGCTGAGGATGCTTGCGTCCGCCCTGCGGCGGAACGGAAGCGACCGTGCCTTCCATGATCTTCAGCAGCGCCTGCTGCACGCCCTCACCCGACACGTCGCGTGTGATCGACGGATTGTCGGACTTGCGGCTGATCTTGTCGACTTCGTCGATATAGACGATGCCGCGCTGGGCCCGCTCGACATTGTAGTCGGCCGACTGCAGCAGCTTGAGAATGATGTTCTCGACATCCTCGCCGACATAACCGGCTTCCGTCAGCGTCGTCGCGTCTGCCATTGTAAACGGCACGTCGATGATGCGGGCGAGCGATTGCGCCAGATAGGTTTTGCCGCAACCGGTTGGGCCAACGAGAAGGATGTTGGACTTCGCCAGTTCGACTTCATTGTTTTTCGATGCGTGGGCCAACCGCTTATAGTGGTTGTGCACCGCGACAGAGAGAACACGCTTGGCATGGTTCTGGCCGATGACGTAATCATCGAGCACCGCCATGATTTCCTGCGGCGTCGGAACGCCTTCGCGGGATTTCACCATCGAGGATTTGTTTTCCTCGCGGATGATGTCCATGCACAGCTCAACGCATTCATCGCAGATGAAAACAGTCGGGCCCGCAATCAACTTGCGAACTTCGTGCTGGCTCTTCCCGCAAAACGAGCAATAAAGCGTATTCTTTGAATCACCGCCGCCGTTGCTGACTTTGCTCATTGCAGTTTCCTTTCAGTATCGGCGCCCTGTTTGGCCGGGAACCGTTCACCCCCTTTGGGACTCTGCCCTGCGGGGAATGATTCGAATAGTAATTCGAAGAATAGGCTTCCTCTACTCACCAATCACTTAACGTAGCGTCTGTTGGCCTGCATGCAAGCCAGATGTGTGGCAAAAAGTCCGCATCCGGGTCAAAAAAAGTTCATTCCCGACCCGGTGCGGCCATTTAGCCGGTTACTTTGTATCCCCTTCGATGATCGCACGGGATTCGAGCACCTTGTCGATAAGACCGAACTCGAGTGATTCCTGTGCCGTCATGAAGTGGTCGCGGTCGAGAGTCTTCTCGATTGTCTCGTAGTCGCGGCCCGTGTGTTTGACATAGATCTCGTTGAGGCGGCGCTTCATTTTGATGATGTCCTGGGCATGGCGCTCGATGTCCGATGCCTGGCCCTGGAAACCGCCTGACGGCTGGTGCAGCATGATGCGGGCGTTGGGCAGCACGAAGCGCATGTCCTTTTCACCGGCTGTCAGAAGCAGCGAACCCATCGAGGCGGCCTGACCGAAGCACAGGGTCGAAACGGCCGGGCGGATGAACTGCATGGTGTCGTAGATCGCCATGCCCGACGTGACCACGCCGCCGGGTGAATTGATGTAGAGGTTGATCTCTTTCTTCGGATTTTCCGATTCAAGGAACAGAAGCTGGGCGCAGATCAGCGTCGCCATGCCGTCCTCGATGGGTCCGGTAATGAAAATGATGCGTTCTTTCAGCAGGCGCGAGAAAATATCATAGGCCCGCTCGCCCCGGTTGGTCTGCTCGACGACCATGGGTACGAGGTTCATTGCTGTTTCGATTGGATCTCTCATCGGTGGGCCTCAGCGTTTTTGGAGAACAAGGGGAGCAAAAGCCCCCAGATTCGTGGATTACACATTCGATACATAGGGCGTTGCCACCCTGTTCCGCAAGATGTTCTGCCGCCATCCCGTAAGGAGCGCAAGCGCAGGACCGCTTTTTACGCGGCTTCCGCCCGCAACCAGCGCTGCAGCAGCGGCACATCGCCGGTTCCCAGCGTTTGCGCAACCCGCCGCCCGACAGCCGCGCCGAATTTGTATCCGTGTCCGGAACAGGCCGAGACGACGAGGCATTTGTCCCGTTCCACGGCGAAAAACCGCTCATCGTCCGTGAAGGTGTAGGCGCATGTCACGACGCTGCTCACCCGGTATTCGCCAATCCGCTGCAGCGGCGGGGCGAAGAGGTCGCGGATCGCCTCGCCCTCGCCCGCCTCGGCGACACGAGCAGCGTCGGCATCGGCCGATTTGCGCTTGTGCAGGCCCGAACCGAATTTCAGGCCGCCGCCGCCGCTGGCCGGAATGATATAGCCGTCGGTACGCCCGCCCACATCGAGCACAACGGGAGAATGCTCCCAGGCTGCCTGCAAATCCGCAGGCGGTTCGAGATAGACCACGGCCGTCCGGTAGGTGGTGAGGGACGAGACGAGATCGGGGAACAGTTTTGTCACCCAGGCCCCTGCCGTCACCACCACCTTGTCGGCTGTGATCACCGTGCCGTCCGCAAGGGTTACCGCACCCGCGGCGCTGTCGACGGCGGTCACCACGGTGTTTTCCAGAAGCGTGGCGCCATGTGCACGCAGCCAGCGCGCCATGTCCCCGGCGATCCTGCGGCAATGCAGCGCTCCGCCTTCCGGCGAGAAGAACGCATAGCGGAACGTGCCCGCTTCCAGATAACCATAGCGCCTTATGGCTTCGGCCGGCTCATAAAGCTCAAGGGGATAACCGCCCTGCTCGAGCCCCTTGCGGTATTCCTCGGCGTCATCGCCCGCTTCGCGCGATATGCAGATGAAGCCGCGCGGATCGAGATGGCTCGCGCCGATATCCTGCCACAGCTCATCCCACGCCGCATAGGCCTCGGAAATCGCATCGGCATACCCGCCGGCGGCACCATAGGCGCGGCGGATGATGCGGTGATGATCACCGGAGGCTGCCAGCGGGTTTGGTATCGGCCCCTGCTCGATCAGCGTCACCGCATGACCGGCCTTGGCCAGCGACCAGGCGCTGGACAGTCCGGCAATTCCTGCTCCGACGATGGTGATTTTCATGATGGGGTCCTGCTATGACTGCTGAAGGAGGGAGATTCGCATGCAATATGAAACCATTCGCATCGATTGCTCAAACATTTTCGACGCGCAGAGCTTTCACCGCGTGTTTGCCGCCGCGTTTGGCTTCCCCTCCTTCTACGGCGCCAACATGGACGCCTGGATCGATTGCATGACATCGCTTGATGCACCCGATGACGGCATGACGTCCGTCACTGTTGGCAAAGGCGGCATCGTGGTGCTGCAGCTCGATGCTGCCACACAGATGCGCACCCGCTGCCGCCGTGTCTATGACGACCTTCTCGACTGCGCTGGTTTCGTTAGCTGGCGCCGCATGCAAAGCGGTGATCCGCCCATTCTCTGTCTCTCCTTCGCTTGACCCACGGTATATCTGATCATGACACCTGCCACACCAGCCTCATTCCAGTTCACGCCTGCCACCCGCCATCTGCGGCTCGATCCGCACGATCAGGTCTTTGTGCAGAATCCCTATGGCGCCTATGCCGCGCTGCATGCGCAGACATCGGCGTTCTTCTGGGAGGAATACGGGTTCTGGTGTTTCATCGGCTATGACGGCGTCAACAAACTATTGCGCGACCGCCGCTTCGGCCGGGAAAACCGCCATGGCATCGCTGATTCCCAGGGCAATACCGGTGATCGTGCACACCTCAAAGACTTCGACCACGTCGAAAAATTCTCGATGCTGGAGCTGGAACCGCCCACCCACACCCGGCTGCGCACGCTGGTGAACCGCGCCTTCGTCTCCAGGCAGGTGGAAAGGCTGCGCCCGCGCATCGAAACGCTGGCGCACACGCTGATCGACCGCTTCGAGGCAAAGGGCAAAGCCGATCTCATCGCCGATTTCGCCACGCCCATTCCCGTCACCGTGATTGCCGAAATGCTTGGGGTGCCGACGGAAGCGGCGCCGCGGCTTCTCGACTGGTCGCACCGCATGGTTGCGATGTACATGCATGGCCGCAACCGCCGGTCGGAAGACAGCGCCAATGCCGCCGCCGCCGAATTCTCCGGCTTCCTCAGGGACTATGCCGGACGGCGGCGCAGCGAACCGGCCGACGATCTTCTCAGCCTGCTGCTGGCGGCCGAGGCGGACGGTGCGAAACTCTCCGAGGACGAGCTGATCACCACCGCAATCCTGCTGCTCAATGCCGGGCACGAAGCCACGGTGCACCAGACCGGCAATGCGGTCAAAACCATTGTGGAAAGCGGCCGCAGCGCCGCCGCACTGTTTCACGATGCCGATTCGACGGCGCGAACGGTCGAGGAATGCCTGCGCTTCGACGCGCCGCTGCATATGTTCACGCGCTACGCCTATGAGGAGATCGACCTTGGCGATGGCATTGCGGTGAAGCCCGGCGACCAGATCGGCCTGATGCTGGGCGCAGGCAACCGCGACCCCAATGCTTTCGCCGAGGCCGGTGTCTTTCTGCCGGAACGGTCAGACCAGAAAAACCTGTCCTTTGGCGCGGGTATCCATTTCTGCATTGGCGCGCCGCTGGCGCGGCTGGAACTGCAGGTCTCGCTCAAAGTGCTGTTCGACCGGCTTCCCGGGCTGCACTTCAAGCAAGCGCCGCGCTTCAAGGATACCTATCATTTCCATGGACTGGAGCGCTTGGACGCGGAGTGGTAAGCAAGAATGGGCGCTACAACCGGATCACATATTCCTTGCGGGTGGTTTCGATGACTTCCCAGGTGCCGCGAAAGCCGGGGCGCAGCACAAAACTGTCTCCCGCCTGCAAATGCTGCTCCCTGCCGCCCTCTTCCGTGACGACCGAACGGCCGGAGAGGATGTGGCAGAACTCCCACTCGTCATAGACGATGCGCCATTTGCCCGGCGTTGCTTCCCAGATCCCGGCATAGAGGCCGCCATCGGCCTCGTCGCAGTTCCAGGTGCGGAACTGCGGATCGCCCGCGATCACCCGGTCCGCCGCCGGGGCGCCGTGTTCGGGATCGATGCTGCCGAAATCGATGGTGACAAAATGCGATGATGTCATGGGCTTATCCCGCCTTCGTCAGTGCCTGGTCGAGATCGGAAATCAGATCCTCGACGGTCTCGATGCCGATGGACAGCCGCACGACATCCGGCCCCGCACCCGCGGCGATCTTCTGTGCATCGCTCAATTGCCGGTGCGTGGTCGATGCGGGATGAATGATCAGGGATTTGGTATCGCCGATATTGGCCAGATGCGAAAACAGCTGCAGGTGTTCGACCAGCTTGACCCCGGCTTCATAGCCGCCCTTCAGCCCGAAAGTGAACACCGCACCGGCGCCGCGCGGCGCATATTTCTGCTGCAGGGCATGATAGGGATCATCAGGCAGACCGGCATAGCTGACCCAGGCCACCTTTGCATGGCCGGAAAGCCATTGCGCCACTTTCAGCGCATTGTCCGCGTGGCGCTGCATGCGCAGCGGCAAGGTTTCGATGCCGGTCAGGATCTGGAACGCGTTGAACGGCGACAGCGCCGGCCCGAGATCGCGCAACCCAAGCACACGGCAGGCGATGGCAAAGGCAAAATTGCCGAAGGTTTCGTGCAGCACGATGCCATTATATTCGCTGCGCGGCTCGGACAACAGCGGATAGTGGCCGGATTTCGACCAGTCGAACGTGCCGCAATCGACAATCACGCCGCCCATGGAATTGCCGTGGCCGCCGAGGAATTTGGTCATGGAATGCACGATGATATCGGCGCCGTGCTCGATGGGGCGGATGAGATAGGGCGATGCCAGCGTGTTGTCGACGATCAGCGGCAGGCCATGCTTGTGGGCGATGGCGGCGATCGCCTCGATATCGGTGACGATACCGCCGGGATTGGCAAAGCTTTCGATGAAGATCGCGCGCGTCCGGTCATCAATCTGCGCTTCGAACGAGGCGAGATCGTCGGGCTCCGCCCAGCGCACATGCCAATCGAAGGACTTGAACGACTGGCCGAACTGATTGATGGAGCCGCCATAGAGTTTTTTGGAGGCGATGAAATTGTCGCCGGGCTGCATCAATGTGTGAAAAACCAGCAGCTGTGCCGCATGGCCCGACGCAACCGCCAGCGCGGCAGTCCCGCCTTCCAGTGCAGCCATGCGCTCTTCGAGCACCGCATTGGTCGGATTGGTGATGCGGGTATAGATATTGCCGAACGCCTTCAGACCGAACAGTGACGCGGCATGGTCGGCATCGTCGAAAACAAAGGCTGTCGTCTGGTAGATCGGCGTGGCGCGCGCGCCGGTTGCCGGATCAGGCTGGGCGCCCGCATGCACGGCAAGAGTCTCAATTCCGGGTGCGCGGTGCGCCATGGTTCATCTCCCTGTCATTCCTGATTTTTCCATACGCTATGGGATTGCGGCTTTGCCGCCAACCTATTTTGGCGATCTGAGGCCAAAACTCTGGAAGCCCTGCCGCATCTGCGGTTTTTTCGCCGACAGGATGCGCGAATTGACGCCGCTCCAGCCGATCTCGCCGCACAGCCGCGCATATTCGATCTTGGGGCAGCGATTCATCACCACCTGGATACCAGCCGCTTCCGCCTTGCGCGCCGCTTCGTCGTGGCGGACGGTCAACTGCGTCCAGATGACCTTTGGCAATGGCTTCAGCGCCAGGACTTCATCGACAATCGCCGGCACGGCCTCGGAGGCGCGGAATACGTCGACCATGTCGATGGCTTCGGGGATATCGGCGAGGCGCGCAAAAACCTTCTGGCCGAGAATGTCCTTGCCCGCCTGTCCCGGATTGACCGGTATGACCCGGTAGCCCTTGTCGATCAGGTACTTCATGACAAAGAAGCTTGGCCGCACCTCATTGGCTGATGCGCCCACCATGGCAATGGTTTTGACGGATGAAAGAATGCCGCTGATATAGTCGTCCGGATAATGATCGTGATCCATGCGCTTATTCGCCCGTCCATTCCGGCTTGCGCTTTTCGATGAAGGCGTTGATGCCTTCCTCCGCATCGCGCGCCAGCATGTTTTCTACCATCACCTGCGCCGTGTAGGCGTAGGCCTCTGAAAGTCCCATTTCGGCCTGCCGGTAAAAGCCTTCCTTGCCAGTCTTGACGGTTAAAGTCGATTTCTCCGCAATGGCTTGGGCGTATTTCCTGACAATCGGATTCAGGTACTCCTCCGGCACCACGCGGTTGACCAAGCCGAACTCCCGTGCCGTTGAGGCATCGATGGTCTCGCCGGTCAGGAGCATTTCCATGGCCTGTTTGCGCGAGACGTTGCGCGACAGGGCCACCATGGGCGTGGAGCAGAAAAGACCGATATTGACGCCCGGCGTGCAGAATGTCGCCTTGTCGGAGCAGATCGCCAGATCACAGGAGGCGACAAGCTGGCATCCCGCCGCTGTGGCAAGGCCGCCAACCGCGGCAATCACCGGCCTTGGATGATGCACGATGGCCTGCATCAGCTCGGCGCAGAGCTGCATCGTCTCTTCGAAAAATGCCCGGCCGCGGTCGGCGTCCTGCCGGTGCGCCGTCAGTTCCTTCAGGTCATGGCCCGCCGAAAACAGCTTCTGCGCCGAATCGATGATGATCACCCGTACAGCCTTGTCGTCCCGCGCCGCCTGCAAATGATCGAGCAGCAGACGCATCATGGCGAGCGAAAGCGCATTGGCAGGCGGATTCTGCAATGTCAGGCGCAGAACGCCCGAGGCAAGCTCATGTCCGACGATTGGTTCATCCTTGCGGATAATGTGAACTTCTCCCATGTCGCTCCTCGTTGCCATGCCCGTACAACCGCGGTCAGAGGCTGGTCCATTGTTTATAGAGTGGTTTGATCGAACTCATATGCTTTTTGACAATAGCCAGATTCTCTTCCGACGGGCGCGCTTTCTCGACCGTTGCCAATCCGCTTTTCAGTCCGTCAATCATTTCCGCCTTCTGCTTGTCAGACAGGTTGGGCATGGACGGGATGGAGGCGATGGCCTTTTCCACCTCCTCGCGCGGATCGGGATTGGTCACCCAATGATAGGTTACCATGATGGTTCTTGTGGTTTCGCCCCAGTCATTGAAATCCTTGAAGCCATATTCCACCGCCTTCTTGTCCAGCCGCGCCGTTGCTTCGGGTGAAAGGACGGCGTTGCCCGCAGCTTCTTCCTTCATCTGCGCGCCAACGGGCGCAAAGCTGTAGAGAAAGCGCTTGATGATGTCCTGGGTCAGCGTCACCGGCCGGATCGGCAGGCTGAAGGGTTCGATCTGCGGCGCGGTCTGCGCAAGGGACGGCGTCACGGGCGTTGCCGCCAGAACGGCAATGAAAAATAGCGCGGATCGGAGCAGCGTCATGACTGGCTTCCTTGCAAAGAAAACACGGATGATTAGGAATACCAGCGATCAACGCCAGAGAACAGATGGAGTGCCCTTTGGAAACGGCAATGGATGTAACAGCGTTAACGGCCTTTCTGGAGCGCGAATTTCCGCAGGTGAACGCGGACGGGGTGGCCTTTACCGTTACCGGTGCAGGGCCGGGTTATGCCACGATGCGGCTTGATCCGGCGGACCGGCATCTGCGCCCCGGCGGCACGGTATCAGGCCCTACCCTGTTTGCCCTTGCCGATATTGCAGCCTATGTGGCGATCCTCGCACAGATCGGCCCCATCGCCCTTGCGGTGACAACCAATCTCAACATCAACTTCCTGCGCAAGCCGCAACTCGGGCCCATCGATGCCACGGCAAAGGTGCTCAAGCTGGGCAAACGGCTCGCGGTGATGGATATCGCGCTCACCAATGGCGAAGACAACGAACTGGTGGCCCATGCCACCGCGACCTATTCGATTCCGCCGCGCAGCTAGGGCTGCAAGCGGGCTTAAAATCCCGCAAAGCGCTGCAAATCCGGGCAAGAAGCATGTGGTAATATAATACCTTTTTCGTAAGCCATTGCTTTATAAAGAATATTTGTCAAAACTGCCAAAAACATCTGCTTGACGTGATCCCGTTGGGCCGGTATTGAACCCCTCGACTGCGGTAGGTTCTTCCTGCCGCATTTAACTGTTGTGCGGATGTTCGTCATTCACACAACGCAAGCAACAAGAAAAGCCTTCCTATGTGAAGGATGATCTCAAGGACGAACACAAATGGCTACCTTCACCCAGAAGCCGGCAGATGTGACGAAAAAGTGGATCCTGATTGACGCCGAAGGTCTCGTCGTCGGCCGTCTCGCCACCATCGTTGCCAACATCCTGCGCGGCAAGCACAAAGCAACCTTCACCCCTCACGTTGACGATGGCGACAATGTCATCATCATCAATGCCGAAAAGGTTGCCTTCACCGGTAAGAAGTTTACCGACAAGGTTTACTACTGGCACACCGGCCATCCCGGCGGCATCAAGGAACGCACTGCCCGTCAGCTGCTCGAAGGCCGTTTCCCGGAACGCGTCGTCGAAAAGGCTGTTGAGCGCATGGTTCCCCGTGGTCCGCTCGGCCGTCGCCAGATGAAGAATCTGCGCGTTTACGCAGGTTCCAATCACCCCCATGAAGCGCAGGCACCCGTCGTTCTCGACGTTGGCGCGCTGAATTCCAAGAACAAAAGGAGCGCATAAGAATGGCTGAGCTCAATTCGCTCGCAGATCTCGGTACTGCCGCCGCATCGACGCAGGCAGCTGCACCGGTTCATGTCCAGAAGCTCGACGCCAATGGCCGTGCCTATGCAACAGGCAAGCGTAAGGATGCGGTCGCCCGCGTCTGGATCAAGCCAGGTTCCGGCAAGATCGTCATCAACGACAAGGAATACGGCAAGTATTTTGCCCGTCCGGTTCTGCAGATGATCCTGCAGCAGCCAATCGTTGCTGCCAACCGCGCCGGCCAGTACGACATCATCGCGACCGTTGCCGGTGGCGGTCTGTCCGGTCAGGCCGGTGCCGTTCGTCACGGCATTTCCAAGGCCCTCACCTACTTCGAACCTGCCCTGCGCGGTGTTCTGAAGAAGGGTGGTTTCCTCACACGCGACAGCCGCGTTGTTGAACGCAAGAAGTACGGCAAGGCGAAGGCCCGTCGTTCCTTCCAGTTCTCGAAGCGCTAATCCAGCGTTTCCATTGGACAGAACAGAAAGCGGGCCTTCGGGTCCGCTTTTTTGTTGCGCATAAACAGGTTTGCGGTAGCTTCGCCACCCAGCAGACGACGCAGACACTCCCGGAGTTAGAAATCCAATGCCATCGAAGACCATCGATCACGCCTTTACCGCACGGTCCCTGACCAGCGCTGCGACCGATCCCACGCATGCGGGAGCTCTGTCCTTCATGCGCCGGCGTTATACGAAGAATCTGAACGGTGCTGATGTGGTCGTCTGGGGCATTCCCTTCGACGCGGCGGTTTCCAACCGGCCGGGTGCGCGGTTCGGTCCGCAGGCCATCCGGCGGGCATCGGCGATTTTCGACAATGACCCGCAATATCCCTTCCAGCGCGATCTGTTCGAAGACCTCGCCGTCATCGATTACGGCGATTGCCTGCTCGACTACGGCAATCATCAGAAAACCCCGGCGACAATTGAGCGCGAAGCGGCCAAGATCGTCAAATCGGGTGCGTTCCTGCTCTCCATGGGCGGCGATCACTTCGTCACCTGGCCCATCCTGAAAGCACATGCCGCCAAGCACGGACCGGTGGCGCTGGTGCAGTTCGACGCACATCAGGACACCTGGTACGATGACGGCAAGCGCATCGACCACGGCTCCTTTGTCGGCCGGGCGGCGCGCGACGGCGTCATCGATCCCGCGCATTCCATTCAGGTCGGCATCCGCACCCATGCGCCGGATGATTGCGGCCTGCAGATCGTTTATGGCTACGACGTCGAGGAAATGTCGGCTGCCGAGATTGCCAAAGCCATCATCAAGCGCACGGCGGGCAAACCCGTCTATCTCACCTTCGACATCGACTGCCTCGACCCGGCCTTTGCCCCCGGAACCGGTACGCCCGTTGCCGGCGGCCCGTCCTCGGCGAAAATCCTTTCGGTGCTGCGCCATCTGACGGAACTCAATATCGTCGGCGCCGATGTGGTGGAGGTCGCCCCCGCCTATGACCATGCGGATGTGACGGCCATCGCCGGTGCCACAATAGCGATGTACTATCTTGGTATTCTCGCGGAGAAAAAAGCCAAGCGATGAAGCTGATCTTTTGATTCAGGGTTCTTACATATCGAATCCGGTTTTCTCGCTAACTCACTGAATACCAAGCTTCAAAGGCATCTGACATGAAACCGAAAATCTTTATCGACGGCGAACACGGCACCACAGGACTGCAAATCCGGACACGGCTGGCCGGCCGTCATGATCTCGACGTCCTCTCCATTCCGGAAGCCGAGCGGCACAACAAGGACATGCGCGCCGACTTCCTGAAGAGCGCTGATGTGGCAATCCTGTGCCTGCCCGACGATGCGTCGAAGGAGGCCGTTGCCATTCTCGACGGCCATAATTCCACGCGGATCATCGATACATCGACGGCGCACCGGATTCATCCAGACTGGGCCTATGGCTTTGCCGAGCTTGACCGGGCGCAGCGGCAGAAAATCGCCGATGCCCGGCTGGTGGCCAATCCCGGCTGCTATCCGACCGGCGCGATCTCGCTTGTCCGGCCGCTGCGCGATGCGGGCATTCTTCCCGGCGACTACCCGATCACCGTCAATGCGGTTTCCGGCTATACCGGCGGCGGCAAGCAGATGATCGCGCAGATGGAAGACCCGGCCAATCCCGAGCATATCAGCGCCAATAACTTTCTTTACGGCTTGCCGCTCAAGCACAAGCACGTGCCGGAACTGCAGACGCACGGTCATCTCGACCGGCGTCCGATTTTCAGCCCCAGCGTTGGCCGCTTTGCGCAGGGGATGATCGTGCAGGTTCCTGTATTCACCGCTGATCTCAACGGCAATGCCTCGCTCGAATCCATCCATGCCGCCCTGACAGCCCACTATCAAGGCCAGGACATCGTGCAGGTGGTGCCGCTGGCGCAGAGTGCATCGCTGGCAAGGATCGATGCGGAGGAACTGCATGACACCGACATCATGAAGCTGTTCGTGCTCGGCACCGAAGGCCAGGGTGAGGTCAACCTCGTGGCGCTTCTTGACAATCTCGGCAAGGGCGCATCCGGCGCGGCTGTGCAGAATCTGGATCTTATGCTGAACAATGGCTGATAGCATACACGAGACGTTTCCTGCCGAATGGCAGATATCCTCTCCGGAACTGTTCGTTGAAACCCATACCAGCCGCATCATCATGGTGCGGCTGGCTGACGGCACGCCCGCCGTGGTGAAGGCACTCAACGAAACCGGCATGCAGGAAGAGTTGCGCGGCGCGCACTATCTCGACTGGCACGATGGCCATGGCTCCATCCGCCTGCTGGCAGAAAAAGGCAATCTGCTGCTGCTCGAATATGCCGGAAGCCGCACCCTATTGGATCATCTCAACGCGCATGGCGACGACGCGGCGACGGCCATTTCCGTCGACGTCCTGCTGAAACTTCTGGGCAACAACGGCAAGGGCAAATCCTTCGCGCCGGACCTGCGGCCATTGCGCGAACAATATGCCAGCCTGTTCAAGAAAGCAGAAATCGACCGGAAACAGGGTGATGCCAGCATTTTTGTTGAAGCGGCGGGGATTGCCGACAGGCTGCTCGGCAATCCGGCGGATGTTCAGCCCCTGCACGGCGATGTTCATCACGAAAACATTCTTCTGGGCGAGCGCGGCTGGCTGGTCATCGATCCCAAGGGGCTTCTCGGCGATCCGATGTACGATGCCGCCAACATGTTCTACAACCCCGTGGAGCGGCAGGATCTGCGCGCCAGCGACCAGCGTATTGCCACCATGGCCCTCACCTTCTCCCGCGCGTTCAACCGCGATATCAGAACCATCCTCGGCTATGCCATGTCCCACGCGGCCCTGTCGGCCTCGTGGCACACGGAAGATGAGAATTTCGAGGAAGCCGAGCGAAGCCTGGACGTGGCGCGGGCAGCGCAACGGGTGATGGCCTCACTGGGTTGAGCGCCTGATCAGGCTGGCAACCGCAAGGAATGTCAGGACGCCGAGAATGCCGGCTATGGCGGCAACCGACAAGGCCAGCGCCGGTCCGAGCTTTTCCATGATGAAAGCGAAAATGAACGGCGCGGATGATGACACGATCAGTCGCGCCGAGGTGATCTTGCCCAGAATTGCGCCATAGCTCTGATGTCCGAACAGCGCCAGCGGCAGGGTCCCCTGCACAATGCTGTTGAGCCCCGATCCCATGCCGAACAGCATGGCGAACACCACGGCGCTTGCCACAAGCGGGATGGGCAGCGGCGCAATCAGCATCAGGAACGACAGGGGTATCAAGGCCGTCGACAGCACGGCGATCGACATCGCCGACAGCTTGGCGCCGAAAACCATGTTTACCAGACGCGCTGCGAACTGCGATGGCCCGAAGATGGCGCCGACGAGTACGGCGGAGGTTCCCACGCCGACGGCGGCCAGCACCGGCACGAGGTGGACGAGCATGGCCGACAACGAAAAGCTTGCCAGCGAGAACCCGGCCATGATCAGCAGCAACGCCGAACGCCTGTTCTCGGCGGGCAGTTGGCCGCTGACGCCCCTGGCGGGTTCATCGGCGCGCTCCTCATGCAGCTTTGGCGAGCGCCGCGTCATCTGTGATAACCAGAAATGGATGGGAAAGCAGATGAAGACCTGCAATCCCGCGTAGAACAGATAAATCTCCCGCCAGGTAAACACCGTCAGCAGACGTGTTGCCAGTGGCCAGAACAGGGTCGAGGAAAACCCGGCTATCAGCGTCAGATAGGTGATCCGGCGCGGCGCCGTCTGCGGATCGATCTGCACAAGCACGGCAAACGCGGTGTTATAAAGGATGAACGGCGTTGCCATCCCCGTTGTCACGAGCGCCGGAGCGAACCAGATCCAGCTTTGCGACAGGACGCAGAGGATGAGTGACAGTGCTGCGGCGAGCGAGCCGAATGTCATCACCCGCCCTGCTCCGAAGCGGTCTGCCCAGCGGCCGGACCATGGCGAGATGATGCCGCCGATCAGAAGCGTGCCGGAGAAGGCCGCAAACAGCCATTGCCGCGACTGGCCGAACTCCTGCGCCATGGCCGGTTCGAGAATGCTGAAACTGTAATAGAGCGTGCCGTAACTGACGATCTGCGTGACACCCAGACCTGTAACAGCGGCCAGTGAGCGTCTTGCGCTAAGAATCATGATGGTTGCTTTCGATACGGCGGGAATGCCGCGCTGTCCGTAGCCAGCGAAGCTCTCGAATCACTACACCGAGTCTTTGCGCAAAGACAGCCGCTACGAGCGTGCGGCGGAAATTTCCGTTGGCAAGGGATAGGCGCCCTTGGTTGCACGCCAATGAGCAACCGCAAAGCCAAGGATGACGATGGCAAATCCCTGATGCAAAAGACCCAGGCCCATCGGCACCTGCATCAGCAGCGTGGTGATGCCGATGGCTGCCTGCAGGAGGACAAGGACCACCAGGAATATCGCGCGCCGCGCATGGGTTGTACCCGGCAGGCGCCGCACCGTCGATACTGCCTGCCACAGCGCCGCAAGCAGCACGAAATAGGCAAAGCAGCGGTGAACGAACTGCACGGTTTTCGGGTTCTCGAAGAAATTGTGCCAGATCGGCTGGATCGGGAACATGTCGCCGGGAATGACGGCGCCATCCATCAGCGGCCAGGTATTGTAGGAAAGACCGGCATCGAGGCCCGCGACCAATGCGCCGAGGTAAATCTGGATGAAGACAAACAGCACGAACCAGCCAGCGAGCCGCTGGATGCCGCTTCCAGCAGGGCGTTCGGAATAGACGGCAAGGCCCCGCGCCACATACATCACGGCGGCAAAAATGATGCAGGCCAGTGTCAGGTGCGTCGCCAGCCGGTACTGGCTGACATCGACGCGGCCGCTGAGACCCGATGCAACCATCCACCAGCCCACGGCGCCCTGCAAGCCGCCAAGCGCCAGAATGCCGATCATGCGCGGCTTCAGCAGCCGTTCAAGCCGTCCGGTCAGCCAGAAGAAGGCAAGCGGGATGGCGACGAGGAAACCGACGCCCCGCGCCAGGAACCGGTGCGACCACTCCCACCAGAAAATGCGCTGGAATTCGCCAAGGCTCATGCCCTTGTTGAGCTGCTCATACTGGGGAATGAGCTTGTATTTCTCGAATTCTTCCAGCCATTGCACGTGGTTCAAGGGCGGGATGATGCCGTGGATTGGCTTCCATTCGGTGATTGAAAGGCCCGAACCCGTCATGCGCGTCGCACCGCCCACAAGAACAATCGTGGCAAGCACAAGCAGCACCAGATAGAGCCACACGCGGATCAGCCTGCGGTTGCGCGCTTGGCGATCTCCGGCGGAGGACACAGCGCCTTCTGATAGTGTGTGGGCGGCCATTCAAAACACTCCTGTAACTGGCCGGATAGGTGCAGCATATGCGCCGGGATGACAAGCCGGGTTTACGCGACAAGCCGTCGCGTTTTTGCCGCAAGGGGGGCTTTTTTGCTTTTCGCCTGCGGCTTAACCGGTTAGATGAAACCCTTGCGCACGTGTTGCAGATGAAAAAGACCAGAACTGGAATGGATTCATGCCCGTAAGGCTCAAGAAACTCATCGGAACCATCCTGCTGGTTACCCTGGTTTGCGTCTACGCCATCGTCGCCACGATCTTCGCCGTGGCACTGCTTGCCAATGCCAGCCCGTGGATCCACCTGATCTATTTTCTTGGCACCGGCCTGCTCTGGGTCATTCCGGCCATGTTCATCATCAGCTGGATGGAAAAGGCACCAAAGAAAAAAGCTTAATTCAGGCCTGGATGACGCGCCGTCCGGCATTGGCGATCGGCGTTGTCACACCGCTCATCATCGTCTTCGCATAGACAAGCTTCTGAAAACGGCCATTGATCGAAATGCGCGGCAAGGCATGCAGCGTATCGCGGTGTTCGGCATGGATGGTGCCGTGGCGCGTGGTGACCGCCGACAGAAAACCTTCCGACGCCGCAATGTCGGCTTCCCGCCGTCCGGCAGCCTTGACCGAGCCGTAGGGATAGGCAAAATGCTGCGGCCGCCGCCCGAGCTGATCCTCGATCATCCCCGCTGACAGATGCATTTCCTGCGCGACCATGCCCGCCGTCAGCTTTTTCAGATTGTAATGATGCACCGTATGGCCGCCGATGGTGCATAGCGGATCGCGGTTCATCTGGCGGATTTCGTTCCAGCTCATCACGTCGCGGTCTGGCGCGACGCTGCACACCATATCCTGCGCCGCGCACATCTCGCGCAGCACAGGCATCTGTTCCAGTTCGGTCAGCGTATATGAGAAATACCGCATAATGGCATGGAATGCCGATCTTTTCTGGGAAAGCGTCCCGCATCGCCATTCCGGTCCGTCGGGGATGCGGATGAAATCCGCCTTGGCTACAAGGCTTTCAACGACTTCCCACCACAGCACCGCCGCCCCTTCGATGAAACCCGGCGCGACATACACGACGAAGGGCACCGCATGCTTCTGGAAGACAGGATAGGCATGACGGAAATTATCGTTGTAGCCATCGTCAAGTGTCACCGCGACGAAGCGCCGGCCGGGGCGTTTGCCGCTCTTCACCCGTTCGACCACCTCGTCCATGGAGATGAAGTCGGTTCCCTCGGATTTGAGTGAAACGATGATCTGTTCAAGGAACGCCGGGGTGATGGACAGGGAGCGCGTCACGCCAAGCGGGCTGACGCAGTCCGGACGGACGCGATGCAGCATGATGATCGAGCCCAGCCCGCCAAAATGCTCGCGCGCCGTCGACGCAAAACCGGTGTGCCACGCCAGTCGCATCACGGCCTTTCGTATCAAGTCGGCCGCGTGGACCATTCCTTCACCAATTCGCGCTAATAGGCATGTTGAAACGGGATCGTGACCGTCATTTCATGCAGATTAAGTGTTTATATATCGTTGATCAACGGCATGGTATTTGACGCAATACCGCTTTCACTGGAACCCGCCATGCCTTTATCCCATCTCGATCCAAGAATCATTGCGGCGCCCGGTGAAATCGCAACAATCTGGCAGTCGCTGCCCCAGAACCATGTCTGCGGCCCGGCACAGTCCGAAGATTGGGTTTCCCTCTGGCAGTCGACTGTCAATCCGGATTGCCTGCTCGCCTGCCTCTATGCCGGAGAAATGCCGGTCTTTGTTCTGCCGCTGGAGATCAGCCGGTCCGGCCCCTTCAGGATCGCGGCCTACCCCGGCGGGCCGCATGCCAACTGCAACTTCCCGGTTGTTTCCCCCGCGCATCCCGTCAGCCCCGGCGAGCTGAACCGGCTCTTCGCGGCCCTGCACCAGATGCGGCCGGACATCGACCTCGTCATGCTGGAACGGCAGCTTCCGCTGCTCGACGGTTGCACCAACCCGCTGCTGCACCTGCCGAACCGGGAAAACGCCAATATCAGCCTGGCCATCACGTTGGACCACAGTTTTCAGACGGTTCTCGAACGCCACAACGCCAAGCGCAAGAAGAAAAAGCACCGCAACAGCATCGGCAAGTTTGCAGAGGCTGGCGGTTATCGCATTGTCACGGCAACGGTACCCAGCGAGACCGATGCCATGCTTGAGAACTACCTTGCGAACAAGGCGGAAAAATTTGCCAGATCCGGGATCAGGAACACGTTTGAGCCTGAGGAAATTCAGCGTTTCTTCCGGCAATTGTTTGCCCGGCATGCGGCGAAGGAACACCCCTTGTTCCAGCTCAAAGCCGTGGAGGTCGCCGGGCGCTATCGGGCAGTCCTCGGCAAATCCCGGGCGAGAACGCAGACCTTCATCGACTTCATCGGCATTGCCGAGGATGACATGAGCAATGCCAGTCCGGGTGAGTTCCTGTTTTTCGAAGACATTCAGGACAGCTGTAACACCGATCTTGCCTTCTACAGTTTCGGGGTCGGCGACGAACCGTACAAGCGGAACTGGTGCGATGTCGAAACGCGGCTCTATGACACGCAGCACAGCCTGACGGCCAAGGGCTACGCCTGTGCCGCCTACCGCACCGCCCGCGGCACTCTCGTGCGTACCGTCAAGAGGAATGACCGCCTGTGGGCCACGGTGAAAAAACTGCGGTCCCGGCTTTTCGGCCGCGCCTGAACGGCGTCAGTGCTGGTGGCTCATGGCTCCGGCGCGGACGATCAGCCCATCATCCAGCTCAAGCGAACCATCCTCAAACGGCGTGAGAAGCTCAGGCTTGATGAACTCACCATCAAACAGCGCCATGGATATCGCCTTGACGTCGCGGTCTTCAGGATCGACCAGGCTCAGCACAAGTTCCGAACCATCGTCGACAATGTGCTTCAGCTCGGCTGCCGTGGCCGGCCCGCTGTCGATCACCACCAGATCATAGGCCGACTGCAAGGCATTGAGGATCATTGGCAGGCGCCCGATGGACTGCATGGCCTTGACGGGGTCATGGGTGCCGAGGGGAATGAGTTCGGCCTGCGAATAATGGTCGGCATGAATGACTTCGCTGAACGACCGCTCATTGGCCAGAAGATCGGTCATTCCGGCAAGGTTCTGGCCATCCAGCATGGAACGGCCGATTTCACCCGATCCGGTCATATCGATCAGAACAATCCGCACGCCGCGGTCGGCAAGTTCCCGCACCAGCAATATGGTCAGCGCAGAGGCCTCATCCCCTTCCGGCGACACGACGACCGCGCGCGCGGCACCGCTTGCCATCAGGCGGTCGGCAACACCTGCAATACCGGAATGGTCGGTATGATGATCGGGACTTTGCGCGGACGGCACTGCCCGAACCGGCGCAGCAACCGGCAATGGCGTAAATACCGGTGCAGCAACCGGCAATGGCTCGGCATGCACGGGCTTGCTGCTTTCAACCGGCGGCACAGGCGCTGGCGCCACTTTCGGGAGAGCAACCACTTTGGGTTCCGCCGCACCAGCATCTGGAATGGCCGTGTGGGCAGGACGTAAGGCCCGGCCGCTGAACAAAGCGCTGAGCAGCGTGCCGATGCTGAGGATCAGCAGCGAGGCGACAAAGGCCGCGCCGGTCATCGGGAGAACCTTGGGGAAATAGGGTTCAACCGGCTTATCGGCGCGGGAAAAGATGCGGACATCGGCGGGCAGATAGCCGCGATCCGTGCGCGAGGACGCCTCGCGGTAGCGGGTCAGGTATGATTCGAGCAGCTGGCGCTGCGCCGCAGCCTCGCGCTCCAATGCCCGCAATTCCACTTCCTCTTCGCCGGCCTTGGATGATTGCGCCTTCAAGCCGTTGAGGGTCCGCGTCAGTTCAGACTCGCGCAGGCGGGCCGTTTCCGCTTCGTTTTCAAGGCTGCCAAGCACTTTGCGGGCTTCCAGCCGGATCTGCTGATCGAGATCGGCCAGCTGCGACCGCAAAGCCTTGATGCGCGGATGACCGCTCAGCAGGGATGCAGACAGATCGGCAATATCATTGTTGAGCTGAACCTGGCGTTCGCGCAGCCGCTGGATCAGCGGCGACGCCATCACGTCGGGCAGCGTTTCAACCGGTGCGCCCTTGGCAAGAGCCGTGCGCACGCTGGCGGCCTTGGCCTCGCTGGCAGCCTTGTTGGCACGCACGCGCGACAATTCCGACGACAGTTCAGACAGCTGCTGCGTTGCCAGCACCGCATTGTTCTGGCCAATCAGCAGGTCCGACGAGCTGCGATAGGCGGCGACCTTGGCTTCGGCATCCTTCACCCGCTTGCTCAGATCGGCAATTTCGGGCTCGAGCCAGCCGGTGGCATCGGCATTGGACTGGGATTTCGATGCCTGTTGCGTTGCCACATATTCATCGGCGATGGCATTGGGCACGGCAGCGGACAGCGCGGGGTCCTTGGAGGAAAACTGGATGACGATGACACGCGAATTCTGAACGCTGTAAACCACCAGGCGATCCCGCACGGCCTGCAGGATGTAATCGTCGCGCGCCGTGGCATCGGGATCGGCAGCCAGGCCAAGCTTTGCCAGGATGCGAATCAGCACCGAGGGATCGGCGCCGGCCGCCAGTTCGGCATTGTTGCCCAGATCGAGCTTGGTGATCACCCGCTTCAACAGGTCGGAAGAACCGATAAGCTCCACCTGGCTCTTGATTCCCTCCTGGTCAAGAATAGGCCGGTCGTCGCCCTGTTCGCCGCTGGGGCGGGTAAACACGGATTCGCGCGTCTCGATGAGAATGCGCGTTTCCGCCCGGTATTTGGGTGAAATAAGCGAAAGAACCAGGAATGCCGCCAACGTCAGAAGGATGGCACCCAGCAGCACGCGCGCCCTGTTGCGCCACAAACTGGCAAACAGTGCACCAACGTCAATATCCACGTCACTATCGACAGAGCCAGCCCGAGGCATTCCCCACTCCACTTTGAATGCCGCAATGGTAAAGACCTATGGTAACCAGCGGGTTAAAATATCCGGCACACTCAAGAAGACAGCACAACAAAAGTGCATGCGCAGTTTACCAGCCATTAACCCTAATGAACTGATAATCCCGCTCAGAGTCGAGCGAATTCGTCGCCATTGTTGCAAGGGTTTTTACGGTGTTCAGCAAGCAAATCTTTCTGGTCGCGATCAGCGTTGTGTCGATGACACTTGGCGGCTGCGCCAGTTATCGCCCTGCCCCTGCGGCATTCCATGCAGCCATCAACAAACCCTATCTGCTCGATGCGGGCGACCGGGTGCGCCTGACTGTCTTCGAACAGGAAGGCTTGACCAACACCTACAGCGTCGACCAGGCCGGTTATATCTCGGTACCGCTGATCGGCAGCGTGCCTGCCCGCGGCAAGACAATCCAGCAGATCGAGGCCGCCGTGGCAGCCAAGCTGCGCAAGGGCTATTTGCGCGATCCGGACGTCGCCGTCGAAGTCGACCGGTACCGGCCGGTCTTCGTCATGGGCGAAGTGGGTGCCGCCGGGCAGTACTCCTATGTTCCCGGCATGACCGCCCAGAAGGCGATAGCCGCGGCTGGCGGTTTCAGTGCCCGTGCCAATCAGGGGGACGTGGATATCACCCGCCAGCTCAATGGCGAGATCCTCACCGGCCGCGTGACGATTTCCGATCCCGTCCTGCCCGGTGATACCGTCTATGTACGCGAGCGCTTCTTCTGATCGCGGGAGATGAGCGACAGGCGATCCCTTCGTATTGTTCACTGCTTTCGCGCACCTGTCGGGGGAATATTCCGGCACGTGCGCGATCTCGTTGATGCCCAGGTCAAGGCCGGCCATCAGGTCGGCGTTGTCTGCGACGCCTCGACCGGCGGCGACTTCGAAGAAACCTTGCTGGCGGGTATGCGGGACAAGCTGGCCCTGGGGCTGAAACGCATTGCCATGCAGCGGCAGATCGGTCCGGGCGACCTGATTGCGGCCGTGCGCACCCGCAGCACATTCAAAGCCATGCAGCCGGACATCCTGCATGGTCACGGCGCCAAGGGCGGCATCTACGCCAGACTGTCAGGCTCGCTGCTGCGCCTTTCGGGAAAGCGCGTTGCGCGGTTTTACTCCCCGCATGGCGGCAGCCTGCACTATGCCCCCTCCGCAATGGCGGGCCGCGTGATCTTTCGCATCGAGCGGTTCATGGAGGGGATGACCGACCGGATCATCTTTGTCTCGGCGTTCGAGCGTGACACCTATATCAGCAAGGTCGGCGCGCCGCGCTGCACATCCGCACTGATCTACAATGGTCTGGCGGATGGCGAGTTCGAACCCGTGCAGCCGGACACGGATGCGGCCGATTTCCTGTTCATCGGCGAACTGCGCACCCTGAAAGGACCGGACCTTTTCATCGACGCCCTGGCGGGCGCGGGCAGAATGGGCGGACCGCCGCCGACCGCCGTCATGGTCGGTGACGGCGGTGAGCGCGACCAGCTTGTCCGGCAGGCCGAAGCGGCGGGAATCGGCGCCCAGATCAGGTTCCTGCCGCCCATGCAGGCACGCGCGGCATTTCGTCTTGCCCGGACGGTGGTCATCCCGTCCCGCGCCGAGGCCCTGCCCTATATTGTCCTGGAAGCACTGGCCGCCGGGCGGCCCGTCATCGTCAGCCGTGTCGGCGGCATTCCGGAGATCGTGGGCGATCACTCCGCGGCCCTTGTGCAGCCGGATGCGCAGGCGCTCGCCCGCAAGATGGCGGCTGTCCTCGGCGATCCCGCCGCCCATGCAGCGGCCCTTCCCAACCCCGGCCAGATCAGACAAAGATTCAGCATCGGCGGCATGGCAACACGGCTTGAAAACGAATATTTCGCCGCGCTGAATGAATAGGGTCCAGGGCCTGTCCAAAAGCATTTTTCAGGCAAGCATTTTTTAGCTCATCCGTGATATGACGGATCAATCGAACTCTTCAAGGTGCCGTATGAAAGACAGAAAAGGGGAAACCAGGTTCTCTCGGGATGCCGTGCGCAATCTTGCCGCCGACAACGCGGCAAAACCTGCCGATAAAGCTACACTCAGCCCTGTCGCCTACCAGATTGCCTCGCAATATGCGCGCAACAGCAATTCGCCCGTCATGATCAGCGGCATCATGCGGATCGTGGAATTCCTGATCATCCTCGTGACCGGCATGACGGTCTTCCTGATGTATGTCGGCCCGCATCAGGGAACCGGCTTCAGCTATTTCTTCGCCATTCTGGTGACCGCCATCGTCGGCGTTCTCGTCCTGGAACTTACCGACAGTTACCAGCTTGCGGTGATGCGCAATCCCTTCACCCGGTTCGGGCGCCTGCTGATGGCATGGTCCGGCACATTCGCCCTGATGGCGCTGGCTGCGTTTTTTCTCAAGATCTCGGAAGCCTATTCGCGCATATGGCTCGGCGCCTGGTATGTGTCCGGGCTGATCCTGTTCATTGCCTTTCGCGTGATCATGTCGCGGCTCATCCGCCGCTGGGCCCGCAATGGCAAAATGGAACGCCGCGCCGTCATTGTCGGCGGCGGAAAACCGGCCGAGGATCTGATCCGCTCGATCGAGCAGCAGCCCTACAACGATATCCGCATCTGCGGCGTCTTCGATGACCGGGACGCCAAGCGGTCGCCGCCCGTCGTCGCGGGCTATCCGAAGCTCGGCAACATTTCCGAGCTGATCGAGTTCGCGCGCATCGCCCATATCGACATGCTCATCGTCTCGCTGCCGATCACGGCGGAAGAGCGCGTTCTGGCGCTTCTCAAAAAGCTCTGGGTCCTGCCGGTGGATATCCGGCTGTCGGCCCACAACAATCACCTGCAGTTCCGCCCGCGCGCCTATTCCTACATCGGATCGATCGCCATGATCGATCTGTTCGACAAGCCCATCAACGATTGGGATTCCGTGGCGAAACGGGCTTTTGATATCGTCTTCAGCCTGTTCGGCATCCTTGTCTTCAGCCCGTTCATGCTGGCGACCGCCATCGCCATCCGGCTGGAGAGCAAGGGCTCGGTCATTTTCAAGCAGCAGCGGCACGGCTTCAACAATGAAGTCATTGAAGTCTGGAAATTCCGCTCGATGTATACGGAAATGTGCGACCCGACGGCGCGCAACGCTGTGGTGAAAAACGACCCGCGCGTCACCAAGGTCGGGCGCATCATCCGTAAGACGTCCATCGATGAATTGCCGCAGTTTTTCAATGCGCTGATGGGAACCCTTTCGCTGGTCGGCCCCCGGCCCCACGCCATATCGGCCCATACCCACAATCTGCTCTACAATGAGGTCGTGGACGGATATTTCGCCCGCCACCGGGTGAAGCCGGGCGTGACCGGCTGGGCGCAGATCAATGGCTGGCGCGGTGAAATCGACACGGAAGACAAGATCAAGATGCGGACGGAGTTCGATCTCTACTACATCGAAAACTGGTCCTTGTGGTTCGATCTGAAAATCCTGTTCCTGACACCCGTCCGCCTGCTCAACACGGATAATGCCTATTGAGCGCCACCGCCAATCCCGCTGATTCAGCCCGTATCGAGCGGGCCGTCCGGAACCGCGCGCTGATCCGCATGGTTTCGATGACAGCCGTCGGGTTCGGCGTGTTCCTCAGCGGTTTCGTGATCAATGAACCCGCGCCTTATGAATTGTACATGGCCGCGCTGATCGCGGTCTGGGCGCTCTTCGGTCTGCGCTTCTCGCGCAGCACCGTCGTTCTCCTGGCGACGCTGGTGCTGTTCAATCTTGGCGGGTGGCTGTCCGTGGCGCAGATGGCCGACCTGAAGACCGCGCCCATGTATATGGCCGTGTCGCTGTTTCTCGCGCTCACATCCGTGTTCTTTGCGGCAATCGTCGAAGGCAACCACCGCATCCTGCAGGCGATCTTCAACGGCTATCTGATCGCGGCGGTCTGTACGACCATGCTGGGGTTACTCGGCTATTTCAACGCCTTCCCGGGCGCGGAGGTTTTCACGCGTTATGGCCGCGCGATGGGCGCCTTCAAGGACCCCAACGTCTTCGGCCCCTTCCTGATCCTGCCGATTGCCTGGCTGGTGCATGGCATACTGGTGGGCAATCTGCGGACGCTGCCGCTGCGCCTTGTGCCTACGCTCATCCTCACCCTTGGCGTTTTCCTGTCCTTTTCCCGCGCGGCATGGGGCATGGCCGTGCTGGTCATCGCCGGCCTTGCGCTTGCACTGTTCATCCGCAGCCCGAGCCGCCTCTTCCGCATCAGGATCATTCTGCTTGCCGGGCTGGCTGTCGCGGTTCTTCTCGTCGCCATTGTCATCGCGCTGCAGATTCCCAGCGTCTCGGAACTGTTCTTTGCGCGGGCGCAGCTGGTGCAGGAGTATGACAATGCCCAGTTCGGCCGTTTTGCCCGCCACTGGTACGGCCTGCTGATGTCGGTCGACCACCCCCTCGGCATCGGTCCGCTGGAGTTCGGGCCCATTTATGGCGAAGACACCCACAATATCTGGCTGAAGGCAGCGCTCGACTATGGCTGGACCGGTTTCGTCAGCTACCTCACCCTGACGATGCTGACCCTGGGGCTTGGCCTGCGCATCCTGTTTCGCGACAGGCCGTGGCAGCCCTTCCTGCTGTGCGCTTACCTGACCTATCTCTCGCATGTGGCCATCGGCAATGTCATCGATACCGATCACTGGCGGCATTTCTACATCCTTGTGGGTATCATCTGGGGATGTGTCGCGCTGGAAGCCCGACACGCGCGAACGCCTGCCGTATCCAAAGCAATAATGTAAAACTGTCGCAATATGTTCTACTTGAACGCATTTTGTTCTTATGAGTTTCAATAATATGTTTAATACGGATAAATAAATCGGAACAACAAACCGATAATCACTTATAATATATTTCCAATACCACCCCAGTGCGTTACCTTGAGAAAGACGCAATTTTAACGTAACATCAGGTGGTTAAATCAAATTTCTCATATGAGTGGAATTTATAAACTACCGGTTGCATCCAACACATAAGAATAATGGGTGGAAATGGTCATTGACGTTTTTAGACACCGATAATCCGAACTATTCAAAAGCCGATGGCGAACTCATGCAGCAAGCGCTGGACGAGGCTGCAAGGGTGTTGAAAATCGAAGACGACAACGATCCGGAATGGAAAATCCTGGCGCGTTTTGTCCGTGCCGCCTTCATCATCGGCAACAGGGATGTCGAGGCGATGGCTGGATTTGCCGTGGATGCGGTGCTTGTCCGGCGCAAGGCCGCCGAGAGCACGATCCGTTCTACCCCCGGAAATTACCGATAAACTGGCGGAACGCCGCCGAGGTCGCACCGCTGAACATTTCGGCGGGCGAACCTGCGCAGTCAATCAACCCCTCGCGCATGAACACGACGCGGTTGGAAACGTCGCGGGCAAAATTCATTTCATGGGTCACGACGAGCATCGTCATCCCCTCCTCCGCCAGCGCGCGCATCACCCGCAGCACTTCGCCGACCAGTTCGGGATCGAGCGCCGAGGTGGGTTCGTCAAACAGCATGACCTTCGGCTTCATCGCCAGGGAGCGGGCAATGGCTGCGCGCTGCTGCTGACCGCCGGACAGATGCGCCGGATAGGCATGGCGCTTGTCGGCAATCCCGACCTTCACCAGAAGCGCTTCCGCCTCCTCGATGCACTCCGCCCGCGGGCGTTTGAGCACGTGGACGGGACCTTCGATCAGATTTTGCAGGATGGTCATGTGCGACCACAGATTGAACGACTGGAACACCATCCCGAGTTCGGAGCGGATATGGTCCACCTGCTTCGAACTTGCGGGCACGTTCCTGCCGTGCTTGCTGATCATGTTGATGTGTTCGCCATCCACCCAGATCTCGCCTTCATCGGCGATTTCCAGAAGATTGATGCAGCGCAGGAATGTCGACTTGCCCGACCCGCTCGACCCGAGAATCGAGATGACGTCGCCGTCATGGGCTTCGAGCGAAATGCCGCGCAGAACTTCCAGCGGGCCGAATTTCTTGCGGATATTGCGCACGGAAAGCCGGTTGACGGTCGTTGCGGCGGCGGAAGGTTCATGCACCATGACAAAAATTCCTTACGGCAGACGCGGAACGGCGCGCCGATGCTGGGAAAGCCTGTGTTCCAGCAGCGCCATGGCCTGCAGAATCAGGAAATTGAGGATGAGATAAATCGCCGCCGCGCACAAAAACACTTCCATGGTGCGGTAGGTCTGCGAGATCAGCCGCTGCGCCACGCCCGTGACCTCCCAGACCGTCACAAGGCTGGCAAGCGCGGTCGATTTGACCATCATGACGATTTCGGTGGAATAGGCCGGAAGCGCATGGCGGAAGGCAATCGGCCCGATGATCCGGCGGACGAGCAGAAAACCCGACATGCCGATGGAGCGCGCAGCCTCGATCTCCTTGACGGAGACGGCTCGCAGACCGCCGCGAAATATCTCGGCGGTATAACCGGCCGTGCACAGCGCGAGCGAAAGCACGGCGCAGACAAAGGGTTCGCGCAGGAACGGCCAGAGAAAGCTGTAGCGGATGAAGCCGAACTGGCCGAGCCCGTAAAACACCAGGAACATCTGGATCAGCAGGGGCGAGCCGCGGAACACGAAAATATACCCCTTGGCAAAATTGCTGAGGATCGGGTTTCTGGCGACACGCATCCATACCACCAAGAGTGCCAGCAGCCCGCCGAAGAAGATCGACAGGAAAAACAGGGCAAGCGTCATCGGCACAGCTGCCAGCAATGTCCGCATGGTCTGGAGAATGAAGACGAAATCCATGACCGCTCCTCAGGCCTGACCAAGGGAAGACGGCATGGAACGGTTGGCGCGCCGTTCCGCCCGGTTGAACAGCCGGTCCGACAGGCTGGTCAGAACGAGGTAGAGACAGCCGCCGGCAATGAAGAACAGGAAATATTGCCGCGTCGACCCGGCGGCGACCTGGCTTGTGCGCATCAGATCCGCCAGTCCGATCACGGAGACAAGCGCCGAGTCCTTCAGGCTGAGCTGCCAGACATTGCCGATCCCCGGAATGGCAAAACGCAGCACCTGCGGCGCGATGATGCGGCGAAAGCGCAGGCCGCGATGCATGCCGATGGCCTCCGCGGCCTCCAATTCCCCCTTGGGAATGGCAAGATATGCGCCGCGATAGACCTCGGCCTGGTAAGCGCCGGAGATGATGCCGACCGCCAGCGCACCGGCGGCAAAGGACGGCAATCCGAGAAAGCCTTCATAGCCGAGATAGCGCCCGATGGCGGTAACGGCCCCCGATCCGCCGAAATAGATGAGATAGATGATGAGAAGTTCGGGGACACCACGAAACACCGTCGTATAGGCGTTGCCGAGCGCGCGCAAAACCGCATTTCCCGACAGTTTCGCCCAGGCAACCATGGTGCCGAGAACCGCGCCGAGCAGCAGCGCGACGATGGTCACGCACAGGGTCATCAGCGCACCGGCGATAAGCAGCCCGCCCCAGCCCTGCTGTCCAAATCCGAGCACTCCGATTATCCACATGCGCCGTGTTCCCGCTCCGCCCGGTTGATCCGGTTTTTCAGAGTATAGGCGGGCATTGCCAGATGCTGCAAATGCCGCGCCTTTCCGGCAATACCCAGTTCATCCAGAGGGCGTTACCGCCGTGCGGCGATGGTCACGGGCTGACGTCGGTCTTGAACCACTTCATCGACAGGGTCTTGACCGTGCCATCCGCCAGGGCGGCGGTGATGGCCTTGTCGAACATGGCCTTCAAATCCGTGTCGGCCTTGCGGATACCAAGCCCCTCGCCGATGCCGAAGATCGTACCGCCGAATTCGGGGCCGGTGAAAACCAGCGCGCCATTGGCCTTTTCGAATGTCGTGCCAAAATACACGGCATCGTCGAAGGCAAGATCAATACGGCCGGACTCCAGGTCCAGATCGCGTTCCGCGCCGGTCTTGTATTCGCGCACGGTGGCGATACTGCCGAAATTGTCATAGATGAACTTGGCATAGACGGTCGCCGCCTGAATACCGATGGTCTTGCCCTTGAAGGCTGTCTTCATCGCCTCGATTTCGGCAACGCCGGTCTGCCCCGGCGTGAGCTTCAGAACCGAACCGGTTCCGGCCGCATTGGCCAGCGGACTGTCCTTCTGCGTGGCGAAACCCGCATGGGTATTGGCATAGGGAATGGTGAAATCAATGACCTGCTTGCGCTCGTCGGTGATCGACAGCGCATCCATGATGACATCGAACTTGCCGGCGTTGAGCGCCGGAATCATACCGTCCCAATCGGAAGCCACCAGTTTGCACTCGACCTTCATCCCGGCGCACAGATGCGCGGCCAGTTCCGGCTCGAAGCCGCCCAGCGTACCGTCGGGATTGGTGATATTCCAGGGCGCGTAGGCACCCTCCAGCGTGATCGTGACTGTTTTCCAGTCCTTCGCATGGGCCGCTGCAGACATGGACAGCGCGGAAAGCGCCATCGCCCCTGACAGCAAGAGCTTGTGTAGTTTCATCAGCCTTCTCCTCTTGAGGTTGGCACCTGTTGAACCCGTGTTCCCGCACCACGCTGCGGTGGCTTTTGCGCTTTTGTCTTTTGGCAAGTTGTATATGGTACCTTATGACATCTCCTGTGCCGCGCAAGAGGGAAAGTCGCACCGGGAGGCAAATTCCGATCCTGCACAAGGAATGAGCAATGAGGGGCCTGCGATGACCGACGCCATGCTCAAGAAGCAACCTGCCACACGCTATGGTGCGCCGCTTTATGCCCATGTGAAACGGATGATCCTTGGCCGCATTCACAGCGGCGAATGGCCGCCCGAGCATCGTGTTCCCTCGGAGAACGAGCTGGTGGCGCGATGGGGCGTCAGCAAGATGACCGCCAACCGCGCCCTGCGCGAACTTGCCAGTGAAGGTGAACTGGTGCGCATCCGCGGCGTCGGTTCGTTTGTCGCGGCGCGCAAGGGCCATTCAACCCTGTTCGAAGTGCGCAACATCGCCGACGAGATTATCGAGCGCGGCCATGTCCATAGTGCATCGGTGGTCCGTCTGGTAAGCGAAAACGCCGCCTGCGCCGTCGCCGATGCCCTTGAGCTGCCATCCGGCGCGCCCGTCTTTCACTCGGTGATCGTGCACCGGGAAAACGGCGTTGCCGTGCAGGTCGAGGATCGCTTTGTCAATCCGCGCGCGGCTCCGGACTATCTGGCGCAGGATTTTACCGCGCATACGCCCAACGCCTATCTCAGCGCGATTGCCCCGCTCAGCGGGTCGGAACATATCGTCGAGGCGGCCATGCCGTCGGCGCGCGACTGCAAGCTTCTCGGCCTTGCGCGCAGCGAGCCATGCCTTGCCATCCGCCGCCGCACCTGGTCGGGCGGCACCGTCGTCTCGCTGGTCCATCTGGTCTATCCCGGCACGCGCTACCGGCTGGAATCGCGGACGGGCGCCACGCCGGAGAAGCTTTGACGTACACCGCCAAGCAAAAAAGCCAGACCCGAGGTCTGGCTTTTTGATAACCGATCTATCCAACCAATGATTGATCTGGCGGGATAAATGGTCGGAGCGGCCGGATTCGAACCGACGACCCCTTGACCCCCAGTCAAGTGCGCTACCGGGCTGCGCTACGCTCCGCCGGTGCCGAACCCCTAGAATACTGGGCGTTTCAGCGCAAGAGGCCAAAACCCAAAAAAGAACGAAATGTGAAAGTTTGGCCTGTGCGTTATCGACCGGATACTAAAATCACGCACAAAGCGCCGCACATGTTCTTAAAACGTTCTGTCAAACCCAACGGCACCATCATCCCATCTTCGACGTGCTGAACGGAATGATTCGAATGCTGACCTGCTTCGATCCGCAAGCCGAACAGTAGAGCTTGGGCGTTAAGGTTTGGTGGAGCGCAAAGAAGTCTGGCCCGAGCTTGTCAACCAGCAATTGCAAATCAAGCTGGGTATCGCTCTTCTTGCATTCAGGATCGTGGCAAACCGCCCATATCGAACCGCCATTTTCCAAATGATAGCCGAGTGTGTTGGGATCGTCGCTCATGGCTGTATCATAAACCATCCAACCAGGAATTTAGACACAAAAAAAGACGCCCTCGATCCCGAAGGACAGAAGGCGCTTTGTGCTATCCCCAAATGGGGAGAAATGTATTCTTGCAGGGATAATTATTTCATCAGTTGGTCAAACTCGCTTTTGGTGGGCGCATGAAGTCTTTCCAGATCATCAGCGCAATTGTTGAGGATAACGGCCTCTTTCGAGACGTGAGGGTTTTCACGGGCAGATGCCAGATGAGCCCGACGTCGCAATAGGCGAATGAAAAATTCACCCTCCAGATCGACAGATTTCTCAGTCATCTTCGGGTTCCATGGCTTTGTAGACATATGCCCCGCCGATGGCGTCTTGCCATGCACGAAGGATATTCAGGGCTGCCAGTGGGTGAAGTTCTATTTCAGAGCCATCGACCATCAGGAATATCTTGCTTCCGCGACGGGATGGGTATGCGGCATGTTCCGGCACTTTGGCCGGTTCAATCTTTCGGCTGATTCTTGCTTTGAGTGCGTCCAATTGAAAGTCACTCCTCGTCACCATCCGGCGCGTCGATATCGATTGGATCATCATGTATGTTTATCGGGCGAATAAAGGTCGCTGGCGCGCATCTGACAAATCCGCCTGACGTACAGCGGGCGAAGGCTATAA
This sequence comes from Phyllobacterium sp. 22229, assembly GCF_052056495.1. Taxonomy (NCBI): domain Bacteria; kingdom Pseudomonadati; phylum Pseudomonadota; class Alphaproteobacteria; order Hyphomicrobiales; family Phyllobacteriaceae; genus Phyllobacterium; species Phyllobacterium sp. 22229. Next base: position 133,726 of record NZ_JBQEPA010000012.1, read on the forward strand.
CGTCGTCTACGGCCATCCTTAAGGCTTTATTCGCATCTCCGTCTGCTTTGGCCAGATAGTCATTGACCACCTGACGTCTTGTGCTGCGCTTCATGTTGTGACCATTTCCGGAGAAAGGGTAATACGCCCCACCTCTCCCCACTGTTTATGATAAGTGATTACCTTCGCAGAACGCTTACTGAGCCAACCTCCGCGAGCCGCATAGGCATCTTTTGCCGCAAGTGTTTCATGCCTCTCAACCTTCATGAGATTGGTAGAGATATCCTCATCGGAATGAAGATGGCCGACATGCGCGTAGCTGTGTTTGGTAGAGCCATAGAGTTCGCGGAACTGGCCAGCAAAGACGTGATCGATGTTCTTCACGCCGCGCTTGTGTCCGTGGTGGAAAAACAATGACGTTTCACCATGGGAATACGAATAGTAGGTGCTGGCGCTCGTATCGACCGTCACACGGGGCTCGTCCTCATAGAGAACGCACAAAAACTCCCTAAGCCACGTTTCAGATGCCGGATCATGATTAGCATCGGCCATAATGATGTGGACGTGTTCATGGCTAGTCAGGAGCATCGCAATTATGCGCCGGAACACCCTGATAGCTGCGCGTACCATCTTGGGAAAACGGCTATCAGCATCTAGTACATGCCGATTGGCTGGCGTCTCACTATCGAGGCTGTCATAGTGGAGAAGATCACCCAACTGAGCCAAAACAGCTGTGTGAGCGTTGGGGGCCATGGCAATCGCCGCTGAGAACCAGTCTATCAGCAACTTTTCGGCAATCTGTAGATCGTAGTCCGCACCGGATTCTTCGCCCCAAGCAAGAGCACCCATATGCACGTCGGTAATCGTGAATTGATTGAGGAGAAGGGAATTACACAGTTCCGGCCCCTTTACGGGGGCGACGGGAGCGATCTCTTGCTTAAGGGCGTCAATGACTGCCCGCATGGCCAAATCGCGCTGTGCGGCCTCTAGGCTGGTTTTATACCACGCCTGAACCTGATGACCATTTGCATCAACAAGGGCAGACATTCCCTTGATGATATGGCCTTGTGGGAGATTGAAATGGGAGAGTTCACGTTCTGGCCGCTGCTGGACAAACTCACGGACAACAGCCCCGTCCTTGCCATAGACCGTTGTAGACTTCGCTAGTTCAAAACCCTCAAGAACGGGTGAGAACCCCATCAAGCCGCGCCTTGCGGCTACTTTTATCCAGAACTTAAATGTTGAGATCGGAACATTCATTGCCCCGGCAGCCTTGGCCTTGATACCTCCCGCTGCTTTGAGTGCTTCAACTGCCTCTCGGCAAAGTTCATCAGTCAGGGGTGGTGTACCCATGATGCTGCCTTATGTTATTTCGGGGATTTAGGAGCGAGCTAGAAGCTTGCAAATCGTGGATGCAGGAACCGCGAAACCAATGCCAGTAAGGGAGGGAGACTGGCCGAAGGGAAATGTTGCTACGCCCACGGCAATACCAACAACGCTGCCGTATTTGTCGAACAGTGGGCCGCCACTGATACCTGGTACGATTGTCATGTCCAGTGTGACGGCCTCTTTCCACATACCGGCTTTGATGAGCCCGCTGTTCACATGGCCCCAATATGAGGTGAATTCCGTATCGAGCGGGGATCCGGTTGCGATAACCTCTTCGCCAATATTCGGTGTTCGGCAGGAAAGATGCGAATTGCCGAGAATTTCAGGCTTGGACGCCATGAGGATCGAGACGTCATAATCCTTGTTGTACCAAAGGACTTCTGCCGGCTGTTCTTCGCCAAGGCTGTTTCGCAGAGATGCAACACCGTCAACCGCAACATGACCGGCAGTGACCACATAGCCGCCACCGATGGAAACACCGGAGCCATGGCCATTGGTGAGAATTACTTTCACGACAGATGATGGATGTGGTTTGGGGGGGCATGACGAGGAAAATTCGCTGCGACACCAATGGATACCGCAGCTATGGCAGCAAAAATGCACATGAATACGCGCTGAAACGCGTTCAGTCGGGGAACAAACGACATGGGAGAATGCCTTTGAATGTCCCCATGTAGCCGCTGGAGACGAGCGGAAACAGATTGTCAGCTCTTGGCTTTCCAAGCATTGATACCGGCTACGAGAACCCACATGATCCCACTGCCAAAGGCAATGATTACAGCCATGCCAATCTTTGCTGCGAGGCTATGTATGCCAAGTCGAAATGCACGGAGAAACATAAAATCCCGACGAGCAGCATCTTGGTCTTTTGGCTCGTCAACGCGCATTCCTGCGGCGCTGAACTCTTCTCGGACCGCAGTACGAACGACCTTAATCAGTTCGTCTTCTGTCATTTGGGATACCCTGCGAGAGGTCATGAGAGTGCACCGTCACGCTGCTTGATGAAGTCTGCGAGGGATTTATGGCGTTTGGCGCAGGTGATGAGCGCCCTACGGTCACTGATCCACAATCGCTCAAGTTCCTTTTGAACAAGTGGCGTTGACGGAAGCTCGACCGGAGACTTGCACAGTCTGGTAAGTGCGCTGTCTGGCGGCTGGATCATTGGCCGTTCAGCGGGCTTTACATCAGCGAACTTTGTTGATGCGCAGCTGGCTGTCAGGAGACAAACACTTATTGTTAGCAGCAGGGTCTTTGTCCGCTTCATCTGACAGTTCCTTAATGAGGTCTTCGAGCTTTTGATTTTCCGTCTGCATTTCGGCGATGCGGGCTGCTTCCGCCTTTTTGGCCGCTATGTTTGCCTGTGCCTGCCGAAACCGCTCAGCGAGTGCCTTTGCGAGAAGTTCGTTTTCGCGTTCGGTGTATTTGGCAGACCATTTCAACTCAGCGCTGGCATATCCCTTGTTGTAAATGAACACGCCCAGAAGCCCCATAGAGACGATTACAGCGCCAATCAGGATCAGCTTAATGTACGGACCGGTAAGGAGTGAAAGCGCGTTCATAGGCCATCCGCGAGGCACAGCTCACGCTCCGCTTGACGACGACGGGTTAGGCCCGGAAAGACAATCCCGGCTGCCCTATTCCATTTGAGAAGTGCATCACAACCGGCCTGAACATTGTCGGCATTGATCTGCTTGACCACAGATGATCCACAGGCTGCCCCTACACCGACGTTATAGGCAAAGCTGGTAAGCGCCACGAAGCGCCGATCTGGCAGGGGAACCTTTACACATGCCTCGATCCCCTTGGCATATTTCTCCAAGCTCTTGACCAGCATGGCCTTGCATTCGGCGATGGAATGATGATCGCCACGCTTTACGCCAGACGTTTCGCCATAGCATACAGTGAACGGAGCGCCGCCGGTTGCAGGATCGGGATAGGCATTCTGGCGCAATCCCTCGAAGCCGCCAACGAGAGCAACAAGCATCCCGGCAACGGCGCTTCCCTTTTTCAATCGAGCCATGTTTCATCGTCCTTGCGCGGTTCGGGTTCTTTCAGGTTGGACTGGGCGATAAGTCGCGCAGCGCTTGCCAAGATGTTCACCAGCACGGCCAAAGCTGCAAAAGTACCATTGGGAATAGGCAAACTGCTGGGGTCTACGAACGTGAACCAAACCTCCAGCCCCGAAAGAAGTGCTGCAAAGATGTTGAGGCGATACGACCATGCGTAGCGCGCAACCGCCTTCCAATTGGGGAGCAGTTTCATCGGGATTTCCTGTTTCGGGGATGGAAGACAAGATAAAGTAGCAGCGCGCGCACCAATAAATCAGTGAACCATCGCTGCATTTGCACTTCTCATCGAGAATTGACGTTGATTGTTTCTTTGAAAAGATGCACATCCGCGATGGGGGAATTTAACCGTCGGGCTTTGCAAATGCGTCATTTCAGTAATATTCAGGCCATGCGTGGTATCGCGGCGCTTCTGGTTGCGATCATTCATGCACTTTCAGTGCCAGACAGGATGGGCGCGGCTCCAATTGTCCAGTATTTTTGGTCTATCGCACCTGCAGGTGTTGATATCTTTTTTGTTATCTCAGGATTTATAGTGACGAGCGTTGCGGCCCATGTGGGAGCCAATTCAACCGGAAGAAACGTTCAGGTAGCAAAAGATTTCGCCATCAAACGCTTTGTTAGAATCTATCCAATTTACTGGATCGCCTTGACGGTTTTTCTGTTCGCTTATCCAACAATCATGATCTTTGGCGCAGAAAATGTACCGCACATGTCTCTTTGGCGGCTTTATCTCTTGCTGGACACGAATAACTATCTTTTGCTGGCCGCATGGAGTTTGGCTTACGAGATATATTTTTATGTGATCCTTACAGCAATTCTTCTGATTGCCCCGAAGCGGGTATTTGCCGGAGTTGCCATTTGGGGAATTCTGTCGGCCTGTGCTGTCATCTTGGGGATGATGTACAAACCGGAATTGATTTGGCTGGTGCCTACTAGCCCCCTACTTGGGGAATTTCTGCTGGGGGCCTTTGTTGCCTACATTGTCCAAAAAGGCTTTACGCGCTGGGCGATTGCTGCCCTGTCTATCGGTGTTTTGGCTTTCATAGTAGGTGCGGAACTCAATAGGAATATATGGGCCTGGCACAATGGCTTTAGGTTGCTCGCATTCGGTCCGGCATCTGCCTTGATCATTTATGGCGTAACAGCACTGGAAGTGAACACCGGATGGACATTTGCCAAGGCATGGCAAAGGATGGGCGATGCCTCATATAGCATCTATCTCTGGCACCAACCGTTGTTTGCTGGAATCTTTGTGTTCCTCACTTATTCTGGTTTGCGCAATTATCTGCCCATTTGGACCTTGTTGCCACTATCAGTCGCCTCGATCATTCTATTGGGCTTTATCTCGTATCATTGGCTTGAGCGCCCCATCCAGCGCGCATTGCTCGCAGTTCTAATCCCGGTAGGAAATAAGGTGCCGCGTGTACTGGTATGGGGGGCAACTGTGGCCGCTGCAATGCTTATCGTGCAGCCAACTGTTTATGCGCTCAAACCCATAAACACTTCAATAACATTCAATGGAGACCGAACCCTAAAGGCACACACTCCATTCGCAGTGAGTTCATCTTCCTCCACAATTCCTATCGCAATTACGTTAAAGGCTGCAGGAAATGGGGTACTGTATATTGGCTATATGAAAGGCGGGGCGATGCGCCAGATCAGAAAGCCGTATGTCGAGGGTGACAACACCGTCGCAGTCACCATCGAGGGTCCTCCCGATCACAATGAAGTTTGGTTGGCGCGGGATGTTCCCTATACAGAACTTGAGATTATCTCAATCAATCCCGGTTAAGCCGCAACCAGATTTACCTTCGTGATATTGGGGTTGCCATTGAGTGCATAAGGCGACGTCATGCCTGCAAAAACATTGGCGCCTATTACTCCTACTCCGGGCGCGGTCGCGCTAAACACAATTGCATTTAGTCCGGTAGCCATTGCTTCAAAGATGTTTCCATCAATGGTGGCCATATAGCCGCCTGTGAACTGGATCGGCCCGGTAGCAGTGAATGAATGGGCGTTGCCGGTGATGTTAATGTAGCGGCAGAAAGAGACGTTCGTGCCGGTGTTGTCACGGACAAGCACATGCTTACCCGTGGGGTTCTGGAAGTTATTCCCAGTCACATTCAGCGTATTGACGAAGCCACCACTTGCCATCCTGTCAACAAGAATGCTCGCCTGTGAGTTGTTTTCAAAGCTATTGGCACTGATGAGGGCCGAGGAATTGGCAACGGTACTATCCGGTTGAATATCAACACCGATGTCGTATGACTGGAATGTATTTCCGATGACGCGAACGACACCAAGACCCGACGTGAATGTCAGTGCGCTTGCCCCATTGGGAGACGCGACAACGGTGTTGATGGTGTTCCCCATAATAACGGCCTCACCACCAGCACCGGCATTAGAGTTCTGGAGCAGAATGCCATATGAAGCACAGGACAGGATGTAATTGGAACGGATGGTCGGGATTACGTCACTGGCGCACCACACGCCGATACTGAGACGCACCGTTGCACTTGCACCATAGAGGCGACAGTTATCAACCATGTCACGCCCTGCAAGGGGACCGGATAGATAAATAGCCGCAGTACCGCCAGACTTATCGACGGTTGTGGTAATGCCAATACCTTCGACAAAGAGAACACCATTCGTCTTGGAAAGACAGTGACCGGCAATAGCCGTCATAATAATGATACTGGTCCCATCGCCGTTGCCGTAGACCTTTTTCACCTTGCCGCCAGCGTAATTCCATGCCTGACTTGTCGCGTAACTCCGGTCGATATAGAGCGGGAAATCCGTAGCCATGGCGGCAACACCAGCAGCAGCGTCATCCGTTACGCCGTCACCTGCAGCGCCCCACATCATCGGCGTAACAAAATCCCCGACAACACGAACCCAAGCGCCCGATGTTGAGACGACGGAATTGGCCTTAACATACAGACCCTCCAGCGGGTCGCCGGTGATCTTTGCTGAAAAATCGCCAGACAGCCATGCGAAGAACCCGTAACGTCCGCCTTCCGCGAGATAGGCGAGCATTCCCACTTCGGGGATAAGTGTCTTCAATACTGTCCGGCTGATCACGTATTTGACGACGGACAGATTGAGCGCGGCCTGTGCCTTCTGCGCGTCGGTGAGCGATTGCGGGCTGTAGGATACAGTCGTCAGATAGGACTGGATCTGCGCAATGGTGTTCATCCCCAGAACTGCTAGACCGGCAGTACCACCCGATGCGGAATCAATCGATGATGCGGTGTTCTGATCCCATATCGTATTGCCGAGGGAATCCTTGACGATCTGACGATAGGAGCCCGACCCGTAAATGACTGCCCGCCCGCTGCTATCCAGAATGACGGGGTTGGTGTTCAGGATTGTACCGGCTGCATCCTGCCAAGTATCTTTCGGGGTTGTCGTACCTGGCACATAAAAATTCACAGCCCCCCCGGCAAGCGGAGCGCCATTTGCATCAACGAAAAACTGTTTCGCGTTAGGAAGAAGGGCGGCCATGTGGTCCTATCCGTGGATGTGCAAAACCACCCCGTGGGGCTATGCCCGACAGGTTGAAATCGCGAGTTCTGTTGTTGATCGAGGGGATTTAAACGAAAAATGCCCCAGTTAAGGGGCCAATTCTCGGTGTGTTTGTTGGTATCGTGTCCGGTTCAGACTATGAACGCGCCGGAAACGTGATATTTTACGTGCCTTCCCGGAGCATCACGCATCGGGACAACACAACTCGTTATTGAGGAAAGACATGATCATTGAGCATGATCGCAATGAGCGCGCTTCCCTGCCAATCTATAACCGCTTGAAAAACAGCCATGCTGTCACAAGTAAGCGGTGGCGCTTATTCCAGATCGCAGTGGTGTTGTTGGCGCAAGCGGCAAACATCCATTTTGAGTGGCATGCCGAGCCGCTTGCTTTAGGCTTTGGGACCGCTTTATTGGCTCTTTATTTCAGCGGTATTGCTATTGCTGTTTTGAGGGCCGCTGGTTGGAACCAGCCCCACCAATCAACGCAGTTGGTACCGCAGACTGCCCAGTCAGTAGATTGCCCGTCGAAGGGGTGAAAAACCTATTCGCCGGTGTGACAGCATTCTGGAACTGCTGAGCATCTCCAGAAATAGCATCGGCCATCAATCGGTTACGCACCAAGTCCCGCATTTGCGCGCCCTTCTGGATGCCCTTTCCCGCAAGAGACAACCCAACACCGGCAGCAGCGCCGGGCAATCCTCCCACCTGAAAGCCACCAAATCCAGCTATAGGTGTTGTGAGACGAATTCCGGGCGAGACCTGCGTCACTGCCGTTAGGTTGTTAACTGCTTGTCTGGGGGCAGTCTGTGACCCAGCAAACAACTTTGCATTGGTCTGTGCAATGCGCTGTTCGTCCGCAAGGGATTGTGCCAGCTTATCGGCTTCTGATTTACCGAGAAGGATTTCGAGGCGATCCCGGTTAAAGCCAACATCTGGAACTGCCGCACCCTTGGCAGCCGCCGAACGCACCGCATTGATTTGGTTGTCAATGGCGACACGCGCACCAACTTTAGCGGCATCGACTTCCGCGGGGGCGGCATCGGCCATCCAAGACCGCCAGTATTCCGGTCGGTTCTGCAGGGCCGCATCACTTGAGGTTCCATTGCTAAGCACCTGACGCCCCTTATCGAAGGCATCCTGAATGCTCATATCATCGGCATATTGCTTTTGAGCGGGACGGTATTTCCCGCCTGCGGCCTCATCAATCTGGCCGACAAGTTTATCCCTGACATCCCGAAGAGCACTTGCAACAAGCTTATCCTGACCAGAAGCGCTCTTGCTGAGTGTATCGGCCTGTACGCGCAAATCTGACTGGATCTGATGCAGCCGCTGGGGATCAGTCAGCATTTCATCGCCGTTAGACAATTGCGCCTTGACTTTCGCAAGCGCCTGCTCGACTGGTCCAACCGGGATATTGCTACCTTGGCTCAATGAAGCCTGAACACCGGGTGCAATCGTGCTGTCAATGCTTTCAATAACAGGGCTGACGTTTACGGGCTTTGCATTGTTCAGAGCATCCCCGAACCCGGCTTTCGCATTGGTCTGCGCTGTTGTTTTGAGGTTCTGCAGATAAGCCTGAACGTCAGGGGTTGTTCCCAATGCGTCGTTAAATGCTCCTTGCACCGCATCTTTCGCGCCAGCCATACGGTTTTCAACCACGGAATTCAGGGTTGCACGTGGTGCACCACCCTGATTAGCGAGGTTCATAGCCATCTGCTGGAGGTTCGGATCAAGGTCCATCGGAGTCAGCCGTGGATTGCGAGCCATTTCAGCCGAGATCTGTTCCGGTGTCATACCTGACCCAGCCAAGGCCTTTGTAAGGTTGTTGGCCGCTGCGCCCGAAGGGGTAGCCGTCATTAGGGCGTTTCCGGCATTCTTTGCGAGCGCCACACCGCCTTGCAATGCGGCGGGAGACAACAAAGCCGCACCTGCCCTAGCCCACGGCTCAAATTTGGTTCCTTGCGTTGCCTCTCCAGCTGCTTCACTCGCAACACCGGGAATAACACCAAATTTAATACCATTTGCGAGCATATTTCCCCCGCCAAGTGCAACTGCACTGGGGAGGAACTCGCCAACATTACCGGCATATTTTCCGGGTGTTGTTTTAGCGGCATAATCGGTTGCGCCACTGGAGGCTTTGCCGAGATAGCCACGCATGGCCTCGCCACTCAGTGGGCTGGATGGAATTGTAGAATCGTCAAAGAAACTGCCCGGCGCCGGAGAACTACCCGTAACCCCTTCATACCCCTTCCTGAGCAACCAGCCTGCGCCGTAGTTGAAAAGGTTGTTCAGTGTGCCCGGAAGGCCAACAAGATCAGCCGTGCCGCGCGCAAGGCCAGCACCACCAGATTTTACAACATCGGTCAGAGTTGATGGGGCTTGGTCTGGTTGAGCCGCATTGATCGACGTTCCACCACGGGCAATCGTCGGGCCTACCGTACCGTCATTGACGAACGATTTAGCCGGAGCGGCATCGGTCTTGTCCAATCCCCAAGCCTTGATAATGGCATCGTTTGGATCGGCTTGCGGAGCCGGTGCTTGCTGATCTGCCTGAGTTGGGGCAGCGGTCGGGCCATCAAGCCCCCAAGCCTTCATTACATCATTGGGCTGTACAAGCTCACTAGGAGCTTCTGGAGCGGCAGGAGCAGCTACGGGCTGTTGTGTTGCGGTTGGCTGCTGTTGCTCGCCACCGCCAAGCAGTGGGGTAAACTGACCCTGTTCTGAACTGAACGGAGGCGGAACATAACCAACCGTCTGAACCTTACGTGCTTCGGGCAATGTGCCGTTAGCCATGGCGTTCGCCGCATCGGCGGCACCATTTCCATTCAGATGTGATGCATAGGCATTCACGAACTTGTCGGAATTGGTTCCTTGCTCGATACCACCCGGCAGGCTTGTCCAGATAGGAGCAAGCGCCTTCCCCACCTTGGCAATTTGAATAGGATCATTGGAGGATAGCGCCTTAGTCAGATCACCGCCGGTAGCGTCCTTATAGGCATCCTGAGCAAGTTGCCATGCGGCCCGATCCTGCGAGTCCGGGGAAAAGTCCGGCAAGCCAAGCTTCTGCTTATACTCGTCCCACGTGCCTTTCAGGAATTGATATTTCCCAGCCGCACTTGAGGTTTTACCCTCATTGGGCCCGCTTGTGATCGGCACATCAACGCGAGGATGATCCGACAGATCGTTAACAGTCTGGCCGCCATAGATCACATTGTATGCGCCGCCGCTCTCGGGACCGGAGATCGTATTCAGCAGGGCAATAGCCTGCGGAGGCAACGAGAGCTTCATTTAATCAACCGCCGTTTTGAGGTGCAGAAGGAGGAGTGACAAGTCCAAGTTTGGTCGCCGTGGTCACAGAATTGATGAATTTGGCCTTGTCCGGCGCAGAAAGGCTCTGGAAGTATTTAGTGCGGGCTGCTGGTTCCATTAGATCAATCCCATATGCAACAGGGTCTTGCTGAGCATTGAATTCACTCGTCCACTTGCCGTAGTTGGCTGCTGGTTGGCCCGATGCAGTAAATGCTCGGTTCTGTGCGTTCTGCATTTTACGCGTGGCCAATGCTGTCTTCGCCACATCAACAGCAGCGGCATTTGAAATGTTCACGCTGGGATTACCTGCGAAAGCAGCCGCCAGTTTGTCATTCGTGCCATTGCCACCGACTGAACTCGCATATGATGTGAGGTATTTACGCGCCTCGTCGAAATTGCTGATCTTGTCGGGGTCGATACCAGCAATGGCGCCAAGTCCCATGGACTGAGCAAACGACTTCATCTCGTTCAACTGCTCTGTTCCGGGGCCTGTTCCTGTTGTTCCGAGTTTTTGAAGAGCGGTGATCGATTTCGTGAGCGGCAGCACTTCCGACTGGAAATTTGCTTCGCGCTGCTGATCGGCGGAATACTTCTCCGCGTTTGTTTTGGCCATAACCTGCTGAGCCTCAATTTGCCCCGCAGGAGGGCTCATGATGGCAGCGCCGTTTGATGCTTGCTCGGGTTGGACCCGCGTTGGAATGCCGTTCTGTGGCTGTGAGGGCATAAGCTGATTGGCTGGACTGTTTGGCGCTGTCTGCGGAACGGCTAGGAGCGGATTAACACCCGCCCTCTCCATAACCTGCCCCTGCGTTTGCGCAGTAGTTCTGCCGTATTGATCCGTCCCAAGAACAATACCTGCGCGCTGTCCCGGAGAGGTTTCAAGTGGGATATCAGCACCAATTCTTTGCACACCCATAATAGGGCTACTCTTAACTGGAATGATTCTGTTCCCTGTATTAATCGTTCCGGGCTCTCCGTAAATCTTCGCAAACTGGCTCTGACCATCCTGTACCCGAACGTTGAGGTTCTGGAGGTACTGCGGAAGCTGTGCCGGATCGGATGGCATGTTCGCGATTTCGATTTTGGCGATGTCAGGCGTAATCCAACCCTGCTGAATGGCCTGCTGCGTTGCGCCTACGAGGATGTCGTGCCCCTGCGGTGAGGCAATACGCGGGTCTTGTGCCAATGAGCCAAGGAACTGTGACAGCTTTCCATACTGCTGATGCGCAAGATTTACCTGATCATTGGTCAGCCCAACTTTGGCCCGCTGATTTTCAGTCTGCAAAAGCTCGTTCTGCTGCTGGGCGTTTCTGATCCCCTGAACCTGTCCAAGCGTCTGGATGAGAGAATTCGAGTTCGCCTGAGGATAGAACGATGTATCGATATTGGGGTCGCCCATTGCTAAAATCCCTTAATAGCGAGAGTACTAAGCACTAGATGCCGCCAAGTAGATTGTTTTGATTGGGGTAGATGCCATTATAGGTCACGAGGCCATTGACACCATTGGTAAGCGAATTGGCCGCACCCGTCATACCGGCAGCTATCGCTGTGCCGCCAGCGCGTATGTTCCCGCCGATATTGCCAGCAGTCGTAATCGCACCATTGCCAATATTGCTTGCGGTCTGTGTGCCATAAGCGCCTGTCTGTGCGGCAGCATTCTCACCAAGCGTTGAAACACCCATCAAACGATTGTAGGCATTCGTCTGGTTGGTGACTGCGTTATTGAACTGGTTCTGATAGGTTGAATCCGCGAGGCCAGTTGCATAGGACGCCGCACCCTTAAGTGCCGCACCAGACGTGCCAAGACCACGCGCTGCTGCACTATTCTGGACTGATTTCAGGCCTTGGCTCAGATTAAACTGATATCCGGGTGTCTGCTCAAGGGTAGACTGGTCCATTCTGATAGGCGCAGTCAGTTCTGGCAGACGGTTCGTGAGCATGTTTGTCGCGTTCTGACCTGCTGTATTATATGGAAGAAGATCGCCACGTGTTGTGTCGTACATGTCCTTCTGGATGTCAGCCGCATACTTTTGTGCGTCCTGCTGAGCCTTTGATGCCTTACTGGTAGCGCTTGATTGGGCCATAGAGCCCGCTACAGAGGCACCAGCGCCAACGACAGCGCTACCGATGATCGCGGTTGCAATTTGACATTCCATGGCAAGCATCGGATCTGGACCATCGTCAAAGAAATGAAACTTCATCGACCTTCCTCCAAAAACTGCCAGAAAATGACTTCCGTCTCGACAAACCCGATGGCTTCGAGCAGCGGGCGCACATACTTTGCATGCCGTGTTTTCATGCCGACCTGCGCCAAGCGGATACCGCGGCGCTTGCATTCCTTGATCCAAGTGGTGAACAGGAGTTTGCCGCCCTCAAGCCCGCGATGGTCTGGATAGACGAAGAAGATATCGCCGGTTGCGGTCAGGCAGTCCTGATAGTGCATGCCCGGTGCGACGAAGGAAACGAGATAGCCGACAAGCTTTCCCTGATCGCGCAAGGTGATGTAGAGCACCTGCCCTGCAGCTGCACGGGCAAGATAAAGTCCATACTGAGGATTGAGCGGGATACCTGCCAGCTTGTGCTCTGCCAGTTCATCGTAATGCGCCGGCAGAAGTGGCTTGGCTTCCTCAAGGGTTTCGGCTGTGAGTTCTTCGACTTGGGCGGAAATCATCACACGCACCTAAGATCACAAATTACCACAATGCGGTCGTCGGCTGAGTTGTTCACGACCGAGTGCGTTACGCTATTGTCTATGTGCCACACATCACCGGTGCGGAAGTTCACGCTTTCATCGCCAATGTGAAACATCGCGCCAGGAAGCGACTGCAAGGCCACTTGGTAACGTTCGAAATACTCGGCAGGAGCGCCCCCATCGACATGCGGGGTAATCTCTTTCCCCGGAGGAAGCCGCGTAATAATAACCCGGCCAAGGCGTGTTGCCTCGACGGTACGCATCAGATCGAAGATGATCGGGCGCAACTGGGGAAGCTTTTCCCATGCCGGATACGGAATGGCCTCGCGGTCATCCGTGATTGTTGTCGGATCACCGGTGCGCAGATATTCCTCAATGTCATTAAATCTAAGCAGGATATCGCTGACCTGCGCATGAGCCGTACCTGGATGTTTCGTCCGAATTGGATTGGCATCCCAAAGTTCTGGTTGGCGCTGCAAAGCGTTCATCAACGGGGTGACGTTGATCCCTGCGGCAAGCTGTTGGAAATACCTCATACCGACAATCCACTTCCAACAGTGGTAATCGTGGTTGCGGTCTGGGCGAGTGCCTGAATGGTATCGCCAGCCGAGAGGACGAGCGAAGCCAGTTCCGGGGCAACGTAGGCCTCGCCGGGTTGCACGTTATAGGCCGAGATGACCGTTGTACCGGCATTGGCCGCTCCGCCGGAGCGAACCACATAGACCGTGATCGTGCATGCCGTTGCGGTCACATTAGTGAACACGGCACGATTGATCACATAGCGCGCACTGGATGAACCAGTAGGGGCCGTGAACAGGGTGCTCGCGGACACGCCAAGCTGGACCGGTCCCCAGCCCATGATGGGTAGAACAGTTGACATTATATCCTCACATTGGGACGAAATTCATTGTCGGTGCGGCGCTGAAACTGACACCCACCTGATCAGCTTTTCGCAGGGGGACAATCCCGGAGGTAATGCCGACAGCGTAGATATTGAGACCGTTGTCTCGCGTGTAAAACACACCGCCGACCGTTCCGCCGGAGATGATCACCATGCCGTTTGATGGGGCGCGATAGTAGAAATTCGGACCTGCGCCGGGTGAAATCGGCAGTATCTTGTAGGAACGCGCGCTATCCCCGAATGGCAGATTATGCGGCAGCATCTGAGATAGAATGGTTGCCCGCCTCACCGCATCATTTGGATTGTTTGCATCCTGCGGCTGGACCATCGATTGAAGCCGCCCGTCACGTCGAACTGATGCGGATTGATCTACCGGCTGCGCGAGAATGCCAAGCAATGCGCGGTCAAGTGTTCTGGAACTCGCCGCTCCATCATCCCCACCTGTGGATAGAAATACGTTCTGAGTATCGCCCGGAGTTGGGGGCACCGGTATTGTTCCGCCAGTCCGGTTGTAGAGCGCGATGAAGAACTGCAGCCACGGCATTGTCAGATAGCCGTTTTCATCCACAACCTGCATTGTAGATGCGGGAAACGCTGTATTAGTGCTCATGTGGCAGAACTCGACAGATCGACCCACGCACCGTTCAGGGCTGTTTTATAGGGTGCGGACCATGAAAGCTCGTAAACCCTGTCACGAGCCAATCCGAGCCTTTGGAACTGCATCGAGGTGAGATATTCACCGGCTGAACCAAGCGACTGTTGAATCGGGTTTCCCCATGATGCGCCGCGTGTATCACTCCACCGAAGCGAGACAACCGGATCAGCGGTAGATGTCGTACCGGGTGCGCTCCCGACTTCCATATCCGCAACGAACTGACGGTGAAACATCCGCTTGCCATCATTCTGGATATGCGGGAATGACCGAGTGAAGATGATAGGCTTGCCATTATCCTGATAGATCATCGTATCGAGCGCGTGAAACGTTCCTGTTTCCCAATCACCGACGATATTCGTACCGTAGGCAAAAGCCGCACAGTTGGCCCTGTGGCGCTGTTGAACGCCATTGGCATCCGTATAGCTTTCTTCGTGCCAAAAGCCGCTGGCGACGTCGTATACCCATGTGCGCTGTGCTGTAGGGAATGTCAGTTGATAGAACGTGTGTCCTTCGAACTGATAGGTAAATCCAATCGCATCATTGAACACCGAATAGGACTGGAAGGCTTTCTCAATCGGGTGAGTAGAGATACGCGAGGCCCTCCCCGATGTGCCCTGAAGAACCATAAGATCGCCCTGTTGATCCTGCGACAGCCAATAAACTGACAAATCCTGCTTTGCGACCGAGTACTTGGCGCAGCAACCATGCTCGATATAGACGCCAGCAATGGGAGCGAAGGGAAAGTCAGCCGCACCGGTATTGTACCAGACTTCGGTGGCCAGTTGGCCAATCAGCCATACTTGACGCTGAACCACTTGAACGGCAACGATGTTGTCCGCGCTTCCTGTCTTGGAAGCGTAATCCAGAGCATCGAACGATGTGGAATTGGACCGTGAGATGTACATCGCCGGACTGTTCGGCTTGTTAAGCACGAAATATGTATCGACATACTGAACATAGTCGGCGCCATAGAAGCCCGCAGATACGATCTGGCCGAATGAATTGGTCGCCAGATTGATCGTGTAACCGTAGAGCGTTCCATCAACGAGAACGATATCAACCCCGTTATCCGCCATGGACACGGGAGTGGTGAGCACAACGGAAAGCGCACCGATAAACGTTACGTTCCAAGTCGATGAGATCGCATAAACCGCATTGGCCACCACGGCATAGAGATTACCGTTTGTCGCGCGATAGAGTATGCGCATGGCAGAATTACCGCCAGTATCTGCCAATTGGCGAAGTCCGGGACGCGGATAATAGGTGAATGGCACCGCTGCATCTTCCGGGTTTTTCTCTGGGTAGAGGTTCAGACACCGCTGCGCATCGGCGATAATGCTCTTTGCCTGATAGGCGCCACCAGCCAAGGGAATTCGCATGGTCAATTTCCTTGGTCAGAGAAGATGTTATATCCACCTCCCCGAACGAGATCGGAAGGCATGCGCAAGGTCGGTATCTGGGTATTGGAATTCTTGATGGTGTTGAGGGCTACCTTGGCCAGAGCGTTCAAGGCCGGATCGGGAGGAAGCTGATAGGAAATCCGCAGCCGGATCGCGAGATTGACCCGTAGGGCCTCTTCATACTCAGGCGGGAGGTTCAGCACCGTGTCCAGCGTCGGAAAGCTCTGAAGCTGTGCCTTGATGGACAGATGCACCTCATAGAGGCTTGACGGAACCGGCCAGATATAGACGTTCCCAAGCGGATAGCCTGAATCGTAGAACAGGCATTCCGGGAACGAGGCTAGAGCCTTCAGGGCAATGAGATTGTAGTCCTCACGCGAATTCAGGATGGTCAGTGGATAGTCCACCTGATTACCTGGTACGCCAACCACCTGTCGGAAGAATGCCGCTTCGATCTGATCGGGACGCGGTGTATTGATTGTTCCGCCGGTTCCGATTGTGTAGGAAAGCGATCCATTGGCCGGAAACACAACGTCAATCAGATGATAGACCAGCCAGCGACGACGCGACCATTGCGCCAGCATGGCATTCAGGCGGATCAGCGCGTCATTGGCATCTTCAGCAGAAGGTGTCTGGCCGACACCGACAGCGCCGCAATCCTTCAACGTAGCCGTAATCAGATCGCGCGCCGTGGTCATGATCAAACCCCTTGATGAATGCTAAAAATCTTAGAGATCGACCGAGGGCTGAGGACCTTCGAATTCGGGTTCTTCCGTGTCCTGCGATGCCTTGCGGCCACGGCCGACAGACAGCTTTGGAGCCTCGACAGTGCCCCACGCTTCAAACTGTGCATCCTCGGCCTCACGATCATTGACGACAACGCATTCGTTTGTTTCAGGATGGTAGATAGCCTTCGGGTATTCGATGAACTCATACATGAGTCATTTCCTTGATGTGATTGATCGGAAATAGAAAAGGGCGCTAATTGCGCCCCATAGTCTTCTTCGTTGGCTTTACAAGGTCATCACCTTGTTTACCTGCTTTCCATCTATACCAGAGTGTATGCTGGTTGATACCGTATCGCGCTGATACCTCTGGCAACGTCATTGTTCGGCCCCGGATATCAACTTTGATTGTTCGCTCTTTATTGCGCGACTGCATGGTGGGTGTGACCCATTCGCAATTCTCTGGCGAATAATCGCCATTCACTTCAATGCGCTCCAGCGTGAGGCCCTTCTTCCACAATGGAAGTAGGTCTTCCGAGAATAGGTCAAATGTTTCCCACCGCTCGCAAACCTTGATGCCACGACCGCCATAACGATTATAATGCTTATGGTTTGAGTTCTGACACCGCTGCTTCATGTTGATCCAGGCATCGTAAAGAGGATGCTTTGTCATGCCATGCGTTCGCTTGCCAGCAGTCCTTCTTTCTAATCCAAGACAACCGCAAGATTGCGTGTTTCCTTTGATCAATGAAGAGGACAACACGGTCGTTTCATTGCCACATGTACATCTGCACAACCAGTATGGATGCGTCAGATTAGTATGGCTAAATTTGAGTATTGTGAGCCTGCCAAACACTCGACCATTCAGATCAATTCTGGCATGTGACAAACCACAATCGGAGCAGCGTTTCTGCCCCTTAACAAGATTGGATGCAGAAACGTACAATGTATTGCCACAACTGCATCTACATAACCAAGAAGCGCCAGAAGCCACCCTGGGTCCTTCTTCAAGAACCGTCAGATTGCCATATTCCATTCCGGTTCGATTAATAAATCGGCTTCTTTTATCGCCCATAAACAACCTCTATTCGGCAGTGCATTTACCGCCGAATAGAATATCTCAAATCGTCCCTTTTATCAAATAGGAACGACTACTTATATCAAATTTTGTCCGCGACTACACATAGCCATTCTGGTCTGATGTATCGATATCCGTAGATGATATCAAGGCGTGTCGCGAGCTGATCGGTTGCGACCACATAGTCGGTGATCATGCGCAGCGAAATACCATCGTAATTGCGACGAGCGGCCTCATGAACGCCCTTCGGCAGCACAAGGTCAGCAGTGGCAAGCGTGATGGCTTCGGGAGCATAGGCAAAGTTCTTGCGGTAGATTTCGCCCGGCTTGTTGACGAGGCTAATAGCCGCGCTGTTGGCCGGGGAGACATCCACTGTCTGATACTGCACCGCCGCACCGGCATTCGAAGGAATAAGCGCCGGATAGATCGAGAGCGACGTTGCACCGTTTGCCGCAGGAGCGGTCAGAACGAACTGGCGAAGCTTGCCTGTCGTCTGCTTGGTCACGCGGTTGACGGCAAAGACACCCGCGAAGGTGATGATATCACCCTGTGCCAGCGTACCGGTGATCGCGTTAACGGCAATGGTCGTTCCCGTCTGGGAAGCACCATTAACTGTACCCGCAGTGAACGAACCGGTCGTGTGCTTGACAACGGTCTGATCCATGAAGAAGTCAAACCCAAGGGCATTCTTCATCGTACCGGTGCGGTACTGCTCAGAGATCGCCTGAGACGGGTTGAACAGTCCAGACAGCGTGTTGACCAGATTTGCCTCAGTCCACGGGTCCTGAACGACCTTGCGACCTGGAGACATCGGGGCCGAGTTATCATTGAGGGTTGCCTGTGCCTGAAGAACGGTCTGGGAAGTCGGGTTGGTGATGTTGCCGGAACCGTCTACGAGAGAGACGAAGTTACAAGCGCCACCTTCAACGCCACTCATCAGATCCGCTGCAACGCTACCCGCCAGGTTGTTCATCATCGGCAGAAGGACGCGTTCGGAGTAATCATCCAGTTTCAGGGCACGTTCTGCCGAGCTGAATGCCACGTCCACACCCTTCTGTGTCTGAAGGGCGAGAGAGGTATACTTTTCAGCCGTGTCCTGTGTGGCAAGTGCGGTGCCGTTACGAACGGTAAAGTCGTTCGGCAGGCGAATACGCAGGGTATCGCCGATCTTTGCGCCATCTACGGCGAACTGATCGTCATCACATATGTTCGTTATGGATTGCTATCCCATAACCGCCTTTCGGCTGCTGCATCTTTCAATGCAGGTCAGACTATATCTTTTCAGACGTATCGCCAGATTTTGTGTGCCCTGATCATGCTGATCGAAGAGCAACTAACACCAAAGCGCTCGGCAAGTACTCGTTGCCGTTGGCGGGAAGCGCGGATTTCGTGCACTTCCTTGACTGTCAATTTGGCATGGAAGCAGTAAGGTCCATGTGCTTGACGCAACTTGGACACCATATCATCCATGTTCTCTTGAAGAGTCCCGACGAACAGATGGTCTGGATTGACGCAAATTCTGTTGTCGCAATGGTGTAGAACTTGAAGGCCCTGCGGAATAGGACCGTTGGCGATTTCGTAGGAAACTCGGTGGACGTAACAGGCTTTGCCCCTGTTATGGATTTGTCCGTATCCGCTCTTGGCCACGAACCCATTCCACTCATGGCATTTTGTGCCATTCCACGATTGCGGAGAGTGAAACTTGTCAGTCTTGGCGAAGAGCCTTTCCGAAATATCCTGCTTTTTCATCGTCTGAACCACGCACTTCGGGCCGCTTGGCCCTACTCCTGTTAGGGATAGTCGTTGAACCTTCCCCTTGTTCAGGGGCTTGGCTGCTGATTTCCAAATCCATCGCGCTTTTTAAAGCCGTCACGCTTGCGATTTCCCGCTACGTTGTGGCGTCGATGGCTCTCATGGGTTCCCAGCAATTCACGTGGTTTATACTCAGCTAGACCTATCCAGTTTACTGAGTGTTGATATTCTTCAGCAGCATATTGGAGTTCTTGAACAGGCTCACGGCTGCGCGCGTGATCATGTCAATAGTGAGAATGGTATTAGCCATGGATATGGGCTCCTGCTAACGCGGCGCTTGGCTCACGTTGTTTGGGGGATGCAGTCCTTTCACTGCGGGGTGCTTGCGGAGCCCGAATCCGCTTCGTTTGCTGGGCATAACCCGGTTTTACGACCCGGTAGTCTGTGGCCCGGAGTATCCCTTCCGGTCGGCTTGGTTTGCACTCTTGGTTGCAGTCAGCCCTTGGTGCTTGGAGGCCTGATCCGGTTGCATCGGCGGTCATCCCCGGATCAGGTAGGGATGCCGCAGCAATATGGGGTGATTAACGGCCCTTTGGGGCGAGCATCTTCAGATACTCATTGGCAAACTTGTCCATCGAGACATCTGGGTCATCGAGACGTGATGCAACGGTGGTCTTGCCGCCAATAGGGGTAACTGGCGCGGGTACTTTCGATACCGGCTTCACAACCGGCTTTGCGAGCTTGTCGCCCATTTTTGCGATTTCCAATGCCATCTTGACGGGCGTGAGACGCAGGATGCGCTCTGCCTCTTCCGGGTTGCGGCCAAGTTCGGCAAAGACCTGATGGCCATTGTCCAACTCGGTAATGATCTGTAGAAACTCAGGCTTGCGGGCGACTTCATCACCCAGCGAGTTCATGAGCGTATCGCGGGCGTCCACGAAATCGGGAATGTCTGCCACACCTTTCTCAAAGGTTGCATTGCATGCCTGATTGAACCGATCTGTATCTATGCGAATCTGTTCTTCGCGACGGATGGCTTCTCGCTCCTGACGCCGTATTTCCTCGACAGAGGGCTGCTGAGTGGTGTTCTCAGTCGTGCGCTCCTCAGCCGGGATACCGCGAAGACGGCCATTCTCGGCCTCCAGTTCAGCGGCACGTTGCTCTGCTTCGCGCCGTTTGGCTGTGAGTTCATTGATGCGGCGTGTTTCCCAAGATAGTTTCTTCTTCTCAGGTTTCGGCTGTTCTACTTCAGGTTCGGCTGGTGCTTCTGCAGGTTCCTCGCCGGTATCCTCGTGTTCGAGGGTTTCGGCTGTATTCTCTTTCTGCTCCGGTGCAGATACGATACCCGGATTTTCCACAGTTTCACCTTCCGGTGCGGGCTGTGTGCCCTCCGTTGTCATTTCTTCCATGTGTCACCATGTTTTTGACCCGGTGAGCCTCGCCGGTACGGACCACGGATTACCCGCCGTGTCGGGATTTAAATGCTATCGCGATGTGTCTGGCTTACGGGCGAGAGCTATTGCTCTATCTCCCTCTGCCTCGACAACATGCGATCCATCGCTATAGATCGTGACAAGCCGGACGCCCCTCGAAACCAACCGGATGATTTCCGCATCGTGCCAGTAATTGGTCACTTCTTCATCTTTCCCAGTGTCGCAGCCAGTTCGGCGCGTTTCCTGGTAGTTGGATTCTTGCTCTTTTCGAGCTTGCCAATGTCGGTCTCGGACAGCTTCTCGTTGCCCTTGATCAGACCTTCACTCTTGGCTGTCTTGCGGAGTGCGCCCTTATGTTTGATGGCACCGGCAATGAACTTGATGGCCATTTGTTAATCCCTCTCAATGCCAACGTTGCGCCAGATTTGATTGGGGATGCGAACTATTACTTCGTCATTTTGCGATGGATACTGCGCGTCGATAATGCGTAGTTTTTCACTCGCCTCCCTGAACAAGACACGCGCCTTTTCTTTGAATGCCTCATCATAAACGAGGCTGGGGCGTCGTCCGAGAAACCAATAGTAGAACTTGCGAATGTTAAACATCTATTTCGCCTTTTCACTCATCCGGATGCTTTTTGCAAAAATTGCAATACATTCAGAACGCTTCAACCTCTCGGCGTCGGTAAGTGGATTTAAGTTCGGGCTTTGAGTTTTCCCTCCCAAAATGAACATGAGCGTTGCAGCTATGCCATAACCCATTGCCTCAAACATCACTTAGCCTTTCCGCATAGACCGGCGAGCTTTGTCTGCTGCTCCTTGGCGAGCTTTTTCACCTCAGACATAAGCTTCGGGT
Organism: Phyllobacterium sp. 22229; assembly: GCF_052056495.1. Classification (NCBI taxonomy): domain Bacteria; kingdom Pseudomonadati; phylum Pseudomonadota; class Alphaproteobacteria; order Hyphomicrobiales; family Phyllobacteriaceae; genus Phyllobacterium; species Phyllobacterium sp. 22229. The sequence goes on from NZ_JBQEPA010000012.1 coordinate 155,490, forward strand.
TTTTCCTGTGGCCTTCTGCCCGTAGCAAATCCCGCATAGCATCTTCTGCCCGATACCGGCGCTCTTCGGCTCGCATCGTATCGATCGATGATGTGACCTTTGACGGACCAGCCGCCTTAACAACTGACTTGGAGGATTTCATTACTGCAAACTCCTGACCGAGAGTTTCGGAGTTCCATTCTCGCTGCGTTCACGGAACTCGATAAGCGCATCATAAATGGCAGTCTTTTCATGCTCAGAACGCCCCCTCTCGCCCAATAGAGCCGACAGGAGCTCGATTGCAGTGCCGAGATGATCTTTCCAGCACTGACGCACGAAACGCCGCTGTGTGCCCGCATACTGGCGAAACTTATCGGTGCGGTTCATGTCGTAGAATGCGCCGGCTACCTCTTCTGCGGTCTTGCGAATGAGAAGAGGCACTTCACCGGCTCGAATGTTGAGAAGCATCAGTTTCGTCCCTTCATGATATCCGCGTCGATTTCCTTCATCTGGGCTTCGAAGAATATCCGAATGCCCTTGGGGACGCGCTTGCGAGCCTTGATGTGATAGGAAATGATGTCCCGAAGAACCCAGTATTTCGCGGCAAGTTCGGTGAGGCGCTCATTCTCAGCGACAAGCTGCTTATAGGTCGGCTTATACCGTCCCTCCAAACGCTTCCATTGCGCTACGAACTCTTCACGAGTTTCTTCATGGCGTCTTCCTAAAGACATCACATCATCCCTTGTTGTGGCAGCGTCTGCGGCGGCATAGGTGCCTGTTGGCCCATATCGGGCTGCTGAGAAGCATCTGGCATTGGTGGCTGCTGTGGAGCCGGATTTCCCTGCGGCGCTTGCTGCTGGCCTTCCTGACCGAAACCATCACGAAGCATCTGGCCAATGATCTGCATGACCAATGGCTGGATTTGCTCCACGCTGATTTGAGGATTGGAATTGCCGAGTGCAGTCAGGCGCTTGGTTTCAGCATCATACTGCCTGACCTGAAGATCATCTTCCTTGTCGGTCAATTGCTGATGGAGTTGTGCAACCGCATCCTGCAACTGCTTCATCTGGCCCTGCATCTGCTGGACTTCCGGCGGAGGCGCATCGCCCTTGATGTTTGGCGGGATGATCCGTGACCACCGTTCGGCCAGTTCATCGGACAGCGGGAAGTCAGCCGATTTCCACAGTAGATCCCCGCCGACCTTCATGAACTCAGGGTTTTGGGCTGCGATCTGCGTCATGGCATTGAAAGCCTCCTGACGACGGGTTGCATAACCCGGTCCGATATCGCTCTCAACCTCATACCGGCCCACGTTTGGATTGAAGATCGCCGCAACGGATTGCTGTGTCTTCTGAGCCTTCTGCTGGTTTTGGTCCGGCTGTTCAGGCGCCTGCTTGTAAGCGTCGGGTGCATCAGGCTTGATCTGGATTTGGCTTTCCGTGCCATCCTTGGCGAGAATGCGGATTACCCGCTCCGTGTCGTAAATCTTCGGAATGAGATCGACCAGGATTTTACCCGTGAAGCGTATGCCGACTGCCAGATTATCGATGAAGTGATAAGTCGCATTATCGCCCTGACGCTGGCGCTCGTTGATTGCCTTGCCGGACGTTGCGTTTTCATTCTGTCCGAACTGGCTTTGATATTGGCCGCTCGTCATCATCAACTGGTCTTGGCAAATCTGCATGCCCTGAATGTAGGCACTGGCCATCTGGGGTGGCTGGGCCTTTTCTGGTTTGGGAATTGTTACGCCATTTTCACCAATGGAATTGTATGGAAGAACGGCAGTGTTATCGACGTTCGCTTTACCCCAATAATCTTCGAGGCTTTCAATTGCTTCAACTGGTGCAACCCACGGTGATTTGGTCTGTAGTGCAACCTGAGTTGTCGCCTCCGAGGTGTTGTGCGTAGGGACCATCGCCGGACCAGCAAGGAACAGGTGCGACGGGCTGTCGATAGATACACAACGCACGGGCACCGACGGAACTTCCACTATGGATTTAATGGCGTGGCGTTTCGTGCGGCGAGCATGGCTCTTGCGCAGCGCGTTTTGGATGAGCGCCTTTCGCTCCATCCTGAAGACAGGAAGGCTCGTTGTGAATGATACACGCTCGGAAGCAGCGCAATCATAGACCTTCCCATTGGGGAATAGGCGTGGCTTGGCTGCGATTGGTCGAACGAAAGCCTTCATACCGAGAGAACGGATAAGTTCGACAACCCCAGCCATTAGAGCGGGATTTGAGTTATCGAAAGAACACTGACGCGTAGACCTATTGACATTACCGTCCGTGTCCATCAGCCCCTGCAATAGGGATAGACGCTGATCATACGACGCGCGGAGGTATGCAACCGGAATGTGCTTGTTGTCGAGGACGCCGATCTTGCGCAGTTCGCCAACCAGACCATAAGTGGGGATACGCATAGCCGTTGAGGACGGAACGGGTTCACCTACATTTATGCCGGTAGCGCGCAATGTGGCGGCCATACCCGGAGCGTCTTCCTTCGACGCAGTGAAGTCTGCTGCTGCGCTGCGACCGTCACCCAACCATGCACCAAGCACATACGGGTCTACGATAAGGTCGGCTTCGGGCAGCTCCAAAGGAGCAGCCGTAGCAATGAAATGATCGCCCGGACGCAATTCAGCCGTGGTCAGCTTCTTCTTGCTCCATTCCCATGTCGCCGTTTTACGCTTGCCGCGCTCTTCGACTACCCACGGGTGCTCCGCGTCTGCAACGATGTCAGAACCATCATCAAAGGTAATGCGGAAGCATTGCCGATTCAGGAATACATCGCTCATACCCCTGACGTTTGTCGGCTTGCCGCCGTCATCCAGAATGACATCACCAACCTGGATATCACCCATCTTCGTCCAGCCACGGGGCGTTGGGATAGGCGTATCAAGGCTTAGAGGCCAATAGTTGTACATCCGCTGCGCATCTTTCATCGAGCGGGTATGGCCCTTTCGATCAAGCTTGCCGTCGATTACCGTCTCTTCCCCGACAATCCGAACAATCGGGACGTACTTTCCCAACCATGGGCGCGTGTCGATGATCTTGTTACCAGCAAGCTTGTACCACGTGATTTCATCCGTGATGATGTCGCGCTCTTGCGGGGCTGGGATATTCGGGTTCTGGGCAGATGCCTCTTTGATACCCTCGTACACACCGCGGATATCGGCATCCATCTTGCTCTTCCGCAGGATGATCTGTTGGCCAGCTGCTGCGAATGGAGGCGGAACGATGAACGAGATAAGCTTGTCGGCCTTCTGTTCCTTGCGATAGTACTCCGCGATACGGACGTGATCCTTGTCGAGCCATCCATCCGTGTTGTTCATCGGCGGATTTGACGCCATATCCTCATATTCAGGATACTGCGACTTGAACAATTCCACCGGGATGTCTTCGAACACAAAGCCGAACCGCGCATCAGACCCATCGGCCTCGGACACATCAGGGTCGAGATAGATCGCTTCCGGGTTCTTCACACGGGAGATATAAATCTCCTGATCGAAACTCTGATCGCTCACATAGTCCGTGATAACGCGCCAGTAACCAACACCGCCCTGCACCTGAAACATGGTGGCCGTGTCATAGGCCTGCTCTCCATTCGACTGATACTCGATATGCCGGACAATGCCCTCAAACACCTGAGCGGCGTCATACGAAGCATCGTCACCCACTGGACGGATGTTGACACCCGGCTTGTTCTGCTTGGCGTCATTGGTGATCTGGAGATTGTGCTGGCGCGTCTTGTTGATGGTCAGGCACGGCTTGCTCTGTGTCCTGCGGCCATTGAGGATCGTGTTATCCCACTGCCAGTTATTATCAGGGTCCGCGTTGGCAAACTTCAGGTCCTCGACAAAGCGACGACGTGTTTCGGCCTCCCAGCTTTCACAACGCTCGAATCGTTCCTTGGCTTCCCGGATGATCTTCTCATCGTCGGATAGCTTGGTTTTCGGTGCCATGCAGCCTCGCGGGTCATCCCATCCAGCCTTGGCCCTGAGAGCCACGCGGGAGATCAATAGGTTTTCTGATTGGTAATTCGACTTTGGTCTGTGCCTTGGCGTTCAACAATTTGCCGAAAGCACCTGAACTGGCGTCAACCTGATCCTTGAATGCGCCACCGGGGAACATGCACAGCTCGTCCAGATAATCATCATTCCAAGCACCTTGAACGAGGAACACATTTCCCGCTTCACACTGGCTTGCAAATGGCTCTGCACGGACTGTCTTGTCACCGGTTTCGGATTCTGCCGTGACCTTATAGCCAGCCAGCATTTTCACCATGTCCTGACTTTGGACCTTACCGGCCTGTCCCGGGTCTTTCGGCAGGGAGATGCGAACATCCTGCCCGTCAACTTCGGCCTGTGTCTGGATCAGGGTGCGGACCGCTAGGCCCTCTTCCTGTATCTTCACAACGTGGCCAACAACGAATGTGCCATCTGGCTGCCGTCCAAGCTTTACACCAGCTGTACGGGCCGCTGTGACCTTTTTAGTGGCCGCTAAATCCCAATGGCGTACCCAGACTGTACCGGGTTGTGCTTGGTTGACGATCTTGCCGGAGAACCATTCACGCTTGAACAGCCCACCTTCACGTGGTGTCGGGCGTTGCTGATACTGGCCGGCATAGGCGTAAGCACCCATATCACGCTTGAGCTTTTCCACGACCTCACGAGGGAATCGGACTGGATCAAGCAATTCCCCGTCTTCTGAGCGAGGATCAATAAAGCCGATGGATGTCGAACAACGGCGTTCCGGCTCGAATTCCATTGGCAACATAAGATGGACATATTCCATCCCGAGCTTTTTAATGACGCCCGAAACGTCCTCATCATGCAAGCGCTGCATGACAACAACGATGGCATCTGCTTCCTGATCATTAAGGCGGTTCTGTGCGCCTTCCCGAAACTTGCGGGTGGTCGCCACACGCTCTACGGGGCTTTCGGCAGTCTCAGTTGAGTGCGGATCATCGATTACAAGCCTGTTGCCCCTCTGTGAGGTCAGGGAGCCGAATGAGATGCCTTCACGATTGCCGGTCGATGTATTAGAGAACGAGGTTTCACCCGTTCTGTTGAGCTTTACCTCAGGCCAGAGAGATTGGAACCAATCCGACATAAGTAGATCGCGGCACTTGCGCGTATCTCGCTTGACTGGGCCATCGTTAAAGGCGGTGGTCAGATAGCGCATTGTGCGCTTGCCGATAGACCATTCCCAAGCCTGCCACATGACAGACACTAGCAGCGACTTGGACGATCCTGGTGGAACGTTAATCAGCAGCCGATTGATCCGTCCCTGTGTTACCGCCTCAAGATGGTCGCAGATCGCATCGAGATGCCAGTTCCAAACTAGCTTCTGTTCTGGCTCCAGAATATGCCAAGCCTCGCGAACGAATCCTGAAAGCGTCTGACAGCGGGAACGGATACGCTCAGCATCCTTGGCGATACGTTGACGTTCGGCCTCAGCTTCCCGCCTCGCCCTCTCCGCTCTGATCGCCTTCATCATCAGCGCTGGATCCGGCAAGCGGACCGAAGATAGCTTCGAGTGCTGCAAGCTGTTCTTCCGATGCTTTGGTTAGGTCTGCTGTTTGGATTGGGCCGCCGTTTGGGCCCGAATGCTGAACCGATGCCAGCTTGGCATGCATATAAGGAGCCGCATCTTTTGCGAAGGCTGCGGCTGCGGCCCATTCTTCCGCGTCAAAGCTTTGGTGCATCGCCTTTAGCATGACCTCAAGGGGCGTGATCTTGCCTGAGGCAATAGCCTTCTCCGCAACCTTGCTTGTTCGCACTGTACGGGCTCCCTTGGGCCTTCCAGCCCCCTCTCGCCTGCCACCACGTTTCATATTTGATTTCCGGTTTGAATAACTTTCAACAATCAAGCTGCGTAGAGAGAAGACCGATCCCGACTGATCCACGATCAGTACAACTGAATGTGCACTCACGGATTGAACTTCCAACAGCCGGTGTGTCACCCAACTTCCATTGAACGAATGCCTCAATTGGAGCGTCAGCGAAGACAGAGCAGTTACGTATCAGCATCCTGGAGTTTTCGATAACCAGTGGCGACCGTATCAGGATGGTTGCGTGGTGCAGTTCGACAGTACCCGTCGGCTCGATTATCGCCCCATCTGCGATTACTGGCTTCCCGTTGAGCATCGCATTGATTGCGGGTGCATCGTCGTGAATGCCATCGAGGTAGAGGACCAGGTAATCTGGCTGCAGTTTGGCAAGAGCTGGCCCAGCCACGGCGATAACCGCTACAGTCAATGTCCCACGTAGGAATGAACGTCTGTCCATTTCCATTACGCGCTAACTGCACCAAGCTGTGCTGACAACCATGTACCTGGGGCGACAGCGTAGTATTCGCACCGAAGGGCATTCGTCAGTGTCACACTGGCTGCACCATCAATTGAATCTGAACCTGCGCCATAAACCTTGATCGGGTTGGCACCACGATTGAAGATCACGACATATCCGCCCACGCCAACAGTAGAGACTGGTGGCAGCACAACACCCGTAGAAGCGGCTGCAGTTGTTATGACGTTTACAGAACTGGTGATTGGCAGTGCATTAGCCTGTGTCGTTCCTGCGGCTGTGAGGCCAGCAGCCGTGGAAGACTGGATCGGAAACGCGGTTGTCCCATTGAATGCGTTGTTGATCGCGTCAAACCACTCATTGAGGTGAGAGCCGTTAATCAGTCGAAAACCAGCAGTGAATGCACGGGAAAGAATGTTTGCCATTTTACGGCTCCTTCTATTGGCCAGTCATGGACGCGCTTCCAGGGACAGTAGGCCGTCTTCACCGGGCGTATTAGTTGAAACTAAGAAAGTGTGATGCGGCGCAGATATTTGCGTTCGAATTCCGACAACGGGTTCAGAGGAAACGGTCTTCCCTCAACCTCGGCCATTGCGAGTTCATCGACCGAACAAGCGCCGTATGTGCTCGCCTGGACATTGAAATAGATTGTTCTGGGCGCACTGAAAACCGGTCGCTTTAGCCAAGAAGACAGCCAGCGCCTAAGCATCGAAACCCTCCACCTTCGGGAACCCGTGACCTTTCTCTTCGCCAGTTGGGATCATTGCATCAAAGGCAGAGAACATCGGGATAAACGCGTACCTATCGCGAAGGCGGGTGAAATGATACTTACGCTCTGCTCTGGTTAGATTGCGCGCCCATGGAAGGATACGGCGGATATTGCATGCCTGAGATTCAGTCATGGCGCGACGATCAGAATGAGCGCAATAAGTGCGAAAAATATTGCGAATTGACAGATGAAAGGGGCGCAAACCACACCAATAGAGCGCCGGTCATTCTTTGCTAAATGTAGCTTCACTCCATGCCCAACCATAGAGCTTATGATGACTGCTGCCCAAATCGCGCAAAAGAGAACGAAGTGCTCAGTCATAACACGATACTCGAAATGAGGACAGCAAGCCCGACATACGTCAACACTCCGCTTAACCACATAGCGGGCCCCGCCACTATTGGGGGAATATCAAACTTTAAGCAGCCATGCCCTACGGCAAACGTGACAAAGCCACTTAAGACGACTGACGCACAAAAGGCCGCGATCACGGCAATGACTGCACCCATAATTACCTCCAACAATGTTTGATTGAATGTCCTGCTTGCCCACTTGATCGGGAATACGCCAGCGGCCCTGATTGTCAGCGATCTGACACGAGTGAAAACCTTGTGATGCTATCGCAGGTTGGGTAGCCTTAAGGAGGTGCCGCTATGAACACCGTTACATTAGGGGAGTAGCGTTTCACCGCACGTCAGGGCCTGCTAGGCTCAACCCTAAAAATGGTGGGTGCGGATGGAGTCGAACCACCACAGCATACGCACACGGTTTACAGCCGCTTTGTCTCGCCAGTGACTAGGTGCACACCCTAAAAATGGAGAAGATGACCGGAATCGAACCGATCTTCACAGCTTGGAAGGCTGTCGCATCTCCTTGATGACACCCGCGAATTGAATTGCAGACTGCTGGGCCACTTTAGATGAACGGTTCGCATAAACGGCTACTAAACCCAGAACAGCACCGCTCATCATCTGCAAGTTGAGTTAGTGTGGATCAGATTATGACGTTGCCCGCCTAAGCTTCCCAGCTTACGGGGTCGTACCGATCGGTGCTGTCTTCACCACAAGGGAGGGAAACTGTAGCGGCCCATGGAGCCTATCCCGCCACACTAAGAATTAACCAAGCCATCCGAATGTTTCAGCCTTCGCGTTCCATCGGGCTTCGCTTGGTATTGAATAGCCAACGACCCCGCCTTTGTGATCAACAACATCGTTTCCGCGAGGTCATCAGTGGCTGTCTGCATTATGCCGCCCGTTGCCTGAGCTTTTCCTCACGCTGGCGGCGCTGTTCCTTGCGACCTTCATAATACGAGAAGTCCTGCAGCTTTTCATCAAAAGCGAGAGGCTTTGCATCGTCAGCCATCCAGTGTGTCGGCTGCTTTGCTTCGTTGTCATGATCCGCGATTGTATCTGAAATATGCCCGATTTCGGTGTCAGGTTGCAAGGTGGCCAACGTGGCATTATCGTTATGCTGCAATGGCTTACACCGCAAAGCGAATGAAATTTCGAGCAAAGCCCGCTTTTTGCAGTCTATCCCGTATACTCGATGCACACGTTCGATATCACGACACCACTTTGAAAATGCCCGGCCACCGGCTTTTGAAGACGCCCACGCCCAAAGACAGCGTCGATCCCGCTCCCGCTTGACCAACTTGATCAGGTCCATGCAACGCTCCCATTGCGTAACATCCTGCGGCTTAAGCTTGTCAGTCTTCCCATCCCAGAAGTCGCGGCTATCTTGGTCGAGACGTCCGTGATCCCCCATCTCCAATTGATCTCCAGCTTCGCGCTTGCGACGGATCATTGTGCTTAGCGGGTCATCCTTGCGGTGCGGTGCAGGCCAACTGTTCATATCAGCCTGATCATGCACAAAAGCCAGTGATTGCGATCTCAGTTTTGCGGGGCGCTCACCTGCCGGTGGCATCTTCCGCTCGATCTCTGCCGCAACAATGAAAAGCTCTGCGATTTCTGCATCAGTCATTTTAACCTCGCCTATCATCTAACAAGTCAGGTTGCATTGAAAGTGGTCCGAATTTCCGCTTCAGTCTTTCGTACATCATCGCGGCAAGGGCATGGCGCTTGGACACAACACCCTCAAGATCGAGACACCAGAACTGCAGAACACCAAGAGGCATTGAATCAAAGAATGAGTACCAGGACTCAACATTGTTGTTGACGATCTCCGGGAAGTTCTTCTCTGCCGCTGTCACCAAGTCATTCACAGCCCACATAACAGTCTCATCAAGGCACACGCGGTTATTTGCGGTATCTGCCAGCGTTCCGAGCACAAAACGCGCCCTTGCCTCTCCATGGCGCTTTATGATGCGCTCTATAGTATTTGGTGCGCGCGTCTGCCCTCCTTTAGGAGCAACATTCGCGGGTACAACCGTGATGTTGAATTCCTTACATAGTTCGACGGCGCGCGCTGTGTTCATTCCACCCATGAGCCGCCAAAATGTGAAACGATCAATTCTTCCATCGCCTCGGTTACTGAACTTGCAAATTCATAGGCGATGCGAAGACCTGCATCCTTTTTTAATTTTTCGAATGAGGGGCTGATCGCTCCTGAAATCCTACCTTCATCAATCAATCGCAGGCCCCGTTTAGTAATATTGGCTCGTTCGAGCCTCACACGCGCAATCAGCGCTCGCACTGTTTCCTTGGTGACAAAGACTTGCTCACTTCCTTCAAGATTCCTCTCGATGGTGGTGATCTGTGCGTCGGTGATGGGGACCGTCATTTAATCACACCCAAATCGGCTAATAGTGCCAGAACAAACGGTTTGACTGCTTCGTGCTCATAAATCTCCACCTCATAGTCGCCATCTTCGGACGGCTGAACTTCACGAATGGGCGCGTGATTGAGCGCATAGCGGATTGCATTATCAATTTCGACATCACGGATCATGGCTTCTGTTCCTCCATTCGAAGCAGTCCAATCAGCATTGGCGCATTGCTGTAGGCAAAGTCAGCCAAGAGGTTCCACGCTTCGGCATTGGCGGGATCGCTTGCATGGCGGTTCTGGTAATCTAGAACCAATCGGCAAAGCTCATCAGACAGTGGTTCTTTGGCTTCGCTCATAAGCCCCATCCCTCCACATGAAGATATCTTTCAGTCACTATGGATATCCTTCCATTGTGGGAGCTGGCTTTGCAGATTTGATTTGTGAGGTTCGGGGCATACCCACCAGCCAATTACACTGATGATCTTGAAGAGGCGCCAGCGGAGCGTGGTCATTTGATCACTCCACATGCCAGAAACCCCACCAGAAGAAACCAACCGAATATCTGTCTGTCACCACGCCATGCAAGCGCGCCAGCAAAGGCAAAGCAGGTTGCAGATGGAAGAGCGGCGAAGAATACATTCATGGCTTTGCGTCCCCATTCTCATCGAACAGTTTGGCCAAATCCTTGATGTGGCTGACTTGCTCTGTTTCGGTATGATTCCACCGAATACGAAAACCGAGGCCAAAAATGACAATGGAAACCTCAAAGCCTCCCATTGCGTCATCATCCTCAATTTCAAGATGAACTGGATGGAACGTGTACCAGTTGCAGGATTGGAAGAACTGCGACCATTCTTCAATCCAATTGAAATGCAAACCGAGATAACTCATATGCTCAATCCTCCATCTGATCTGTTTTGGTTCTAGCTATCAACTCCCTCAACCATGCGCCGTCGCCTTCATCCTGCCGGACAGTAGCCGTCGTGGGCTTGAAGTGCGCTTCGGCTGCCTTGATGTGCTGAGCCGACATTTTCTCACCAGCACGAACCAGAACAGGCTGTTCGATATCCTGCTTTTCTCGCCATGCGGCTAACTCTGCATCTCGCTTATCGTCAAAGTATCGTTCGCCCTTCGGACCCCCGTTCTGGTCAATGTTCATGACCGTCTCGTATCTTGTTTTCCAAAGCAGCCGATACTGGCCTATCCAACCACATTCCTTCTTGATCGCACGTGCATCTGAGCGGTTCATCAAAGTGTATCCTCAAACATGCTTGGGACTGGTTCGTCGCGCTTGCTAACGTATCGGGTGTATTCAGCTTCAAACCGAAGGCGGAATAACCTCGATGGATCGCCGAAGCGAACTTTCATCGCGCCAATCTCGGCCTCATCTTCCTGCCATTTCTCGCGCTGGAACCTTGCGTCAACGCGTTCGGCATCTTTCTCGTCGTCAGCCGTGGCTAACTGCATTTTCCAATATTTATGAGCGCGGTACAGGTACAGAAACCCATCGTAATCCTCGATGCCCTGTTCACCGCCAAACACATCACTAGCGATTGGTCGAGGGTTCTTTCGCCTCATGCCAAAGGTGTTGCGTTGATTGAGATTGAACCAAACCAATTGGAACTCATCGGCCAAATCCTTGCAGACGCCGTTAGCCTCAGCAGCAATACGGCCTTCGTGATCGTTCTCTCGCTTTGGCTTGATCTTCCGAACGTGATCGAGACAAACCAATGGAACGCCATAGTCGCCCCCACGATGCGTTTTCATGAATTGGCGTACATATCCGGCAATTTGTGCCGTACCGTCCTCACGCTGGCTGCATTTGCGAATGACGAGGGGATTCTTGGCAATATCATCCAGGTTCTTGTGATATTTCTCCCACTGCGCTTCTTGCATGTTTCCGGCCCGAATACGGTTCGCATCAATGCCAGTCCGTTGCGATACAATCTGGTCGATGCATTGCACTGCGGATTGATCATAGGACAGAAACAGAGTCGGGTGATTGCGCGTCGAAGCAAAATCAATGATCTGCATTACGAGGCTCGTCTTACCCTCCCCTGATGAGGACAAGAGCCCATAGAGGTTTCCCGCCTCCATATCACCGTTGAGTATCTCTGATATCTGAGGAAGTGGGAGAGGAACGGTTGGCTTTTTCACTTTCGATGTGTGGCGCGTCTTCATATAATCGACGGTCGCCCTGATGTTCCCTGATTGCTGTTCTTTTGGGCTATCCGATTTCAGCGCAGCAAGTTCTGTTTCCTTCGCGCTGGCTATTGAAATTGCCGGTACATCTGGATCGGGAGAGAACGCCTTTTCGACCATATCATCGCCGATAGAGATAAGCTTGCGCCGTTCCCACATATCTACGATGGCAAGACCATAATCACGACTGTTAATGACAGTGACGGCACCCGCTGCAAGGGCCGCCATGTACTCCATCACCGTCAACTCTCCGATCTTATCTTCGGCTGGCAAAAAGGATTTGAGGGTGACGGGATTAGCTTGTTTGCCTGATCCAATTTGCGACGAAATCAACTTCCACAGCTTGCCGTGAAACGGCTCAAAGAAGTGCTCTGGCTTGAGGAAGCCCATGACAACCTGAAACGCGTCATTGTTGACAAGAACCGCGCCCAGAAGCGCTTGTTCGGCTTCGATATTGCTTGGCATCTCACGGGGGAATTCCTGGTCGCTCATGCCGCCCTCATCGCGAGTTGCTTGAACCTCTGGCATGCTTCTCCGGCCATTGCGATACCGACGGCTTCCGCCGCATCAGCATTCTTCACCTGAATTTTGAATGTCCTGCATCGCTCGACGGCAGCGCGCTTCCATGCAGCACGGTCAAAACCAGGCGACCGGCCCATTCCTAAGAAATGCTTTCGCCATGTAGCAGATGGGATTGTCTCCCAAGGTATCTTGTAGGCCGCGATGATGCCGATAACCGCTCCGGTAATGCTGGATAGCTGCAAAGCGTTCGGATTGATGGTGTTCTCTTCAACCGGACCCGCAAGTGTCTGTTTGGTCTTTTTGAACGACACAACATTGCGCATGGGTTGCTCGATAGCGATAAAGTCGGGACGGTCGTTCCTGAGAAGCGAAACCATCTGTTGAGCGATTGACGCCGCTTTGTCTTCCGCATTCTCGCCAGAGGCCTTTATTAATCCAGTACAAATAGTTGACAGTGGCGACCCAGGTTCATACCAGGCAAATCCAGTAGTCGTCGCAATATCTAGTCCGAGAATGCGCATCATTGCGGCACCTCGGCGATCATGATGCAACGCGCTCTATTCGGGAGACGGAATATATGACCCCGCTCTTCCAGTGCGCACACAATCCTGCTGATACCAGACTTAGATTGAAGCCCTAGATAATCACGCATTTCATCAAACGAGGGAGAGATGCCGTTATCATTGATGAAATCCCGGATATAAGTCAGCAGTTCAGCCTGTTTCGATGTGAGGCCGAGTTGCGAAAACACAGGCAACGTCTTCTGTGTATCAACATGCGTGTTGGACAACTGGCGCGCTATTTCCCGTGCAAGGCCGGGACGCTGCCGGATTATAGTCATGGCTTCGGCTTGGTGGGCTCTCATTCCGCAGCCTCCTGAATGGATCGTGAAGCGCAAAACATGTCTGGCTGATTGTAGGCGTGTTCGACCTTCATGTGACAGGACTGGCAGAGCCCGATGAGATTTCGGCGCTCATTAGCCTCATCGGCGCTCGTAAATTCCCGAAACGGTCGCTTGTGGTGAACTGGAAGTGATTTGCCGACGTGCTTTCCACAGCTGTCGCAATTACCGTCCTGATCCGCTACGACTGCGGCTCGAATGGTTGGCCATCCCTTACCTCGATATGTTGTAACCCCACCGACATACCCAGTGGATTTTTCACCGTCAAAACATCCAGAAGCTTCGAAACATGGCCTTCCGCAAAACTTGGCAACACCATTCTGCCGAGCCATCCATGGCTTCTGCGAGAAGCCGGTACCGCAGTGATTGCATAATAGTTCCAAACCATCCTTCCAATTAGGATTGGCGCTTCCTCGGATTTCATTCGACACGAAGGCATTCGCGGGACGTAATCCTGCACGCAAATTGTTCCCGACCATATGCGGCTTTGGCCCAACATTCAAAGTGGTACGGGCCCTGAATCGGCCACCACATTTGAAAGAGCAAAAGAGCGTTTTCTCTCGTCGATACGGTCTAACTGAATAGCCGATTCCGCATTCTTTACAGATGTTCGTTTTAAAACTCATGATGATGCCCCACTGCTAAAAGCAGGCATTTGCTCAACCCTCACAGCTGAGAACATGTCAGGGTGATTGTGTGCTTGCTCTATCCGGCGGCACATCATTTCAAAGTACCGTTCATCGATTTCGATTCCGATGAACTTCCTTCCTAAATTTACACACGCGACACCAGTCGACCCGCTGCCTGCAAACGGATCAAGCACTACCTCATCGATCTTGGAGGAATTGAAGATGTATTCCGACATGAGGTGGACGGGCTTTTCAGTCGGATGGCCGCTTGCCTTGTCTACCCCACCGCGAACAAGCTGTTTTGAGCTTGGATTGTTGATGGTTCTCGCCTGTCCCTTCCAGAAGTACAGGGTGAACTCGACGTTCTTCATGTACCAACGATTGGCGGTCGGCGTGACCTTATCCCAGACCAGCAGATTATGCAGTTTGAACCCAGCACTGAATGCCGCGCCGCTGATGGGATAGACGTTCTTGTCATTGCTCATGACGTAGCAATCGGCATCTTCCTTCAACGCCGCGTGGAACGCCTTCATCATCTCTGGGAACGGAACCGTCGCCATAACCAATTGGCCATCATTGCGATAGTTGTGGGCCGCAAAGATGCCGGACATGGTTTTTGATGATTTTGAAACTCCGCCTGTCGTTAAGGCATAGGGCACGTCACTTACGATCAGAGCAGCTGGCTCAAGTGTCGGCATGATGTTCATCGCATCGCCCAGGTATAGCGTACAGTCACCGATTACTTCTTTGCGGGTCCAAGGAGCCATCTATCGGCACCTCGCTACCTGAACCGGATTAGCGGCGCGTGGCAGTGCATTGGCACTGCAGGTGGCCAGCATGAAGATCGCTGCAAAGCCAATCATGCAGTACATCAGCACATAGGTGCGCGTGTCGGAATTGTTGTTGTCGTTGTCTGGAGGGGTCATGCTACCCTCCTCGCAATGTGCTCAGCCTTAGCTTTCGCTCGAAGCGTTTCAGAGCGTGGCTGGAAGACAAGCTTGCGATGATGCGGGCACCAGGATTGACCTTCGTCCGTTTCCTTCCCGCAGAAGCGATATTCACCGCCCTGCGCGGGACTATCGATCTCAAACCGGCACTGCATGACACCGCATTCATGGATCAGCAGACGAAGGCAATCAGCTTCATACTCTTTGGTCGTGATTGCCGGTTTCGGTGCTTCGAACAATGGATCGAGCGCGCGAGTGGCCTTCTTGGCAGCCAGATTTGTAGAATTGAATGTGCGCTTGTTGATCTTGCCGACGAGCGATGCTGAGGTCTTGGGCGCTGTTTTCATGTTCAGCCGGAACATCTTGCCAAGAACGGCGCTTCGGGTTGTGCCAAGCTCACGAGCGATGACCGACCCAGATTGGCCGTCAATCACCATCGTCTTCATGCGGGCTACGACTTCATCAGTCCATTGGAAGGGGTTGTACATGTTCATAGCGTCAATCCTTCCTGCGGGCGTCGGCTGCGATAAGAATACGAGACAGACGCTTCTCCGGGATGCCAAGGTGCAATGCTATTTCCGCCTGTTTCCATCCTTCTCGGCGCATCTTCTGCGCCCATCGAATTGCAGCTGGACTGACTGCATACCGCTCCCAGTCTCGCGGTCGATCAATGTTGTTGAGGGCTGAAAAAACAGTGGTGCGATGCCGATTGAACAGATCGCCAAGGGTAGGAAGCGGCATCTTTGGATAAGCGCGATGAACCGCAGCCATTGCTTTGTGCCGCGTCGCTACAAGGGGCTGGTATCGGTTATCGCCAACGATTTCTTGGAATGAAAACCCATCCTTAGCCGCAATGGCGAAAATGATTTCACTGGGCGTCGGCTTCTTATTTTTCCTTAGAGCCTCTTCGATCCGTGCGAGCCGAGCCTTGCGCGCTTCTTCTTCTGGGTCCGGTTGGACCAGCACCACAAAGGATGCCTTTCGTTGAGCCTCTATGAGGCGCTGAGCGACCATCTTGGCTTCATCCCGCTCCCTCTGCGCCGCTACTGCTCGCTGATAGTCTGGTGATGCCTCTAGAACTTGTCCGTATCTGAGTTGGGCCATTTACGCGGCCTCCTCGTCGGGAAAGTCCGGATCTCCGTCGTCGTTGTCTGCAGCGGCATTCCGCTTCTCCATGACGATCTTCATGGATTCCCGAGCAATTTCCTGCTCTTTGGACCATTCCTCAGCCCATGCGCGTCCCATCGGACTATGTTCGTCGTATGGGTTGGATCCGATACCAGTTGCGCCGGCAGCCTTCCCCTGACGCCGTGCAAGGTCTTCTCCGGGCTCACGATCAAAGTTCCCAAACATGTCGGGCTGAAAATCAACGGGAAGAGCAAACCAGGATGCGATTTCGGCCTGCTGTTTCAGAGTATCAATGATAATCTGGCCATCTTCGATGTCCGCACAACGGAACATGAAATCGATATCTGCCAGTTTGATCTTCTCAGCCTTGGCCAGCTTCCGCCGCTTGTTGTATTCCTTGCGGGCTTCCTCAAGCTTTTCTTTCGCCTCACCGATGTTCCGGTAATGGTCCATCATAAGCGCTTTGCGCTGTTCTGGTGTAAGCTCTGAATTATGTCCGACTTCGGCCATGCTCATTCTCCTTTCCATTGATCGATTCAGCCGATTGGGGGGTCAGTCGGCGACGCGCCGGGCCTGTTCGGAAAATGGGTCAAACTCCCGGCTCACGCGGAACTCATAAATGCCGGGCTCAAGATTGTAGCCGCCGTGCGGGTTGGCAGCGTCCTGCACAAATTCTTCAGGGTTTTCGAGGATTGCGAAAAACACCTGCATGCCATCTGGAACATTGTCGATACGCTCCATGACATCGCCGCCTGTGACACAGTGATGATGGCCGCTTTCGCTGTGTGAGATCACAAAGCCTTTTGCGATGCGGTCTACCTTCTTTGTCTGCATGGCTTCTGGAAGAGCATCGATCTTGATAATGCGTACTTCGCCCTGCTGGCCAATTACCTGTTTCATTTCAATTTCCTTTCAAGGATTAAGTTCTACGGGTTGGGTGCATGTATTCGGATTGCGGATCGCCAATGCGCCAAGCCTGAGCAGCCAAGGCTGTTTCGATTGGGAGGCCATCAATGTCGGAAATCTTTGGAACGCCTTCGAATATCGTTCCGTTTCTGGGGCATTTTGCCTGAAGGTATCGACCCGTCTCGGGGAATCCTGGGAGTGTCACCTCTACCAGAGCCCCCATGTCGCTTGTCGGGTCGCCGTCAATAATGCGAGGCTTAAGCGCCGGGATCATACGAGCGCCAAGAATCTGCATTCCTGCTGCACGTTGTTCCACATTCTCGGCTCTCAGCACCTCGACAGGATCAAGATTCCTACGGTCTTCGATCCAATGCGATGGCACCTTGACGCCATGCCAAAAATACAATGCCCAGCCGTCGCGCCACCTGTGGGATGGTCCTGTTTCGCAATGGGGACGGTTCTGATCATCAACACGCAACACTTCGGGGAAATCTGACACAAGGCAGAATTCCTCATGCATGACGCGAAATCCGCCATGGATAGCTGCCTGTTCCCAATGGGCGTATGCCGCGTGACTGGTCAGTTCCAGACCGAGAATGTCGCGGCACGATGTGAGATAGCAATCGTAACCGGCCCACATGTTGCCGCCCTGGTAATTGTTGCCCCATCGTCTGGCGCACTCGATGCCAAAGGTTCCAGCCAGATCAAGACATGCCGCAGCGGCCCCATTTTCGGCGTTGCGCGTGGCGTTGTCCGTGGCGTTGACCGTGGCGTTGTACGTGGCGTTGGCCGTGGCGTTGCGCGTGGCGTTGCGCGTGGCGTTGGCCGTGGCGTTGTCCGTGGCGTTGTACGTGGCGTTGGCCGTGGCGTTGCGCGTGGCGTTGTCCGTGGCGCTGTCCGTGGCGTTGTACGTGGCGTTGCGCGTGGCGTTGTCCGTGGCGTTGTACGTGGCGTTGGCCGTGGCGTTGCGCGTGGCGTTGCGCGTGGCGTTGTCCGTGGCGCTGTCCGTGGCGTTGTACGTGGCGTTGTCCTTATTATTCTTCCGCGAATACCAAATGGCTGCAGAAGCACCATAAGCAAAAGCCATGACCATGGGGGATGGGACGATAATAACCCGTGGTTCTTTCAGATTGGCCGCTGCATATATGCCCTTGATGGCCGGAATGATTTTGTCCGGTTCAATCGGATCGGTACGCATGGCTATGCCAATCCATTTTTGGGCATGCTCATCCATGCGGAGCTTTTCTTCTGGCGTAATCCCGCCGTGGGCCCTGGATGGTGTGCGAATGATTTTTGACATTGCGATTTCCCCTATTGTGATTTTAAAGCTCAGTCTCGCGGAGTTCCGGGGCGATCCAGAGCGCTAAGGAACGCGCGAAACGCAGCAATGACCGGGCCAGTGATATTCTCGTCTTCGCTCTCCAAGAGAGCTGTTGCTTTTGAAATGAGTCCATTGATCTCCATGACCTCTTCCCGCCCATAACGGACGCCAGCGAGCTGTTCGACGTCGCTTAATTCGTCGCCATTGATTGATATGCGTGGGTCTGCGTACCAAGCGTCTTTGGTTCTGGTGAACGACCAGCCAAGCGCCTTTGCCGCAATCCGAATGCGATCTTTGACATTCTCACCGGATCCTTTCGGAGCGATGCGGCTCTGCAACGCGTCTTGAACAAACTCAACGGTACTCATTTTGGATTTCTCCGACGTCTTTTCGGACATTTCCGAAGCCCTTTCCGATACGTGTTGAAACGTACCGGGCGATTGCGCTCCGGAGGTTGAAAGGAACTGATGATGAAACTGCAGATGCGGACGGGTCGCCAAACACATGCGCAAAAGCAGTTAGAACTTTTTTCATGGGCGGATACTCGCCACAATGAAGGTGAACAGGCCGGACAAGGTGGCTACGGCCACCGCCAGCGGCCAGCAAATTCCGATTGCCCATTCTCTGAGCCCTATGGGGGATTCCCGCGACGTGGACGCTAAGGCGCCCACAATGCCAAGTAGGTAAAGGCTCAGCGCTAGGATCATCATTGGACGGCCTCGACTGGAAAATAGCCGTGCTCTTCCGTAAGAATGTCTGGCGCTCCGGGATGAAGCGTATCAATGCGCTCAACCTGAGCCGATTGACCTAGGGCGATATGATAGTTGCGCCGATATCCCCATTCACTTGCAATCAAGCGTTTAAGCTCAAACCAAGCGCATGTGCCTTTTAGCCTGTTGACCCGGCGTAGTATTGCATCTGGCGTACGCCCTAAATAACGCGCCATCGCATCTTCGCCTGAAGTCTCAAAGTAGCAAACTAGATGGAGATCGCTTTCATATGTCCATATCTTATTCATGCCGCCACCCGCTCATTCAGAACCGGTGATGCCGGGTAAATGGAATTGACGGCTTGCTCTTCTTTGGAACCCATCGCTTGACACCCGCTTTCGCGACCCTGACCGACCACGGACTGCCGTCCATGGTTTTTTACGCAACCGGGAGAAGAACTTGGTATACCGCGCTGGCCGTCAGCAGCACTCAAAGTCAGCGAGTCAGGGCAAAATTGGCCGGACGACGGCATTTCAACGCATGTTGCGTTCGCAAGTCGGGCATAGCCTGTCACTTCAGCGATATCGCCGTCGTCCGATTGGAAGTCTTGGGAGTTGATCATGCTGTTATCTCCCTTCCGGTTTCATCGCCGATAAAATCGGGGAATGACACAACTCCCTCCGTCTCACTGTCGATCCTGGCGATCGTCACGATTGTCGGCTTTGATTTGCCGTTTCGAATACGATTTACCTGCGACTGCGATAGGCCAATCCTTTGGCCGAACGCCTCATCGGAAATGTTTTTGGATGTGAGATACAGATCGAGTTTCATGAGCACAGTATATGCATGTCATGCATATGTATCAAGTGCATATTTATCTATCTGATGATTTTTCTTAAATCAGGGATGAATGTACAATAATTGTATGGCTCCAGTACCAAAACAAAAAAGACAAAGACAGCGCCACTTTCTTAGGGAATGGCGCGAATATCTAAATTTGAACCAGGAAGCGGCTGCAGATCGCATTGGTGTGACTCAATCAAAATTGAGCAGAATAGAGACTTACAAATCGCCATATGATCAGGATTTTCTTGAAGAGGCTGCCATCGCTTATGGCGTTAGTCCTGCAAGTCTCATTATGAGAGACCCGAATGATCAGGATTCTGTCTGGGCGTTGGAAGAGCACCTAAAGAATGCCACCCCAGAAAAACGCGAACAGTTTAAGACCGTTCTGGAATTTGTGTTTAAAACCGGCACCCGTGGATAATCAGGATCTCATTACCATCGCAATCTTTGATCTATGATTTAGTTCGATCCGCCATTCCCCACCATGTAAGTTCTTCATGGCTTGCGCCAGCTTTTGAATGTGAAATTCGCAAGCCTCCTCTTCTGCCCTGGCAATTGCTAGTGAAAAAGAAGAAGAAATTACAACAGTAGGAACCACCTTTAGAAAATCACGCCTACTAGACATAGATCACCCCACGGACATGTACAGATGCATTGCCCAAACCTTGGAGCGGATGGTAACATAGTATTTTGTTCGCTTAATACATTTTATCGATGGGTTGCGATGTTTTGCCTATGAAACTAACAGTTTTTGTAGGTCGAGGCATAAGAAGAGCATTAGGATGGTCTCTAACACACGAGACTGCATCCCTTCCCACGCCCGTGTGGGCGCCAAGCATCCGTGGAACCAACCTCTCCTGAAGCTCGGTTTGATTTCCCAGCCGCTACTGGGTCTAACATCGGAGGTAGTCTTTTTTTCGAGCTGGTCAGGCCCATTTATCCCCGATACGAGCAAAGTCCTTTTCTTCGGACTTCGGTATAAGCTGCTTCAGTTTCCCGGCACCTTGCAAAAGTGTTTTGTCCGGCGGGCCATCAACCCCGTTCGATTCCGTCCGATGAGCCTGGCATCGACACCGCTTGGAGTTCATGTGCCATGATGATTGGCGCTGCGGATCAGCTCCGTTAAAGACCGCAACTTTTGTATCTCCACAACACTATCTTGGCGGGAACCGCCGATCAGACCCAAGATATTGTGGTTTTGACACACCCAAACTGAAGCATAACTTGCGCATCGATATTCGATGTGATACATAAGTATTTGCTTATCTCTAATGTTGTGTTGTGTTTGGGCGCCGGCAGGATCATCCCTCCGGCGCTTTTCTTTTACGCCCGCTATCATGCATGTGTCAATTTTTATATGCATGACATGCATTTTTCCTATTGCGTTACTTATGCATCTGATGCATATTATCCCCATACCAGCGAGTACGAAGACGGCCCAGCCTGATCTGCTCAACACATGGGGAAAGACGATGAACACGCATTTCGCAAATCTCGCATTCCACACAATTACCGCAGCTGTGAAGTCTGAAACCCTTCGTCAGGTCTGTGCGCGCATTGAGCGCGGTGGTCACACCTTATTTGTCCTGACCGATATTCTTCACATCGATGAAGAGACGGAAATCCACTCGGCCATTCGGACGCTGGACAAGCTTTTCATCCGTGAACAGGCCAAGAGCGGACACTGGTCATTCAATCAAAACCAGATGGTCATGCTCAAGCAGCACCACGATGCGCTGTGCAAGGCTGTAGGCAAGCGGAAGGCTGCATGATGCACGATTTTCTCGACGCACTGGCTGATGGTCTATCCCTCGCCATTTTCCTCTCTGCAGTCATCCTTATCGCAATGGGAGCAATGTAATCATGGCCACTCGCGCACAAAACGAACGCTTTATCGAAACTCGCGGTTATCGCGCACCTCGTGAAGCAATTGAAATCCTGTTCGACCGCTATGGCCTTGCGATGCTCTCCGATGAGCAGTTGGCCGAGGTCGTGAATGAAATGATCAGCAACGAGCGTTTCCGCAACAGGCTTAACCGTGAAAATCGCCGGATCATCTCCAGTCATGCCGAAAGGATGTCGTCATGAGCACTCCATTCACATTCGTTGATCTGATTATTCAAATCGCATGTGCGGCAGCGTTCATCGTTGCATGCCAGTACGTGAAGGGATGGACGAAATGATCACCATCCTTCTCGCTGGAATTCTCTTCATGCTCGCCTGCATTGTTCGGGCCGCACAGCTTCTGATTATCAAGCGGAGGCGAGGGCTATGAGCAATCACATTTTCCTGAGTGAGCCGGATTGCATCCGCATCATCCAGACCAATCGAGTTCACCGCTCTATGTGGGCGCTCGCAGTGTTCGGCGTGGTGATGCTTTCGATCCTGGTCATTGGAATTATCGGGAGGGTGTCTTGATGCGTCCACATCTTCGAGATTGTCCATTTTGCAAGGCGAGTGGGGAGGAGAATATCTACTTCTCCAAAGAGGTAGTCATAGCCAGCGATTGTGAGTTTGAATCTGGCTACACGGTACGATGCATCAATTGTGGCGTGGATGTACGCGACGAGTATCAGGACGAAGCCATCCGCCTTTGGAATGGTGAGGACAAGCCATCCAATGAGGATGAGGCTGCAACATGACCTCTCCATCCCAATACACACCACCCGAAATGCAGGAACGGATTAAGCGATATGCCCAATCCAAACCATCGGGTTTCCATGAATACCACCTCCGCCAGAACTACCGCGACCTTTGCCTGATCTACGGCAAGGAAGCAGCGCGGGAACTTCTCAACGAAATCGCTGATACCACTGAGGAGCGGATGAAATGATCTCGGAAAAGATCATCGACACAGATTCCTTCCAGCACGTCAGCATTGCAGCAGATCAGGTTGTTGGCCGAGTGGCCACCCAGATCAATAAGCCCTTCAAAGGAGCATCAGACATGGGTACTTCAGCAGCAATTATTGAGAACGACACATCCATTACACCAATCCGAAACGCCGACGCTCCCATGGTTGCGATGATCGAGCGGATTGCTTTGGACCCGTCAATCCCGATTGATCGCCTCGAAAAGATGATGGCCATGAAAGAGCGCATGGAAGATCGCGCTCGGGAAGATCAGGAGTTTCAGGCACGTAAGGCTTACTTTGCAGCGATGTCTGTATGCCAAGCTGAACTACCAGTGGTCGTAAAAAAGAGCCGGAACAATCACACCAATTCGAACTATGCCGATCTTGCGGCAATTGAAGATCAGGCCATGCCAATCATTCACAAGCACGGGTTCGGAGTATCTTTCCAGCCGGACGGATACAATGAAAAAGGCGAATTGCGCATTCAGTGGGAAATCTCCCATGCAGAAGGCTATGTCAAGAATGGTGTTGGAGAAATTCCAGTCGATGCCGCTGGCGCCCAAGGCAAGGTGAACAAGACCGGAACGCAGGCTTTCGGCAGCACGGCGACATATGGCCGGCGTTATCTCCTCTGCATGCTGTTCAATATCAGCACCGGTGATGACCGTGATGGCAACAACGAGAAGCCACGCAACCGCGAGACCATTTCGCAAGATCAAGTCAAGGTCATTCTCGGCTTGCTCGCCGACACGGATTCCGATGTCGAGCAGTTCTGCCGCATGGGTAAGATAGAAGCCGTTCCAGACATGTTGGCTATTGATTTCGAAGATGCCGTTCGGCTGCTCAATGCCAAATTGACCAAGCTCTCACAGAGGGCCGCGTCATGATGGAAGTCTTCGACATTGAACAAGGCGAAGATGACTGGTTTCAAGCGCGGCTTGGCATACCGACCGCCAGCAAATTCTCCACAGTCATGGCAAAGGGGGAAGGAAAGACGCGCAGTGAGTACATGCGCACCCTTGCCGGAGAAATCTTGACTGGCGAGCCGTCTGAATCCTTCACCAATGTTCACATGGAGCGTGGCAAGGTGATGGAAGACGAAGCGCGGGAAACATATGCTTTTGTTGAGGGCGCCGAGATTAGACGTGTTGGCTTCATTCGTAATGGTAATAAAGGCGCCAGCCCTGACAGTCTTGTCGGTGACCGCGGCGGTCTGGAGATCAAGACTGCGCTCCCGAAAATCCAGATCGATCGTCTTGAACGCAACCGCCTGCCACCAGAACACATTGCACAGGTACAGGGCAACATCTGGCTATCAGAGCGTGATTGGTGGGATTTCGTATCGTACTGGCCCCGCCTGCCCATGCTGATGATCCGCGTCTATCGAGACGACGAATACATCAAGAAAATGGCAGACGAAATCGACCGATTTAATGATGAATTGGCGGCCCTTGTTGAGCGTATTCGCCAGTATAGTTCACAGGTGGCAGCATGAGCGCCCGCGCCGTTGTCACAATCCAAGATGAGACAGATCGCGCCCGTGTAGCGAAATGGGCCAAGAATGTTGAGGTCGGCACAATTGTCGAGTTCCGCAAAAAGACTCGAAGTAACGAACAAAATGCAAAGCTTCACGCAATGCTTGGCGAGGTCGCTGAGCAGGTTGTGTGGTACGGGCGTAAGCTTGACAGCGATGACTGGAAGAATCTCTTCACGGCCTCTCTACGGGTCGCTGACGTAGTGCCTGGCATCGATCGCGGGACAATTGTTCCACTCGGCATTCGAACCTCATCTATGACAATTGAGGAAATGGGTAATCTCATCACCCTTATCTATGCTTTTGGCGACACGCAGACGCCACCAGTGAAATTCAAAGAACCGCGTGAATCAAATACAGAAACATCAGCCGACGATCTCCCCACGAAAGCTGATGCAGGAAGCGACGTAGACGCCATTTCCCCAGATGAGCGTGTCGCTTCCGACCTTACCGCTGATGAAGCGGATCAGCCCGACGATGTTTTAGACCCTCCCGCTGAGGCATCGTTGGGCTCTACAATCTCAGGAATGACACGCATGCTGATGGAAGAATGCATTGACAGTATGGTCAGTGCTGCAATTGATCTGACACACTCCGACGATGCTCGAAAAAGCAATATAGAAAGCCTGATTGGTATCTTCAAAAGCGAAGAGCCTTTATCCGATAGCCACGATTTTATCTATATGTGCGCCGAAACGGCTCGACGGATCATTGGCAAGCCAGCCGAAGAAGCCCGCGCACGTTCGTTCCTGACCGGCAAGATTCCCTCCACTCCAGCCGTGGAGGTGGCATAATGCCTATATCTCCAGAACGCATGAAGCTGTATCCCGGCGGTTCTACCAATTCGAAGGAGTGGAAGACTTTCCGCGCCAGCCTGATCGAACGCGCTGGCAACGCTTGTGAAGGCACACCACAGCACCCAAACTGCCGTGCCGCCAATGGTCAGCCTCACCCGGTCACGGGCAGCAAGGTCGTTCTGACGATTGCGCATATGGATCATGACGAAAGTCACTCCGATCCAGAGCGATGTCGAGCACTTTGCCAAAGATGCCATCTTCGGTGGGATGCACCGCATCACGCTCGCAATGCCGCTAAGACACGCGCGGCAAAATCTCCCCAAATGACGATGGAGGGGTTGTGATGAACATCAACGCCGACACTATCCGCCTTCGCATCCAATCTTTGCCGCCACATGCCCGTGGCCGACGCGAATTGGAGAATATCGCTCGCGAAGCAATGCATGATGATCTGTATCGAGCAGTGCGCGCTCAGGAACTTGAGAATGTTCTTGCTCGTGAAGTCTGGGCCACGCCGGCACAAAACGGCATTTCCCCAGACACAGATCGGGATTCCCGATTGATTGGCGGTGAATGATGGATAACTGCAACCACATGGAAGAAGCCGCCGAGATTGCCGATCTGATTTCTTCAGTTTGTGCGGGGAAAGATACGATATCCGTATTCATCGGATTGTCGATGGTCATCGGAGCTTTCGAGGCTAGAGCCGAACGACCCAATCTTGCGAACCTGCTGGATCTGATCGGGCAATCTGCTCAAGCTGAATTCGACCGTCGTATTGGTGAGGTGCACTGATGGCCCGGACAGTCTCCGAATGGGTAGCTCGAAACGATGACGCCAAAATACCCAATGGCGTAAAGCAGCGCATTGTTGACCGTCAGGGAGGATGCTGTGCTCTTTCCGGAAAGGTGTTTGGTCCCGGCAATAAGCCAGAATTTGACCACAAGGTCGCTCTTTGGCTTGGAGGGGAACACCGAGAGGGGAATCTTCACGCGATCTGCAAGGAAGAGCACAAAGCCAAGACAGCTGCAGAGGCAACTGTTCGCGCTAAGGTGAACAGCAATCGACAGAAGCACCTAGGCATCACTGTCCCTAAGGGAACGATTAAATCTCCAGGCTTCCTGAAGGCGGCCAAAGCCGATCATTCGCTCACAAAGCCCCTGCCACCACGCGTCCGTGACGTGTTCGGTCGCAACATTGCGAGGCAATCATGACACAGATTAAAGACGGTGGACC